>DATGQY010000111.1:0-23442 GCA_035303925.1 Marinobacter sp. | reverse complement strand
CTGCTGTTGGCAGTACGCGGGAGGACAAGCCAGACCAGAGCCAGAGCACCAAGGCTGCATACGAGGCTTGCGCCGCGGCTGAGACCAATGCTCATGGAAACGCCTGCCATGACGGCACTGAACAGAAGTGTCATTGCCAGGAGTGTGTATGTGTTACGCAGAACCTTGGTTGCTTCCGGGCTGATTGCGCCCGTCGCGGATCCACGAGCTACCTGGATGCCACCCTGGCCTTGAACGTTATATTGCCTGTTATCCATTCTCATCTCCGGATTTGTCAAACGGCTGGGTTAAAGTCAGGCCTGACTTAACAGGCCTCAGTCTTCTTCCCATGTAAACCTGAGGTCCATAATAATGTTGTATACGCAACTTTCAATCATTTACGACAATAAACGCGACGGAGAATTTCATTACAGTTAGTTTATCTGTCGGTGATGGTTCAATCCGTGCGCAAATTCTTCAAAATACCCACAGGTTACATCGAATTCGTTTCAGACCGTTGACAGTACAGGGGATTCCGGTATCATGCACACCGCTGTCGCAATGACGGCCTGAAAAGATGCGGTGGGCTGGCAGAGTGGCTGAATGCAGCGGTCTTGAAAACCGCCGACGGTTAATAGCCGTCCCGGGGTTCGAATCCCTGGCCCACCGCCATTTTCTTTTCAGATCAATATCCTGCGTAAACTTCCTTCGACCTGTCCGGTCAATTGATATCACACTCCTGCTTGAATCCAGTACACTGTTGTTCAGGTTCTTTGAATCCTGATGATGCGGGGTGATCCATGAATCAAAACGACGAAGCAACGGAGCTGGAACAGCGGAAAGACCGGCGATTTTCAGTTTCGGCTAATCGCGGTAATGCAAGCCATCGGGTGCGGTATGTAGAGACCGGTGGCGCAGCTGTTGACACCGACGAGTGTACTTTCTGCCAGTCGGTTCCAGACCTTGATCATGAGGGAGAGGTTAAGGAGACAGAAGTTACCGCCGTCCGCCACCCCAAGGAGGGGCAGCGACAGGGTGAGTGAGTCGTGGTTCGGGCTCAGATATCGTTGCGGCCAGGGAAGGTGGCCTGTTTTCTGGCTTCCGCTTCGCGAGCTCTGGCTTCAAGTTGCCCGGCATCGTTGACGGGTATTGTCCATCCCTTCAGATTTTCTTCCACCAACTCCACCAATGCGTTTATGTGGCCGGGAGTTGCGTTCAGGCAGGGTATATAGCCGAAGCCTTCACCGCCGGATTCCAGGAAGTACTCACGATTCTCTTCGTTGATCTCTTCAATGGTTTCCAGGCAATCCGACGAAAAGCCCGGGCAAAACACATCGATGGATTTTACTCCCGTTCCAGGCAGGGACTTGAGGGTTTCGTCAGTGTACGGCTGCAACCACTCTTCGCGCCCGAATCGGGACTGGAAGGTCGTCATGTAGTCGTCTTTACCCAAACCAAGCCTTTCTGCCAGCAGGCGTGAGGTCTTGTGGCACTCGCAGTGGTACGGGTCGCCCTTCTGAAGATACTTCAGGGGCACGCCGTGGTAGGACAGAATCAGTTTTTGTTTGCGCCCGTGTTCGGCCCACCAGGCTTCAATATGTTGCGCCATGGCTTCGATGTACGCCGGGAAGTCGTGGTAATGGGAAATGAACCTGAAATCCGGTAGCCAGCGCCGGCGAGTAAAGTCATTGGAGATGGCATCGAACGTCGATGCCGAGGTTGAGGCGGAGTACTGGGGGTAGAGGGGCAGTACCAGCAGTTTACGCACCCCCTGTTGCTCCATTTCGTCCAGCACACGGGTAATCGAAGGGTTGCCGTAGCGCATGGCAAAGCCGACCACCACATTGTTGCCGTAACGGTCCTGGAGAGCCTCGCGAATGCCCTCGGACTGTTTGGCGGTGTGGATCAAAAGAGGCGAGCCTTCCGACTCCCACACACTGGCATAAGCCTTTGCGCTTCTGCTGGGACGAATACGAAGAATGATGCCATGCAGGATCAACCACCAGATCGGACGGGGCACCTCAACCACTCTTGGATCCCACAGGAATTCTGCCAGATACTTGCGCAGCGCGGATGTTGTAGGAGCGTCAGGAGTGCCGAGGTTGGTGATCAGAATGCCGAGTCGTTCGGCCTGGTTGTGGCTGAAATTTTCAGTCCCTTTATATGGCATTGGAGCTATCCGGTTGTTGGGTTTTAACGCTGGCTGCCCTGTTTCAACATACGGGGGATCAATCCGGTGATGTCATAGCCGGCCCGGTAGGCTTTGGAAAGCAGATCCTGCGGCTCGTGGTCACGGGCAGCGCTGAGCGCCCATAATATGGTACAGCGGGTGCCAGAGCGACAGAAAGCGAGTACGGGCTTGTCCGCATTACGGATCATCGGTGCGAACTGGTCAACGTCCTGGTCGGTGACATTACCGGACTCAACCGGCAGGTAAACCCACTTCAATCCATGCTCCTCTGCTGCGGCTTCAATGTCTGCCATGGCTGGCTGGCCGGGTTCTTCGCGGTCAGGCCGGTTGGCAACCAGAGTTTTGAAGCCAAGGCGGGCAATTTCCGCTACATCTTCCAGGGCAATCTGTGGTGCCACTGAAATGTCTTCGTCGATTTTTCTGATGTCCACTTGAGTTCTCCGGTGGTCAGTCGGCCGGGCCAGGTGTCAGCCCGGCAGGTGTCAGGCAATGTCGATATCTGGCGAATGTGCCGATGATGCCCGTTTACGCTCGATGAGTTCAAACAGCATCATACCTGTCACCATGGAAGCGACAAAGACCAGGCCTTTGATTTCACCAGCGCCAAGCGCGACCAGGCCTGGGCCCGGGCAGAATCCCGCAATGCCCCAGCCGATCCCGAACATCATGCTGCCGATCACCAGGCGCTTCTCAATCCGGTCGTTACCCGGCAACTTCATGTTGAAGCCGAGAAACGACAGCGTGCGTTTGCGGGCAACCGTAAAGGCGACCAGGCCAACGATGATGGCTCCGCCCATGACGAACGCGAGGGATGGGTCCCACAACCCTGCGATATCCAGAAAGCCAAGGACCTTCTCAGGGTTGGCCATACCGGACACAATCAGGCCCAAACCGAAAACCAGGCCGGCAAAGAGAGAGGCAAAAGAAAATTTCATGGCATCAGGCTCCGATCAGGTGGCGAATGACGAAAACGCTGATAAAGCCGGTCGCCATAAAACTCAGGGTGGCGACGAGCGAGCGTAATGACAACCGGGACAAGCCACACACACCATGGCCGCTGGTGCACCCGGACGCGTAGCGGGTGCCAATGCCCACCAGCAAACCGGCAACGATCAGCGCGGGATACCCGGCGTTGATCTCTATGGAAGGCAAATCCGCGAACAGCAGCCATACGGCAGGCGCACCGATCAGGCCAACGAGAAACGCTACACGCCACAGTATGTCGGTACGCACCGGAGTGAGCAGCCCACCCAGAATGCCGCTGATACCTGCTATACGGCCGTTGAGCAGAAGGAAGCTGGCCGCCGCAAGGCCGATCAGAATGCCGCCCGTGAGGGCAGCGCCAGGTGTGAACTGGCTCCAGGCAATATCAATCATCTACAGGCTCCAATGGAGTGGTTGGTTTTGGAATAAGGATATAATGGGGCGTGATAATAACAAAAAAAGCCCGGCATGGGATGCCGGGCAGAGGCGTGCGAGTAGTATCCATGAAAGACTTCCAGACAAACCGGCATCAACGGGGACACCGGTAACGTGAAGTATTGACCATATTTTGAGCAGTTCAAGCAGGCGCCTCTTTCCTTTGAAAACATTTTTTCATATCCCGTCACTGTTTATATTGCAGCCTGTCGCTGTGCGGGTTTCAGCCCTGCAATCTTAGGCACTGAAATCATCGAATGGCTGTAATACAATAGAACCGAACTCCATTGCCCGCTCCCAAGAGGTATTCATGTCTGACCAAGACGACCAAAATCCAGAGAATGATCCGCAACTGCCTACGAAAATCAAGGATTCTGCCCGTCAAATCTGGTTAGCCGGGCTTGGGGCATTTACCAAAGCCGAGGAAGACGCCGGCAAATTCTTCGATCGCCTGGTTCAGGAAGGCGAACAACTGGAATCCAGAACCCGGGGTGTTGTCGGTAAGCAGATCCGGACCGTGGAAGACCGGGTGGGCGAAGTGCGCGAACGTGCCACGGGCACCTGGGATAAGCTTGAGCACATGTTTGACCTAAGGGTGTCTGGCGCGCTCAGGAGGCTGGGTATTCATCGCAGCGAAGACATTGAAGCGCTTGAACGTCGTATCGAATCTCTGGAAAGTGAATTGGCCAGATTGCGGGGTGGCCGGTCTGCAGCGGGTGATGACGAGGAGTAGATTCCGAAGCTCGCCCTCAGAGATATGCCTCGCTGGTCAGTCTGACCTGCTCCTGCTCCTCTTCAGTCAGGTAGGGGAGTATCAGATGCAACATCTGGTAGACCCCTTTGCCGGGGTCTACGGACTCCCGGTCATCCAGATGCGATAGGGTATCGAAGCTGCTCCAGTAGCAGGCGGTCAGCGTCAGTTGCTGGCACATGGATTCGAGCTCGGTTGCGCCTATCTCCATAATCCCCTGCCGTCTGAAACTCTGACACAGGAAATGAAAAGCCTGGTTCTTTTTCTTCAGAATGCGCCGGAACCGGGCCTGCAGTTGGCTGTAGCGTGAGAGCACATTAACCAGGTCCTGATACATGAATCGGTAACGGGCGACAGCCTCGAACAGCAGGTGCAGGAAGAAGCTGAATTGGTCCAGCGGAATCTCAGCGTCTTCCGGAACGGCCAGCAGATCCAGCATTTCGGCTTCAAAGCTGTCAAACAATTCTTCGACAATGTCTCCCTTACTTTTAAAGTGGTAGTAAAGGTTACCGGGGCTGATATCCAATTCATCCGATATCAGCAAGGTGGTGACATTGGGTTCGCCCAGGCTATTGAACAGCTGCAGGCTGGTGCCGAGAATCCGATCCCTGGTTTTGACTTTCTTCATAGCCCGTTTATCGATCCGTCAAAGTTCGAAGCTTGCCCACACCGGGCAGTGGTCGGAGGGGCGTTCCATGGCGCGAACGTCATAGCAAACGCCAGCCGCTTTCGCCTTACTCAACAAACGGTCGTTTGCCATGATCAGATCAATGCGCAGGCCGCGCTTGGGCTCTCGCTCGAAGCCTTTGCTCCGGTAGTCAAACCAGCTGAACGTGTTGGCTTCATCCGGATGCAAATAGCGGTACACGTCGGTATATCCACGGCCCTCAACCTGGCTCAACCATTCACGTTCTTCCGGCAGGAAGCTGCATTTCCCGGTACGCAGCCACCGTTTCGCATTATCGGCACCAATACCAATGTCACTGTCCGTTGGCGAAATGTTCATATCGCCCATAACAACAACATCGCCCGGTTGCTTCGCCAGTTCGTCCAGGTACGCCATCAGGTCGGCGTAGAACTTCTGTTTGGCCGGGAACTTCACCGGGTGGTCGCGGCTTTCGCCCTGAGGAAAATAGCCGTTGATCACGGTCAGCGGCTCACCGTTAACCGTAAAGCGACCGGTGATCAGGCGGCGCTGGGCATCGTCGGTGTCTGTCGGATAGCCCTTCAGCACCTCATCCGGGGCTTGTCGGGACAACAGGGCTACGCCGTAATGGGTCTTTTGGCCATGGAAATGAACGTGGTAGCCCAGTTGCCGAATTTCATCCTCCGGAAATTCCTCATCTCTGACCTTGGTTTCCTGAAGGCCGATGAAGTCAGGATTGAGCTGATCTATCACCGCTTCGAGTTGGTGCAGGCGAGTGCGGATACTGTTGACGTTGAATGACACGAACATCATGGCTGTGGAGTCTCCGGTTCAGTTTGCCCGGGAGTTTATCACACAGTCGCGGTGATGCTGTGTGGCCAGAGACTCACCCTTGGGATGTCAGTTCACACTCCGGGTATTGGGTCACTTGATACCGGATATGGGCGGTGTGATTGTTTTCGGAGTCGGCTCGGATATTGGTCAGGCCTTTGTAGTGTGTGAGTGCGCCGTTCCGGTTGTAACCGAGAATGATGGGGTCGACCAAAAAGCGCAGTACCAGGCTGGTGGGGCGAATCTGGATCAACACCTCGGCATCCACATCGGATACCCCGGCGGGCTCCAGTACAAAGCCATAATGGTCCCCGCGAGTGGGTGCCAGGAACTGGAATGGCAGCGATTCACCGGCAACAACAGACGGCCAGTTGGCCCTGACGAAATGATCGAACCCTGCGTCTACCACCAGGCTTTCATCAAACGTCACACTGAAATTCTTTGCTGCTCCTGCTGGTGGTTGCCAGTGTATGTCGACGTTGTTTGCGTCTGGATAACGGATCTGTAACTGCTCATTAAAATCCGGTTGCCTGAAATCGATACTGGGTCTGGCCGAAGCGGCTCCGTATTGCAGACGCTTGCTCGCGAAGGTGTTTTCACTGGAACCTTTGCGGTAGTCCACCTGATGCTCTCCGGGGAGGAACAGGTTATCCCGGCATGTGCCGGTGACGCGGTGAAGCTCCTGGTATAGAACCTCGTCGTTGTCTATCGCTTTAGCTATGCCACGGAATTCAAAGACGTCAGAGGCATGAACAGGCATAGCGATGATCAATGGCACCGCAAGTTTCGCCAAATGCGCAATCATTGAGCCAGCTCCGTGTACATATGTTTGCGGATGAACAACAGCAGCGGAAACAAAACAAACCAACCAAGGGCAATGACCACGAGTGACAGGGTAAGGTCGGGCAGAATAACTGCACCCAGTTTGCTGGCCGACCAGTACGCCAGTGCGCCAGCAAAGGGCGCGAGTGCGAAGGGCAGCCATTTGCGCTGTCCCACCCAGTCAAGCGAATGACAGAGGGTGGTCATAAAGATTGCCCAGATAGCAATCAACCACGGTGGCGCAGCCAGAATATCGTCAGTGCCTTCAATTCCCATTACGCCCGTACGGAACCACAGGGTATCCATCAGCCCTCCGAGCACCACACCCACACCAATAAACTGCAGTTCCGCAAAGCGATGGGTGCTCACCAAAAGGAAATGGACCCCGAGGAAGAGCGCGACCAGGCCGGCAGCCGGAAGACCCGGGAAAAGCACGCACGCAAACCAGCCAGCCTGGAACAGCACAAAGTTCAGAACATTGCGGCGGGTTTGTGAGGTGATCATAGGCTGATGATGTTGGCGCGCTTGTTGGCGGGCTTGGCCATCAGCAAGTGCGCCACGCCGATCGCACGCTCACTGAACCCGGCTTCGCAGTAGGCGAAATAGAAATGCCAGAGGCGCTGGAAAGCCGTGTCGTAACCCTGCTCCGCCAGTGCATTGCGATTGGCCATGAAGCGATCGCACCAATCATGCAGGGTACGGGCATAATGGAAGCCAAAATCCTCTGCCTGGGTGAGCACCAGATCTGAACCGCGCCGCATGGACGCCAGAATGGTGCCAAATGAGGGGATAAAGCTGCCCGGGAAGATGTAGCGCTGAATAAAGTCCACATTCTTGAGGGCCCGGTCGTAGCGCTGCTCCGGCATATTGATGGCCTGAACCAACGCTAGACCGTCCGGCTTCAGCAGCGCACTGATCTGGGCCAGATAGCTGTCCAGAAATTGTGGGCCGACTGCTTCAATCATCTCGATGGAGACCACTTTGTCAAACTGGCCGGTCAGGTCCCGGTAGTCATCAAACAGCAGGGTGATTCGATCTTCCAGGCCGTCTGCTTGCACCCGGGCACGGGCCAGCTCCAGCTGCTCCTTTGAGATGGTTGTTGTGGTGACATGACAGCCATAGTGCTTGGCGGCATGAATGGCAAAGCCGCCCCAGCCGGTGCCGATCTCCATTACTTTGTCGCCAGGCTGCAAGTCCAGCTTTCGGCAGATCACGTCAAGCTTGTGGACGGCCGCTTCCTCCAGGGTGGACTCTTCACGCGGATAAATGGCGGACGAGTACATCATGGTCGGGTCCAGGAAAAGGCTGAACAAGTCATTACCCAGATCATAATGGGCGCTGATGTTCTTGCGGGAACCTTCCGGGGTATTTCGGTTGAGCCAGTGCAGGCCTTTGAGGGCAGGCTTGCTGATCCAGCTGAACTTGTCCTCGAAAGCGTTCATGGTATCCAGATTGCGGGTGAAGAAGCGCAGGAGGGCAACCAGATCAGGCGAGCTCCAGTCGCCGGTCACATAGGATTCAGCGGCGCCCACGCTGCCTCCGGTCACCAGGTCACGCCAGGTACTGTGGTTATGCACTATCAGTTCTGCTGCCGGGTAGCGGCTGTCGTTATCCCCGAACACCCGGTCTTCAAAACCCGCCTCTCGAATGACCAGTGTCCCGTGGCCCAATTGTGCCAATTGATGGCAAACCAGTTGCCGGGCAATGCGGCTGATCAGTGGCAGCCGCTCGCTGGCGGCGCCTTGCGTTCCAACGGAGGTGTTCAGGTTCTCCATGAGCTTACCCTTCCTGCAGATGCTGTATCCGGTCGTGTCAATGCGGGCGGTTCACTGATATCCAGGCCCTGATCTTCTATCCCTCTCCGGTACGCCGCATCCTGTGCGTCGAGTTTGTCCGGGTGGGTGTAGAAGGGCGCTCCCTTGAGCTTCAGTTTCAGGGCGTTCCAGTAAATGCCGGCAACGCCTTTGAGGGTTTCCAGTGGAAACCGTCGCAGGCTTCTGTGCAGGGTTGTACGATCGAGTGCGGTACGTTGGACTACCAGTGTGGCATCAAAATGTTTTCTATTTTCTTCCTCCACATTCATGTGGATGCGCAGTTCCGGTCCACGAAAGCTGAACAGCCACTGATAGTGCTGGTTCATGCCGTTGAACGGTGACACATGGAAGCGTTTGCTGAAGGCAAAGCGTTCGGTTTTCCAGCTCCCCGCGTCACCGGCGCCGGGCTGCTGGCACTCCAGGCAGTATACGTGTCGCTGTTTCCAGGGCGTATTGGTGATCTGCGCCAGAATCACTCTGGGAATGTCGCCTTGATCCGGGCGTTGCCCCTCGGCATAGCACAGGTAAAAGCTGACTGGATTGAACACATAGCCCAGATAGCGGGGGTGAGTGATCAGCTGAATGGGACCGTCCGGCGCCCAGCCAGTAGCGGCCTGAACCCGCTTGATCACGGCTTGACGAAGATCGGGCTCGTGCGGGTCCAGGTAATCCTGACGGCTCAGGCCAAGCCAGTTGAATCGCTCGAGGGAAAAGAACGGGCTCACGCCAGTTACGCTGAACCATTCATCCAGGTCCAGTGCCAGCATGCCAATATTGTACTGAAACTCGTGCTGTACCGGTAATTTACGGCGATGTCTTATAGTTCCTTCTAGCCATTCGCTGGCCATGTTCAGAGCTCCACACCAAAGGCTTTGGTCACCCGCAGTGCGCTGCGCACGCCATCTTCATGAAAACCGTTGAACCAGTAGGCTCCGCAGTAGTGGGTGCGATGGCGGTTGCCGATTTCATCGTAGCGCTCCTGGGCCGCCACGGCGTCCAGAGTAAATACCGGGTGGTCGTACTCAAAACGTTTGATGACCTTGTCCGGGGCAATGTCCTGGCTCCGGTTCAGGGTGACACAGAAAGTTTCAGGTGCATCGTCGAAATTCTGCAATATGTTCATATTGTAGGTGACCGAGACCGGCCGTGTACTATGCTCCGGCATCATGTAGTTCCACGCCGCCCAGGCCAGCCGGTTTGAAGGCAGCACGCTGGCGTCGGTGTGCAAAACCACATCATTCTGCTGATAGGCAATGGCACCCAGGATTGCGCGCTCCTCATCAGTCGGATCGGCCAGCATGGCCAGGGCCTGGTCACTGTGACACGCCAGGATTACCTGATCAAAGCGGTGACTTTGGCCATTGGAGACAATCGTCACGCCGTCGTCATCACGCTGGATGGCGGAAACCGGACTGTTCAGGTGGGTCTTGTCGCCCAGCCGCTCCATCATACGGGTGACATAGGTGGCGGAGCCCCCCGAAATTACGCGCCAGGTGGGACGGTCATCGACTGACAGCATGCCGTGGTTGTTGAAAAATTGCAGGAAAAACCGGATCGGAAACTGCTCCAGAATGATTTCCGGGGCGGACCAGATAGCCGCGCCCATGGGCACAATATAATTCTTACGGAAGTAACGGCTGTAGCGGTTGCGATTCAGGTACTCGCCGAGGGTTTCCCCCTCAGGAATCTGGCCGTCCGCCAGATCAGCCCGGGATTCCTTGTTGAACCGGAGAATCTCCCGGATCATTTTCAGAAAATTCAAGTTCAGCAGGTTTCTGCGTTGGGCAAACAAGGTGTTCAGACTGGTACCGTTGTACTGTAGCCCGGTGCTGTGACAGTCCACGCTAAAGCTCATGTCACTGACTTCAGAGGCGACACCCAGCCGGTCCATCAGTTTGATGAAGTTGGGGTAGGTCCAGTCGTTGAACACGATAAAACCAGTGTTTACCGGCCAGGTGCGCCCACCGGCCTCTACCTTTTCGGTATTGGTATGGCCTCCGGCGTAATCCGCGGCTTCGAACAGTTCTACGTCGTGGTGTTCACTGAGCAGCCAGGCGGCCGTCAAGCCGGATACTCCGGCACCAATCACCGCAATGCGTTGGCGTTCCTGATTCATGCAATCTGTTCCTGTAAAAAGCTCTTTCAAGATTTGTTGTCAGCGCTGCGGGCCATGGCGGCCGCCATCCGGTCAATCAGGCTCTGAGGGAGGGCGCCCAGGGCTTTCAGCAACCATGTAAACCGCCGGGGAAAGGCAATGTCGCTCTTACCTTTGGCCAGCCCATCGTGGATTCGTTTTGACGCTTCTTCAGCGCTCACCATAAACGGCATGGGGAAATCGTTCCGGTCCGTCAGGGGTGTTTTGACAAAGCCCGGAGACACAACCACCACGTCTATACCTTCTGCGGCGAGATCTGCCCGGAGCGATTGCGCAAAGTAGGTCAGGGCGGCTTTGGAGGCTCCATAGCCTTCGGCACGGCTGAATGGAAACCACCAGGCTGAGGAGCTGACAATCACCAATGTGGCCGGTTTACCCTTGGCTCGAGTGGCCCGCAGTGCAGGCAAGGCGATATCCAGGCAGCGCGCGGTACCGAGCACATTGGTGGTGAGATTCGCCTCGATCACCGCGCTGTCGTAGTCGGCAATCTCAAGATATTCGCAGGTGCCGGCATTGAGAATGGCCATGTCGAGATCGCCAAAACGGACCAACTGATCCGCAATGGCAGCGAGATCGGTCTGGCTGGTGGTATCGGCCCTTGCCGTAACAATCTGGTCAGGCCAGCCGTTGGCCAGCTCATCCAGCGCCTCCTGGCGGCGTCCGCTGATGATCAGGTTATGCCCACGAGACGCCAGCTCCTCTACCAGGGCTGCGCCAATACCGGATGAAGCCCCGGTGAGCCAAACGTTCGACGTTGCTTCAAGCCGCTTGCTCATCCTGCCTGCCTCTTGACCCAACGAATCGCGCTGCCAACCACTGGAAGATTCTCGTAAAGCAGTTGACCGGCGTCGAAGTAGTCCCTGTGGAAACGGACCTTGCCGTCCCGGATTTCCAGGTGGCTGATTCCGTCAACGAAGACGGATCGCCCATGATTTATTCGCTTGTGGCGCAATTCCATTACCCAGGGAATGCTACACCAGCGCTGCTGAATGACGGGATCACCGAAACGGAACTGGCAGTGCAGAACATTGCGATAGGCTCCGGCCATGTACTCGGTCAAAGCGTCAAGCCCGGCCACCTTTCCGAACGGGTCCTGAAACTGAATGTCTTCACCATATACCACAGGCAACTGGCTGAGATTGCCTTTGTCCAGCTGGTTGAAAAGGCGGCAGAACTTGTCCAGAACCATCTGCAGGGCCCGTTCGCGGGAGCCAACTTCCACAACATTGTCAGAAGGAGTCATTTTCAAGGCGTCCTTACTCGGTTTCGGTCGGTTTCAATGGTTTCTTTCATGATGTGAGCTGGAATCGGATTCAGGTCCCAGATTATTCCCAGTTTGGAAAGAATCCAGAGGCCGTACCAAGTGATGTCAATTTCGTACCAGCGGAAGCCCTGACGAACTGATTGGGGCCAGCGGTGATGATTGTTGTGCCAGCCTTCACCCAGGGTCAGCAACGCCAACCAGAAATTGTTCCGGCTGTCGTCGTTGGTCTCAAACCGACGCTTGCCCCAGACATGAGACAGCGAGTTAATTGAGACGGTGGCGTGAAACAGTGCGACAGTGGAGATGAAGAAGCCCCAGACCAGGAGTTGCAGGCCGTCAGTCCCTAAACCAGGGGCCCAGATGGCAAGGGCTTCGCCTAAAAGGTAGATGATCACGGCAAATACGGCCGGCACCAGCGAATCAAACCGGTTGATGAACCGGAGTTCCGGGAATTTCAGCCAGTCCCGTACCCGCCGCTCATCCATTGAAAAACCGGCATCACACGTAAACCAGCCCACGTGCGACCACCAGAACCCACCCTGATGGGGCGAGTGGAGATCTTCGGGGCGGTCGGAGTGCTGGTGGTGATGGCGATGGTGGGCAGCCCACCAAAGCGGCCCCCGCTGAGCGGAGCTGGCACCGAGCACGGCAAAGACGAATTGCGCCTTTCGGCCGGTTTTGAATGTTTTGTGTGAAAAATAACGATGATAGAAACCGGTGATCGAGAACATCCGGATCAGAAAAAAGGTAATGGCAAATCCCACCGCAAATGAGCTGGCGCCGGTATAGAATGCCAGCAAGCAGGCCAGATGCAGCGCTATAAAGGGCAGGACTCTGATCCAGTTGAACTTTCGGGACGCCGTGTCAAGGTGATCCGATCCAGCTTCAGAGTCGAACCATCTCAGAATGTTTGTAAGCCAGTAATTAACTCGGGTCATAAATCGCCATGCTTAAAGTAATGTCAGACACCACTCCAATACGCAGTATTGCCGTAATCGGTTCAGGGTTGGCGGGTTTAACTTCCGCGATTCTGCTTGGTCAATCAGGCCATCATGTCAGCGTCTTTGAAAAAAGTCGCGGGCCGGGTGGGCGCATGGCGTCGAAACGGGTTGGGGATGGCTCTGCAGACATCGGGGCACAGTATTTCACGGCGCGGCATCCGCAGTTTCTGAAGTTCCTGGGTGACTTCGCCGGAGCGGGAAGCTTCGCTGAGTGGCAGGCAAGCCTTGGCTTTCAGGGCGCTGATAAGTGCTGGCAGCGCTTTCCCGAGGAAGCCCGGTACGTAGGTGTTCCGAGAATGACCGCCATCACGCGAGGACTATCCGAGCATGTCACGCTTCTGGCCCAGGTGCGCATTGCACGACTGGTCAGAGAAGGCGGGCAGTGGCAGTTGTTTTGCACTGAGGGCAAACATCAGGGCGCCTTTGATCAGGTGATTATCACGGCGCCCCCCGCTCAGGCGGAAGATCTGTTGCTGGCCAGCGGCCTCGAATCCCTGGCGGCAGACATCAAAGGGCCTGTTGGTGACATTCTGCCTTGCTGGGCGGTGGCCGCGCATTTTACAGAGAACCCGTTTACCGAATTTGATGGCATGCGACCGGATTCCGATGTGCTTTACTGGGTGGCCAACAATACCTCGAAGCCGGGTAGAGAGGACTCCGGGCACTGGTGGGTTCTGCATGCCACCCCGGAGTGGACGCAAGCTCATATAAACGCCAATCCTGATGACGTATGCCACGCCCTGTTGGCTGAATTCCAGAACATTACCGGTTATCGCGGCACCTCCGGGGCGACAGTCGCTCATCGATGGCTGTACGCACGTTCGGTCGCTCAGGAGCAACCGGGCTACCTGCTGGATGCCGAACGGGGCATTGGTTTGGCCGGCGACTGGCTGGCCGGGGGAAGAGTAGAAGGGGCCTGGGAAAGTGCCAGCCGGCTGGTCGAAGCCATGCAGGCTGGCTAACCGCGTTATTCGGTCAGGTCGGCACCTATGGTAACGGCGACTTCCGGCCGACGGTAGAAGTGGGTGATGGTGCCGTCCGAAAATTTGGAGAAGAACGCGCTGACATCGGTGATTTTGCGCAGCGACCGCTCCCGGGTAATCGGATTTTTGACCAGTACCTTGATGCCGTTGAAATTGTCCTGGATGTTCGAGAAGCGGGCCCGCATGGAGCAGGTCACTACGTTATCGGCATCCATTCCCAGCTCGCCGGCCAACCAGTGACTGTGTGCGTGAATTTCAGGCTTGCTCATATTCTCCCGGGTATCCAGGTGATTCAGTTTTACCCGGTTCACAATGCAGAACGAATAACTCTTGGGCTGCCGCCGCGCTACTTTCCGGAAGGCCTCCCAGAAGAAGTTGTCGGTCAGTTCGGCGAAGAAGTTCATGTCGCTCAGACACGTATCAATCCACTCGAAACTCTCGGCATCTTCCAGCACTTCATTGATGGCCTCCCGCAGAAGCCAGTCAAATCCAAGTGCTGTCTTGTGGGCGTAGACCTTCCTGTACATCTGATACCGGCTGTAAACAAAGTCTTCCAGCGCCCCCAGGCCTTTCTGGGTGATCGCCAACCCCATCCAGGGTTCCGATACATCCCAGCCAAACCGGAGGTTGCTGAGCAGGTGGTCCAGATTGAACCCGCCGATGGTCACGGAGCTGTGAAAGCCGTCCCGGAGCATATAATCCGCCCGGTCTGCATCTATCTCACCCGATACGATAGACGACAGCAGGCCCATCACCAGGTCGGGTACATCCTGTCGGGTTAACGAGCCGGCGATGGCATCGTCTCCCGCTATGAAGCCCCAGAAGGTATGTGCGTGCCGGCAGAAGGTGTCGCTGGGTGTGACCTGAGTGGTCTCCATGATGCCAATGACGTCTTCCGGGTTCAGACCTGCGCCTTCCAGGTCAACCGCAGACAGTACCTCATGGGCGACCCGCACCGAGTAGTGTTCGTGCTCCAGTTCGTCCGGTTCTTCCGGGTGATACTGCGTGTAGTCCACGCCCTTCCACAGATCCAGGAATCGCTGGGGCCGGGACATCAGGTCACGAATACGCCGGGCCTGGGTGAACTGGTGAGAAAAGCTGGAATGGCCGCTGTCGTGCAGCAAACAGCCCAGCCGGATCACCTTGGCCAGGTAGTCAATGGCGTCCAGCTGGCTCAGGCTCAGATCCGTCCGCTCGCTGAGCTGACGCTCCCTCAGGTAGGCGTCGATCATCGAGCGAAACATTCGAGTGCCCACATGCATCACGCCGATGCTGTGAAGAAAGCGGGAATGGGTGGCCCCGGGAAACACCAGGCTCAGAATGTCGTTCTGGCAGATGTTACGCAGCCGTTGGAACAGCGGGTGGTCAATAACCTGTATTTCGTGCCGGTAGAGCGGAATGCCGCCATGAACCGGGTCCATGATCAGCTTGTCGTAGGCACCGAGCAAATCATTGACAGCACGTCGCATAGTTACAAATCTCCCAAAATGATCAGTCTGGCCTTGTTATATCACAGGGTCATGCCAGAATAGGCGTTATCAAGCCGGTTTTTCTTTTATCGCTGGTAGTTTAAGGCCATCAACATGACCTCGCGCACTGAGCGCATACTGATTATTGACGCCGACGAACAGGCCCGTTCCGATTTGTCACGCTACCTTGAGGCCAGAGGCTTCTACGTGACCGGTTATCCGGACCTGAGTGCTGCCCGCTGCCTGTTTAACGACGTCATCCCCGATGTCATCTTTGCCGACCTTTCACCGGAGGCCATCCGGGATCTTTCCCGCCGTCTGGACCAGGCTGAAAGCTTTACCCCGATTGTCGCATGCACTACCAGCTCCTCAAGTTGTGAGGTCGTCCAGCTACTTCGTGCCGGTGCTGCAGATGTGGTGCTCAAACCATGCAATGACGACAAATGTGCCCTGGATGATGTCGTCGGCAAGCTGTTGGACCGGGTTCGCGTGAACCGCCTGAACCAGCTTTATCGTCAGGAGCTTGAAGAAGCCAACCGGGATCTGCGCAGCGGGATTTCAGAACTGAGGGCGGATCAAAACGCCGGCAGGAAGGTTCAGCTCAAAATGTTGCCGGACCACAAGCTTGAACTGTCGGGCTTGCACGTTGACCATCTGATCAAGCCGTCGCTGTACCTGAGCGGGGACTTCCTTGACTATTTCCGCCTGACCGAAGACAAAGTGCTGGTATACATCGCAGATGTATCCGGCCATGGTGCCAGCTCAGCATTCGTTACGGTGCTTCTGAAAAACCTGACCAATCGCCTGCAGCGTAATCTTCGCAGACAGTCCAGTGACGATATTCTCCATCCCGAACGCTTTCTTGAGCGCATTAACTCCGAATTGCTCGATACGGGTCTCGGCAAACACGTAACGGTCTTTGTAGGCATAATCACAATTTCTGAGCGAATATTGAACTATGCGGTAGGGGCTCACTTCCCGATGCCGATTCTTTCCTTTCTGGACGGAGAGACACGGTTTCTCGAAGGCAGTGGCCTCCCGGTTGGCCTTTTTGAGGCCCCGGAATGGGAGCTGTATCAGGTGAAACTGGACCGGCCATTTCGGATGTTGCTTTTTTCGGACGGTATACTGGAGGTGATTCCCGCGAAATCTCTGGATGAAAAGGAAAAGACACTACTTGAACTCGTTTCAGGAGGTAGTCACACTATCGCATCGCTGAGCGACGCTCTCGGGTTAGGTAATATCTCGGAGCTGCCGGACGATATAGCGATAGTATCGGTAACTGACTCGGTCATCGGGTCAGATAACACGTCGTCGACTTAGTGGCAGTGTGAAAAAAATGGCTGGCTATAAAATCCTGCAAGCTGATAAGCAGGGAATCTACGTCCTGAAGTTTATTGGAGAAATCCGGCTGAACCTGTGTTCGACGCTGGACAACCTGGTTGAGTCCATAACGCGGGACCCCGAGTTTAAAACCGTCGTTATTGATCTGACCGAAACGGAAATTGTCGATAGCACCACTCTGGGGCTTCTCGCCAAGATCGCACTGGCCGCGCAGAAACAGAGCCACTTCTTGCCGACACTGATTTCCACCAACCCCGATATTACCCGCATAATTTCCTCCATGGGCTTCGACAAGATCTTTATAATTGTCCGCGAGCCTGCATCCCGAATTGAAGAGCTTGAAGAAATTCCCGTGCTTAAAGCCAGCGAACAGCAAGTACGTGACAAAGTGCTGGACGCCCATAAGGTATTGATGGGAATGAACAGTAAAAACCGGGAAGAATTCAAGAATCTGGTGCGTGCCCTGGAGTGTGAGGAACCCGGCTAAAGCTGGGCCACCTCCTGCTGCGGGGTCTTGTCCGACATCAACAAACGGAAGGGATATGCCTGATAAAGCAACGCCCATGAAAGATATGGCGAATTCACAGAACGTAACGGTGCTCGGTGGTGGTAGCTTTGGTACCGCCATCGCCAAAGTGCTGGGTGAAAACGGCCATACCGTGCACTTCTGGATGCGCGATGAGAATCAGGCCAATGAGATTCGTACCACCCGTATCAATGCCCGCTACATGCCCGGCATCGTTCTGGAAGGCGATATACAGCCAACGACCGATATCGCTGACGCGGTCAGCAAGTCAGACGTCGTGTTCGTTGCTATTCCCTCGAAAGCTTTTCGTTCGGTTATTCGCGATAACAGTAAGACATTCCGGGACGGGCAGATTGTCATCAGCCTGACCAAAGGTATCGAGGAGCATGGCTTCAAACTGATGAGCGAGATCCTTCTGGAAGAGATTCCACGGTGTCGCTCCGGCGTGCTGAGCGGTCCCAATCTCGCTGGTGAAATTGTTAACCGGGAACTCACGGCAACCGTGATTGCGGCTAAAGATCCCGAAGTTCGCCGCGCCGTTCAGGATCTTCTGGGCTGTGAGTATTTCAGGGTATACGCCAACGTTGATGTTTATGGCGTTGAACTTGCCGGTGCCTTGAAGAATATTTATGCCATTGTGGCTGGCCTTGCGTCTGCCCTTGATCTGGGCGAAAACGCCAAAGCCATGCTGATAACGCGCGGGCTGGCGGAGATGAGTCGGTTTGCCGTGAGCCTCGGAGCCAATCCGATGACCTTTATGGGGCTGGCGGGCGTGGGCGACCTGATTGCCACCTGCACCTCCAACAAGAGTCGTAATTTCCGTGTTGGGTACGCTGTCGGCAAAGGTAAACAGCTGGACGACGCCGCGCGGGAGCTCGGTCAGGTAGCAGAAGGGATCTACACGCTGAAACTTGTGCGTGAAAAGTCCGATTCGATCGGCATTTACATGCCGCTGGTACGGGGGCTCTATGAAATACTGTACGAGAATGCCTCTATCAACGCCGTCATTAGCAGTCTCATGATGGCCGTCCAGAACTCCGACGTTGAGTTTATCCTGCCACGAACGATTGCCCAGTAGAGTGGCGTCCTGAGAGAGGAGGGAGTGTTGTGCATCTGATCATCATGCGCCACGGTGAAGCAGGATGGCACACCCGGGATCAGGATAGAGAGCTGACCGAGACCGGTCGTGCAGGCGTTGCCGCCGTGGCTTCCCAGATTGCAGAATCGCCCTGGCGGCCCAGCGTTATCTGGTGCAGCCCTTTAACCCGTGCGCGGCAAACGGCCGCTATCGTGTCAGAGGTCCTGAACTGCCCGGTGCAGGAGAAACTCTTTATCACCCCGGATGATGACCCCGGCCGTTGCCTCGATGCACTGCTGGAGAATCACGAATCGCCATTGATGCTGGTTTCTCACATGCCTCTGGTGGGTAGTCTGTCGACCCTGCTGGTTGATGGCCACCGCAAAGGTATTCCGTTTATGACCTCCCAGGCGGTGCTACTCGATATGCCCGTTGTTGGCCCGGGGTGTGCGGACGTGAAAGCCCAGTTTCTGCCCTGATTTATCTGGTATATCCATTCTCGAAACCAACGCCGAGCTCTTATGTACAGCTTTCCCATTGACTATGTTGAACCGGTATTCCGGCCGCCCAGTGAGGCAAAGTCCCTCATCCTGCCAGTGACCAACGGGTGTTCCTGGAACCAATGCACATTCTGCGAAATGTACACTCAGCCCCAGAAGAAATTCCGGGCCCGAAAGCCAGACGATGTCAGAGCCGACATCGATAAGGCTGCCAAAGCGTTTGGCAGTGTACCCCGGGTGTTTCTGGCGGATGGCGATGCCATGGTATTGCCAACGCGCCGGTTGCTCGAGATTCTTTCGGAACTCAAGCGCGCATTTCCGGGGCTTGAGCGTGTATCCAGCTACTGCCTGCCACGAAATCTTGCTCGGAAATCGGTGCAGGAGTTGGCTGAGCTTCGCGATGCCGGGCTCGGGATTCTCTACGTAGGGATGGAGTCTGGTGACGACGAAGTGTTGCGCAGGGTGAACAAGGGCGAAACCTGGGAGTCGACACGATCGGCGCTGGCCAAAATCAAAGAATCCGGTCTCACCAGTTCGGTAATGGTGCTCAACGGTTTGGGTGGTGAAAGCCTGTCCCGGCAACACGCGATCAATACAGCGACTTTGTGCAACGAAACTCAGCCGGATTACCTGTCTACCCTGGTGGTTAGCTTCCCCCAGGGTGAGGAACGGTTCCGAGAAGGGTTTGGTGATGATTTTGTGCCACTCAGTCAGCAAAGTCTGTTTGAAGAAATTCGGGTGTTTCTTGAGCATCTTGAGCTCGACAACACCATTTTCCGGAGCGACCACGCTTCAAACTATCTCGTCCTGAAGGGAACTCTGGGTAAAGACAAGCAACGCTTGCTGGACCAGGTCAACCTTGCCATCACACAGCCAGGGGCCGTGCCGCTCAGAGCTGAGTGGATGCGAGGACTTTAGCTTCGGAAGCCAACGTGCAACAGGGGAGGTGCTTGTGAGCGGAAAACCAGACGATATTGAAAAGGCCGTCACGCAAAATGCTGAGAATCGAACTTTGCCGCCCATTGATAAATGGCACCCCGAACTGTCGGGCGATATGGACCTGGTGATCACCCGTGATGGCCAGTGGGTGTATCAGGGCGAGCCGATAGCGCGGGAAGCCACCGTTAAGCTGTTTTCCACAATATTGCGCCGTGAGCAGGACGGCGAGCACTACCTGGTGACACCGGTCGAAAAATGGCGTATCAGGGTTGAAGATGCCCCTTTGCTGGCGCATACCCTGAGCGCGCATGGCGAGGATGACAGCAGGAATCTGACGGTGACCACCAATATGGGGGAGACGGTCGAAATTGGTGAGGATCATCCCCTGACCGTGGAAAATTATCCCGACAGCGAGGAGCCAAGGCCGGTCGTTCTGATTCGCCATGGTGTAGAAGCCCGCTTGGTTACCTCAGCGTTTTATGATCTGGCGGGCCTGGCGGAAGAGCGTACAATCGATGGTGAGCCACAGTTGGGGGTGGTGAGCCACGGAAAATTCTGGAAAATCGGGCAGGGCGGTTGAAAACCTGTAGCCTGCCCCCACAAAGAAGGTAGAAAACGCAGTCTGTCACTTGTTAAACTGTGCTTTCTTTCTTGTTACCGAGCCTGGCTCTCTAACGAGGCCCGGTGGTCGTTAGTCCCTCTGTGCAGTCTGGCTGTTCACGATCACTTTCGATTGCCTACATCCTAAATACACAGTCATTGCGACACGCAAGGAGATCACATGGCCCAACCTCGTGTTGTCACCATCCATTACACGCTCACCAACGACCAGGGAGAGCAGCTTGACTCCTCCCGTGTAGAAGGTCGCGAGCCTCTGTCTTACCTGGAAGGTGCACAGAACATTATCGGTGGACTGGAAAGTGCGCTGAACGAAAAGAACGCTGGCGATCAGGTTAAAGTTTCTGTAGCGCCAGGTGAAGGCTACGGCGAAGTTAACGAAGAGCTGATCCAGCCGGTTCCGCGTTCTGCCTTCGAAGGCGTAGATACCATCGAGCCGGGCATGCAGTTCCAGGCACAGACTCCGGGCGGCCCTCAGGTTGTTCGTGTGGTTGAAGTCAGCGAAGAAACCGTCACCATCGATGCCAACCACCCGCTGGCGGGCCAGACTCTGCACTTCGACGTTGAAGTGGTAGAAGCTCGCGAAGCGACCGACGAAGAGCAAGAGCACGGCCACGTGCACTGAACGCTTCCGAAAGGTTGATGAAAAGCGGCTCCTTCGGGGGCCGTTTTTTTACGCCTGAAGAACGCTGACGGCATAGAGCCAAAAAAAGGGCCAGATCGAAATCTGGCCCTTTTTCACTTGCGTGGCGTGGTTACATGTTCGGGTAATTCGGGCCGCCGCCACCTTCCGGTGTTACCCAGGTAATGTTCTGGGCAGGATCCTTGATGTCACAGGTCTTGCAGTGAACGCAGTTCTGGGCATTGATCTGGAACTTCTTACCACTGCCGTCTTCCGCCTCAATAACTTCATACACGCCCGCCGGGCAGTAACGCTGTGCCGGCTCGTTGTACTTGGGCAGGTTTTCCTTCAACGGGATATCCGGATCGGTCAGTTTCAGGTGTACTGGCTGATCTTCCTCGTGGTTGGTGTTTGAAATGAACACCGAGGACAGCCGATCGAAGGTCAACTTGTTATCCGGCTTGGGGTAGCTGATCTGCTTGCAGTCAGCCGCCGGCTTCATGGTCGCATAATCGGGCGTGGTATCGTGGAAGGTGAAGGGCAGGCTTCCACGCAGAATGTTCTGCTCGAAGAATGCGATGGCGCCACCAATCACGCTGCCAAATTTGTGGATAGACGGGCCAAAGTTACGCTCAGCGTAAAGTTCCTTGTACAGCCAGCTGTCTTCGAAACGCTTAGCGAAACTAGTGATTTCTTCACCTGTCTTGCCATCTTTCAGGGCTTCGAAAACGGCTTCAGCGCCCAGCATGCCGGACTTCATAGCCGTGTGGGAGCCTTTGATCTTTGAAAAGTTGAGCGTTCCGGCATCACAGCCAAGCAGCAGGCCACCGGCAAAGCTCATCTTGGGCAGTGCGTTGTAACCGCCCTTGGTAATAGCCCGGGCGCCATAGGCCACGCGCTTGCCACCTTCCAGATATTTCTTGATCTCCGGATGATGCTTCAGGCGCTGCATTTCTTCGAACGGGCTCAGGTGCGGGTTGCTGTAGCTGAGGTCGGTGATGAGACCGACATAAACCTGACCGCCTTCCAGATGATACAGGAACGAGCCGCCGGTGCTGCCGGACTCGCTCAACGGCCAGCCAGTTGTGTGAACTACCAGACCGGGCTCATGTTTGGCCGGATCGATGTCCCACAGTTCCTTGATGCCAATACCGTAATGCTGGGGGTCTTTGCCTTCGTCCAGCTTGAAATCCTTGATCAGCTGCTTGCCAAGGTGGCCGCGGCAACCTTCAGTGAACAGCGTGTACTTGGCGCGCAGCTCCATGCCGGGCATGTAACCGTCTTTCTGGGAGCCGTCACGGGCTACACCCATGTCACCGGTGATGATGCCTTTAACCTGGCCATCTTCAACAATGGCCTCAGCAGCGGCAAAACCCGGGTAAACCTCAACACCCAGCTGCTCGGCCTGCTCAGCCAACCAGCGGCACAGGTTGCCCAGGCTGATAATGTAGTTGCCGTGGTTGTGCATGTTCTTGGGCACAAAGGCGTTAGGAATCTTGGTGGCCTTTTCCTGGTTCTTCATCAGGAAAATGTCATCACGGGTAACCGGAGTATTCAGAGGCGCACCTTTCTCTTTCCAGTCAGGGAAGAGTTCATTCAGTGCTGTAGGCTCGAACACGGTGCCAGCGAGGATATGAGCGCCAACCTCGGAGCCTTTTTCAACTACACAAACAGTCAGTTCTTCGCCAGCTTCCTGCGCCAGTTGCATGACGCGGCAGGCTGCCGACAGGCCCGCTGGGCCGCCGCCGACGATCAGAACATCAAATTCCATCGATTCGCGTTCCACGTTGGTCTCCTCAAACAGCTTTTAATGAATGTTGTTTAACCGAAGGATAACGCATTTGAGAAATCAAACAAACGTTTGTTTGAAATTTGCGCTGACCTTTGGCATTGTACGTATACACCGAAATATCGTGTGTTTTGAGTCGATTTTTAGTATCGTCTCATTGCCTTGCCGGGTCAACCCGGTCTATTGGCTGCGAAGGCAGTCCTGACGCGTCGAATGGGACTATTGACCCTTTTGGCCATAGCCTGCAGTATTGTTGCGCACTATCTCAGCAGGCTCTCCGTCACGGATTGCGAGTCATTAAACCCATCGTAGAAGAACGAGGAATCTATGAAGGTTCTGGTCGCTGTAAAACGAGTTATCGACTACAACGTAAAGGTGCGCGTCAAGCCGGACAACACCGGTGTTGACCTCGCCAACGTCAAGATGGCAATGAACCCATTCTGCGAAATCGCTGTTGAAGAAGCGGTTCGTCTGAAAGAGAAGGGTGTTGCCAGTGAAATCGTTGTTGTATCCATTGGCCCGAAGGCTGCTCAGGAGCAAATCCGTACTGCTCTGGCACTGGGTGCTGACCGTGGTATCCACATCGAGACTGACGAAGAAGTTCAGTCCCTCGAAGCGGCCAAGCTGCTGAAGGCTGTTGTTGAGAAAGAAGAGCCCAAGCTGGTTATTCTTGGCAAGCAGTCCATCGATTCCGACAACAA
>DATGQY010000110.1:0-8096 GCA_035303925.1 Marinobacter sp. | reverse complement strand
CTGGAAGGCTTCGCCTTTCTGACCGGCAAACTGCGGGAAAAAGTCGAAGACCAATTCCCGGAGCTGACCCACTCCTTGCTGAACATGCTCTGGCCGAACTACCTGCGGCCCGTGCCCAGCTGCACCATCATGCGTTTTGATCCGCAACTCCACGCGATCAGTGAACGCCAGCGGGTAGAGCGCCATACCGAAATCAAAAGCCGACCGCTGGGCGAACCCAGCCGGCAAACCCAGTGCCGGTTCCGTACCTGCAGGCCGGTGGATATCTTCCCGATCAGTGTGGCGGAGGCCCATGCCGAGCATTCCCGGGAGGTGTCATCGGTTACCGTAGACCTGGCGCTGCACACGGACCAGGCGCTGAATACCCTGGGCCTTGAAAGCCTGCGGTTTTACCTCGGCGGCGATAACCACACCGCAGAAACCCTGTACCTGTGGCTGAACCACTATCTCAGCCGCATGGAACTGGTGGTGGGTGACCATGTTTACAACCTGCCGTCATCGTTGTTGCAGCCGGTTGGGTTTGCCGCCGATGAGGCCATATTGCCGTATCCGAAAAACGCCTATGCCGGGTACCGCATTATTCAGGAATACCTGAGCTTCCCGGAGGCTTTCCGTTTTATCGATGTGACCGGGCTGAAAGCACGTTTGCCCGCCATTCAGGCTGATGAAATCAGCCTGCGGTTCCATTTCAGCCGGATTCTGCCGCCGGATACCCGGGTTACCCGGGATTCCCTGCAGCTCTATTGCACCCCGGCGGTGAACCTGTTCAGCCATGAAGGTGAGCCTGTGGATCTGAACGGGCGTGAGACCGAATACCGTATCTCGCCGTCCAGCCGCTGCCCCGAGCACTACGAAGTGTTCAGTATTGAGCAGGTTGAAGGCTGGCTTGAGGGTCGGTCCGGCCGGGGCGAGCCACGGCTTTATACCGCCTTTGAAAGTTTTCAGCACGAAGTGGAGCGGGATAGAGGGCGCAACGCGCTGTATTACCGGGTGCGCACCCGAGAAAGCGTTCGAGGCGATGGTTTCGATCATTACATCTCGTTTGTGCGCGGAGACGAATCCGAATGCATGAATCGCCAGGAAGCGGTCTCCCTGACCCTTACCTGCACCAACCGGCAACTACCGCAGCAACTGGCGGTGGGTGAGATCTGCATGGCCACGGAAACCACGCCGGCGTTTGCTTCTTTCAGCAACATTACCCGGCCAACCGCCACCTTACGGCCGACTCTGGATGGCAGCCTGTTGTGGACATTGATCTCCAATCTGTCTCTGAACTACCTGTCCATGCTGGATGTGGATGCCCTGCGCACCGTGTTGCGAGTGTACGACTTCCGCGCCCTGGTGGACCGACAGGCGGAGCGGGTGTCCCAGAAGCGGCTGGCAGGCATCAGTGACATCACTACCCAGCCGGTGGACCGGATGGTTCGGGGGTTACCGGTACGCGGCATTCGTTCGGTATTGAAACTGGACCAGCAGAACTTCGCCAGCGAGGGCGATCTGTACCTGTTTGGCACGGTGTTGAGCCAGTTTTTTGCGCTCTACGCCAGCATTAACGCCTTTCACCAGCTGGAAGTGGTGAACACAGAGAATCAGGAACGGTACACATGGACGTTACAGCAAGGTCAGCAGCCGCTGATGTAGCCGGGCTGGAACCCGTTCTCGGCAACGCGCGGCGCTACAGTTTTTTTCAGCTGGTGGATCTGATTCACCGGCACCACGGCGACGATCTGGAGCGCACCGGCACAGGTGAGCCCCGGCAGGAACGTATCCGGTTTTCCGCTTCGGCGGGGTTGGGTTTTCCGGGCAGCGATGTGGTGTCGGCGTTATCGCCGGAGCATGAACACGCACCCTATCAGATGGAAGTGAGCTTTCTCGGATTGCACGGCTCCCAGTCGCCTCTGCCGGGCTATTACCTGGAAGATCTGGCCTGGGAAGCGGGGCAGAACCTGGGTGTGCGCCGGCACTTTCTGGACTTCTTCAACCACCGGTTGGTCACCCTGTTCCATCGGGCATGGCGCAAGTACCGGTATTACATCCGGTTCCAGCCGGGGGCCAGCGACGGGTTTTCCGAACTGGTGTTTTCTCTGGTTGGCCTGGGTGACCGCCGCTTGCGGGAGGCGACACCGGTTAACTGGTCAAAGATGTTGGCCTATGCCGGCCTGATGGCTGGGCGAAGCCGATCGGCAGATGTGGTCAGCGGCATCGTCGGGCACTGTTTTGATCTGGATGACGTCAGCATTGAACAGTGGGTACTGCGCAAAGTGGCCATCGCGGAAGACCAGCAGACCCGCCTGGGCCAGGCCAATGCCTGCCTGGGGCAGGACACCTTGCTGGGTTCCAGCATCCGGGACCGCAGTGGCAAGTTTATTCTGCGGCTGCGCAACCTTAGCCGACAGCGTTTTGCCGACTTTCTGCCGAACGGGGCAGAGCATGAGCGGCTGGTCAAACTGGTGGAGTTTGCGACCCGGGAGCAGCTGGCTTATGACCTCGAGTTACAGATGCGGCCCAAAGACATTCGGCCCATGCAGCTGGGCGAAGATGTACGCCTGGGCTGGAACTCCTTCGTAACACCGGATCGGGCCCGTGAACGCCCGGCGGTGCGAATCCAGATCAGACGTTAAGGCAAGGAGCCGGAGACGTGGCAATACAGACAGCAGAACTGACGTTGGTGATCACCAACCCGACCGAAACCGGTGGTGGTGCCAGCATCGAGCATTGCTTCGGCGCGGCCGGTGGTTCCATCGGCACCGCGGCCAACGATACCTGGCGTTTGTCGCCCCATCGTACCGGTGCGGTCGCGGGCCACGCCGAGGTCCGTTACCTGGACGGTGGTTTTTGCCTGATTGACCGAAGTGGCAGAACCTTCATCAACAGCAGCAGCCAGCCTGTGGGGCGGGGGCGGCGTGCACGCCTGAGTCATGGCGACACCGTGACCATCGGGCGTTACCAGATCCGCGCGGAGCTTCACGGTCGGCCTGCCGGCCAATCCGGGCTTGAGGCGGATGACGGCCAGGATCGTCGCCTGGTGGATGTCGATGAAGGTGATCTGCTGCGCTCGGGTCATCGCCAGAAGGTGCCGGAAGGGCGTGAGCCCCTGGCAGGCCTCAGAACGCCAGCGGGAGAACCCGTCAGCGATGATCCGCTGGCACCCTGGCAGCAACAGGACACAACCGCGCAGAGTGACGAACCGGAATTGCTGGCCAGTGACCAGTCCTGGTTCGCCCGTTCGGCAGACGTCAGTGATGAATATCGGGAAAACCGGGACGTGGCGATGGGCCTGCCGGTTAACCGCAAAGCCCGGAATGACGGGCACGAGACAAAGGAGCGACACGGAATGTCAGACACCAGGGCCCCGGCCCGCGATGCCAGCCGTCAACACATCAGCGGTGCGCCCCTGATGCGGGGTCTGGGCGCAGAGATCGACTTTGCCGACAGCGATGACATGCAGCTGTTTCTGGAGGAAGCCGGACAGACCCTGAAGGCAACCGTAGATGGCCTGCTGGCCCTGCACCAGGGCGAAGACACCCGGCACCGTGCGCTGCGCACGCGCCTTCAGCCCATCGAAGACAACCCGCTGCGGTTGGGCGACGACTACGCTGGCACCATCCAGACCCTGTTTGCGGCTGAACGAAGCCCGGTTCATCTGTCGGCCCCGGCCGCCGTGCGGGAGAGCCTGGATAGCTTGAATCATCATCAACAGGCCACGCAGATAGCCATCCGCGAGGCTCTGGAAGCGATTCTTCACGCCTTTTCACCAGAGGCATTGCTGCGCAGATTCCACGGATACCGCCGCGGTCTGCAGGACAACGAAGACGAAGGCCGTTGGGCCTGGGATATGTACCAACATTATTACCGAGAACTGAGATCCAGTCGTCAGCAAGGCTTTGAACGCCTCTTTCAGGAGGTGTTTGACCAGGCTTATGACCAACACTTGCGCCAATTACAGAGGGAGAACTTGTTGTGAAGTACTGCAAATGGAGCTTGCTGGCTATTGTGATGTTTCTGGTGGGGTGCAGCACCCCGTACAACGCCGTCACCAAAACCGCGAAGGTGCTGTGGGACCCCGATATCCCGGTGGGCTACCCGGAAGATCAGCCCAGCCGTGTCGATCTGACCATGCTGGCAGAGCCAAGCGTAAACCCGAACGAATCGCTGGCGCCCACGCCGATCGCGTTCCAGATTATTGAGCTGCGCGACAGCTCCCTGCTGATGGCGGGGGATTTTGACCAGCTTCTGAACAATCTTGAGGATTCGCTGGGTCGCAACTATGTCGACCACAGCGATTACACCCTGGTGCCGGGGCAGTTCAAGTTTGTGGAGCCGTTCGATATCAGCGAAGACACGCGGTTTATCGGGGTTATTGCCTTTTACGCTTACCCCAACCTGTCGCAATGGAAAAAAGTGGTGAAGGTGGACCCGATCGGTGGCACCTATCACTTGCTGGTCAACCTGCGTGAGCGGGAAGTGAAACTGACCCGTTCGGATGAAAGCTGATGGCAGCTACCAATCGAGTCGTGTGGAGTGACGGGCTGTTCATCAAACCCCAGCACTTCCAGCAACAGCAGCGGTATCTGGAACACCAGATCAATGAGCGGGCGCTTGCGGTCTCGGATTACCTGTACGGTTTCAGTGATCTGGAGTTGAACGCCGAGTACCTGAGCTTTGGCCGGGTAGGTCTGGTTCGGGCGTCTGGATTGTTTCCGGATGGCACCCGCTTCAATCTGCCTCAGGACGACGTGATGCCCGAGCCCCTGGAAATCACCGATGCCTCGGTGGCCAATCAGGTGGTGTATCTGGCCTTGCCTCTGGGCAGCGATACTCTGGCCGAAGTGGAATGGCCGGATGCCCCGGTGGCCGGTCGCTTTCGGGCCCTGTCGGTGGAAATTCGTGACCTGCATTCGGTGGATGGAGACGCTCACAGCATTGATGTCGGGCGAGTGGCGCCCCGGTTAATGCTGGAGCGGGAAGATCGCAGTGCCTACGCCGCGCTCGCCATTGGCCGGATTCTGGAAAAGCGCCCGGACGGCAGCCTGGTGATGGACCCGAATTTTCTGCCCACCATGCTCAGCGTGCGCTCGGCGTCACGGCTGCAGCGCTTTGTGGGTGAAATGGCTGGCCTGATGCAGGAACGGGCCCGCAACATTGCCGAACGGGTGGGCGCGCCCGGGCAAGGCGGCGTGGCTGATGTCTCTGATTTCATGCTGCTGCAGATGCTGAACCGCGCGCACCCCAAGTTCATGCACCTGGCCAGGTTGCGCCAGCTGCATCCGGAGCGCCTGTACGAAGCCTTGCTCGAACTGTGCGGCGAGCTGGTGACCTTCACCGACGAGAGCCGCTTGCCGAGGGAGTTCACACCCTACGATCACGACCTGCCGGAGGGCTGCTTCAGCCCGTTGATGCAGGTGCTGCGTCAGGCCCTGAGTACCGTGCTGGAACCGCGTGCGCTGGCGATTTCTCTGCAGCAGCGCCAGTACGGACTCACTGTGGCACCGGTTCAGGACGGCCAGCTGATCAAAGACGCCGAGTTCATCCTCGCGGTAAAGGCCGACATGCCGCTGGACGACCTGCGCAAGCAGTTCACCCAGCAGTGCAAGGTGGCCTCGGTGGAGAAAATCCGCGATCTCATCAGCCTGCAGCTGCCGGGCATTCCGTTGTCCGCACTGCCGGTGGCCCCGCGCCAGTTGCCGTATCACGCCGGCTTTGTGTACTTCCGGTTGGACGACCAGAGCCAGGCCTGGCAGATGCTCGACAACGCCAGCGGCTTTGCCTTCCACGTGGCGGGCAGCTACCCCGGGCTTGAAATGCAATTCTGGGCAATCAGGAGCTAAATCATGGCAAATGCACCGGTAATGGACAGGCCAGACAACACCAGGGATTCGGGTGATCGTGCATTCAGTGACCTTCTGTTTGCGGATTCCGGTAATGACAGTGCCCGGTCAGAATTCGATAACGCAGGTTTTCAGCTTCGTGGGCTGGAGGAAAATCGCTTGGTGGACGCAGCCACGTCGCTGCTGGGCCTGGTGATCCGGGTGCGCCGACTGGCGGACTTCCGGAATGTGGAGAGCCTCTATCAGCAAGTGGTTGACGAAGTGGCAGCCATTGACCGGGAACTGGTGGAGCAGGGCTACGAACGCCCCACCGTGGTGGCCTATCGCTATGTGCTTTGTGCCTTCATTGACGAAGCGGTATTGGGTACCGATTGGGGTGCCCACAGCGTGTGGTCCCAGCATTCGCTGCTGTCGCGATTCCATAACGAAACTTGGGGCGGTGAAAAAGTCTTCGCCATTCTGGCTCGTATGGAAAAGGAGCCCGAACGTTACCGGGACATGCTGGGCTTCATCTACCTCTGCCTTTGCCTGGGCTTTGAGGGCCGGTACAAGGTTCTGGAAAACGGCCGGGACGAATACGATCAGGTCGTCCGTGGTTTGTATGAACAATTGCGGGATCTGCGCGCTGACCGGGATCCTCAGCCCTTGGCCGATGCCTCGGAGAACGTCGCGCCAGCTCGCAATCGCCTGCGTAGCGGCTTGCCGATCTGGGTGATCGGTGGCCTTTTTATCGCGGCCATGGCGGGCATTTACCACTTATACAATGTGGCGCTGAACGAACGCATCAGGGATGTGCTCAGCGTACTGGACCAACTACCGAAATAAGGACATCACTGTGATTCGGGTAGAACTGCCGGCGCTGATCGGGCGCCTCAACGACATTTCCCGCCAGGCTCTGGAAGCCTCCGCGGCCCTGTGCATCAGCCGCCAGGGTGCCGAGATTACCCCGGCGCACCTGTTGTTCAAACTGCTGGAAACGCCGTTTTCCGACGTACGCCAGATACTGGAGCACACCGGCATAAACCACCAGCAACTGCAGCCGTTAGTAGGCGACAGTCTGAATGGCGAAGCGCGAAGTGCCGAGCCCTATCCCTCATTCTCGCCGCTGCTGGTAGAGCTGCTGCAGGACGCCTGGTTGCTCGCTTCCACGGAACTGGGCCACAAAGATCTGCGCTCCGGTGCAGTGTTCCTGGCGCTGCTGATGAATGTCGATCGCTATCTGATGCCCCGGGTGGCCCAAAGCCTGGTGGACATCAACCGGGAGCAGGTGCGCAAGCAATTTGACCGGGTAACCGAAGGCTCAGTTGAGCGTGCGGAACTGAACGCTGCCGAAGCGGGTAAATCATCAACCCCGGCAGACTTGGACCCGCTCAAGCGCTACGCCACCGATTTCACCAAGCTGGCCCGGGAAGAAAAACTGGATCCGGTGGTGTGCCGCGATGCTGAAATCGACCAGATGATCGACATCCTCTGCCGCCGTCGCAAGAACAACCCAATTGTGGTGGGTGACGCCGGCGTGGGCAAAAGCGCCCTGGTGGAAGGTCTGGCCCTGCGTATCGTCAACGGCGACGTGCCGGATCGCCTGAAAAGCGTCGAACTCTGGACCTTGGACATGGGCGCCCTGCAGGCCGGCGCCTCGGTCAAAGGCGAATTCGAAAAGCGCCTGAAAGGCGTGATCGAAGCGGTCAAAGGTTCTGCCACTCCGATCATCCTGTTCATCGACGAGGCCCACACCCTGATCGGGGCCGGCAACAGCGAGGGCGGCTCCGACGCCGCCAACCTGCTGAAACCGGCACTGGCCCGGGGCGAGCTGCGTACTATCGCAGCGACCACCTGGCGCGAGTACAAGAAATACTTCGAAAAAGACCCAGCTTTGAGCCGTCGCTTCCAGCCGGTCGCCCTGGACGAACCGACCCCGGGCGAAGCCGTCCACATACTCCGTGGTTTGCGCACCGTCTACGAGAAATCCCACAAAGTCCTGGTCGCCGACAGCGCCCTGAAAGCCGCCGCCGAAATGTCGGCCCGCTACCTGGCCGGCCGGCAGCTGCCGGACAAAGCCATTGACGTGCTCGACACCGCCTGCGCCCGGGTCAGCCTCAACCTGAGCACCCCGCCACGGCGCCTGAGCCACGTGCGCAGCGAACTGCACCAGCTGGCCATGGAACAGCAACTGCTGAGTCGTGAACACACGCTGGGGCAAAACGTTGATGGTGAGCGTGAGCAGGAGCTGGAACAGCAGATCGCCGACCTCACCGTCGAAGCCGCCGA
>DATGQY010000109.1:0-20345 GCA_035303925.1 Marinobacter sp. | reverse complement strand
GTCGGTCTGTTCGCGGATGGTCATGTGGAGGGGTAGCTGGCCCAGCAAGATGGTGTCGTATTCTTCCGCGATGCGTTCGCCGCCGCCGTGGCCGAAGAGAGGCTCTTCGTGGCCGCAGTTGGAGCAGATGTGCACGCTCATGTTTTCGACCACGCCGATCACCGGGATGTCGACTTTGCGGAACATTTCGATGCCTTTCTTGCCGTCCAGCAGGGCGATGTCTTGCGGGGTGGTGACGATGACGGCGCCGGTTACCGGGACTTTCTGGCCGAGAGTGAGCTGGATGTCGCCTGTGCCGGGGGGCATGTCGACGATCAGGTAGTCGAGTTCATCCCACAAGGTCTGTTGTAGCAGCTGCATGACGGCGCCGCTGACCATAGGGCCGCGCCAGGCCATGGGGGTTTTGTCGGTGGTGACGAAGGCCATGGAGTTGGCTTGCAGGCCGTGAGCTGTGATTGGCACGAAGTATTTGTTTTCGCGTACGTCCGGGCGCTGGCCTTCGGGTACGCCGAGCATCATACCGATGCTGGGGCCGTAGATGTCGGCATCCAGGATGCCTACGCGGGCACCTTCGGCGTGCAGGGCCAGAGCCAGGTTGACGGCGGTGGTTGATTTACCCACGCCGCCCTTGCCGGAGGCGACGGCAATGATGTTCTTGACGCCGGGTACGGTGGCGATGTCTTTGTTAACTTTGCAGGCGTGGATTTTCTGCCCCACATGGACATCGGCGCTGTCGACACCGTCAACGAATTCCAGCGCGTTCTCCACGATCTGTTTGAGGCCACCGGCAATGCCTTTGGACGGGTAAGGCAATTCGACCATCAGGGTCACTTTGCCGGCGTCATCTGCGGTCAGGGATTTCACGGCACCCAGCTCATAGAGATCTTTGTTGAGGTACGGGTCCCGGTATTCGCGGACGGCGGCTTCGAGTGCCTGCTGGGAAATCTGGGTCATCGGGTTCTCCGGAATAAGCTAATCACCTTGAATGCAGGTGAAAAATGATGGCTTGGAAGGTATCATCTGTGGCCGTTTCTGACCATATGGGGTCTTTACCTGGAACAATCAATTCCGATTGCTGCCAGATCCCCGTTTGTCTTTCCAACCCGTATCAACATAAGGTTCGGACATCACTATGACGCAAGCGAGCAAGCAACAGCGCGATATTCTGGTTACCAGCGCCCTGCCCTACGCCAACGGGCCCATTCATCTTGGGCACCTGCTGGAATACATTCAGACCGATATCTGGGTGCGCTACCAGAAGATGCGTGGCCACAACTGCTACTACGTTTGCGCCGATGACGCCCACGGAACTGCGATCATGCTGCGGGCAGAGCGTGAGGGTATTACCCCGGAACAGCTGATTGACCGGATTCGTCAGGAGCATCAGGAAGACTTTTCCGGCTTCCATATCCAGTTCGACAACTACCATTCTACTCACTCGGAAGAAAACCAGTTCTTCTCTGAGTACATCTACCGTCAATTGCAGGAAAACGGGCATATTGCGACCCGCAAGATCACCCAGTTTTTCGACCCTGAGAAGGAGATGTTCCTGGCGGATCGGTTCATCAAGGGCACCTGCCCCAAGTGCAAGACTGATGACCAGTACGGTGATAACTGTGAGGCCTGTGGTGCCACCTATACCCCGGCGGAGCTGATCAACCCGCGCTCTGCAGTCTCCGGCGCTACGCCGGTAGAGAAAGAATCTGAGCACTACTTCTTCAAGTTGCCGGAGTTTCACGATTTTCTGAGCAAGTGGACCCGCAGTGGCGCACTGCAGCCGCAGGTGGCCAACAAGCTGGCCGAGTGGCTGGATGCCGGGCTGCAGGAGTGGGATATTAGCCGCGATGCGCCCTATTTTGGCTTCGAGATTCCGAACGCCCCGGGCAAGTATTTCTATGTCTGGCTGGACGCACCGATCGGTTACCTCGCCAGCTTCAAGAACCTGTGTAACCGCGAAGGCATCGATTTCGAGCATTTCTGGAAGAAAGACTCCACCGCCGAGGTGTACCATTTCATCGGCAAGGACATCATCAACTTCCACGCCCTGTTCTGGCCGTCCATGCTGCACGATGCCGGCTTCCGCACGCCGACAGCGGTCTGGGCCCACGGTTTTGTGACGGTAAACGGCAAGAAGATGTCCAAATCCCGCGGCACGTTCATCATGGCCCGCACGTTCCTGGATCATCTGGACCCGGAATACCTGCGTTATTACTTCGCAGCCAAGCTGACCGGCGGCGTGGATGACATGGACCTGAACCTGGAAGACTTCGCCGCCCGGGTGAACTCAGACCTGGTCGGCAAGGTGGTTAACATTGCCAGCCGCAGCGCCGGGTTTATCACCAAGCGTTTCGACGGCAAGCTGGGTAAGGTCACCGAACAGGACAAACTGAAAGAATTTATCGATGCCGGTGAGCAGATCGCCGAGTTCTATGAATCCCGTGAGTTCGGCCGCGCCATGCGCCGGGTTATGGAGCTGGCCGACATCGCCAATCAGTATGTGAACGACGAACAGCCCTGGGTAATCGCCAAGCAGGAAGGCCAGGACGCCAAGCTGCAGGCCATCTGCACCAACGCCCTCAACATGTTCCGCCTGCTAATGACTTACCTGGCGCCTGTGCTGCCGAAAACCGCTCAGGCGTCTGCGTCATTCCTGAACGACCGGCTGAACTGGAACCAGCGCTCCCATCTGCTGGAAGATCATGGTATCGATCCGTTCAAGCCATTGATGAACCGGGTCGATATGGCGCAGATTGAAAAGATGCTGGAGGCTTCTAAAGAGGAAATGCCTGCGGCCGTCGGGCAACCAGCCCCGGCTGTCGATCTTGAGCCTATCGCCGATGAAATCGAATTTGGTGATTTCGCCAAAGTCGATCTTCGCGTTGTCAAAATCATCAAGGCCGAGCACGTGGAAGGCGCAGACAAACTTCTTCGCCTCACTCTTGATGTGGGGCATGGCGAGCGCAACGTGTTTGCTGGTATCAAGTCAGCCTACAAACCGGAGGATCTTGAGGGCCGTATGACCATCATGGTCGCTAACCTTAAGCCCCGAAAGATGAAGTTCGGCATGTCTGAAGGTATGGTTCTGGCCGCAGGCCCCGGTGGCAAGGACATTTTCATTCTGGCCCCGGACTCCGGCGCCACGCCGGGCATGCGGGTGATGTAAGCAGTAACAGGCTGAGACGCTCCGATGACAGAGTATTTATTGATACTGGTCAGTACCATTCTGGTGAACAACTTTGTGTTGGTTCAGTTCCTGGGGCTGTGCCCGTTCATGGGGGTTTCCGGCAAGCTGGAAACCGCCATGGGCATGTCCCTTGCCACCACATTTGTGCTGACTCTGGCATCGGTGTGCAGCTATCTGGCGTACACTTACCTGCTGGAGCCGCTCGACCTGGCGTTTCTGAGAACCATCACGTTCATTCTGGTGATCGCCGTGGTGGTTCAGTTCACCGAGATGGTGGTTCGCAAAACCAGTCCTTTGTTGTACCGGGTGCTGGGCATTTTCTTGCCGCTGATCACCACCAACTGCGCAGTATTGGGCGTCGCCCTGCTTAACATCAACAAGAACAATAACTTCGTTGAGTCGGTCCTGTACGGCTTTGGCGCTGCCGCTGGTTTTTCACTGGTGCTGGTGCTGTTTGCGGCCATGCGCGAACGCATCGCCGTGTCGGATGTGCCTGTGGCCTTCCGGGGCGCCTCAATCGGCCTCATCACGGCCGGCCTGATGGCTTTGGCGTTTCTGGGCTTTACCGGCCTGGTTGCGGTCTGACGGAGCGGTTGTTATGTGGACGAGTTTCCTGATTGCCGTTGTTGTGTTGCTGGCACTGGCCCTGGTTTTTGGCGGGCTACTGGGCTTTGCATCGGAACGGTTCAAGGTAGAGGGCAACCCGCTGGTTGAGCAGATCGATTCGCTCCTTCCTCAAACCCAATGTGGGCAGTGCGGATTTCCCGGCTGCCGCCCCTACGCTGAAGCAATTGCCAATGGCGAGGCCATCAACAAGTGCCCTCCCGGCGGTGAAAGCACCATCAAGGCTCTGGCTGACCTGCTGGACGTTGAACCCCAGCCACTGGATGCCGAACACGGCGCAGAACAAGCCAAACGAGTGGCGGTTATTCGTGAAGACGAATGCATTGGCTGCACCAAGTGCATCCAGGCCTGTCCGGTAGATGCCATTCTCGGGGCCGCCAAACACATGCACACCGTCATTGAAAGCGAGTGCACCGGCTGCGATCTCTGCGTAGAACCCTGCCCGGTTGACTGCATCGACATGATCACTATCCAACCGGATATCCGTAGCTGGGCCTGGACGCCACCCAAGCCAGACATCATTGCCACCGATCGCCAGGGAGCCAGCGCCTGATGACCCAGTTGTGGGATTTTTCCGGCGGCATTCATCCGCCCGAGAACAAACATCAATCAACCAGCCGGCCAATCCGCGTGGCGGGCATACCGGAGCGCCTGGTTCTGCCGCTCCAGCAGCACATAGGTGAGCCGGCGGAAGTCATTGTCGGTGTTGGCGACCGGGTTCTTAAAGGTCAGAAAATTGCCGATGTTACCACCGGCATGGGCGTACCTGTGCACGCATCAACCTCCGGCGTGATAGAAGCCATCGAACAGCGGCCGGTACCCCACCCTTCGGGCATGGCGGATTGGTGCATCGTGCTCAAACCGGATGGCGAAGATCAGTGGTGCGAACGCAAACCCGTCAGTGATTATCATCAGCTAGAGCGGGAACAGGTACTGGGCATGATCCGGGACGCCGGTATCGCTGGCATGGGGGGCGCAGGCTTTCCCACCGACATCAAATTACGCCCGCCTCGTGACCGTAAGGTTGAAACCCTGATTCTGAACGGTGCCGAGTGCGAGCCGTACATCACTGCTGATGATATGACCATGCGGGAACACGCCGCCGAAGTGGTAGCAGGCATGCAAGTCATGGCATGGATTCTGCGCCCGTCGCGCTGTGTCATCGGCATTGAGGACAACAAGCCCGAAGCCATATCGGCCATGCGGAACGCGGTTCAGGGCACCCAGATTGAAATTGCCGTGATCCCCACAAAATATCCGTCGGGCGGCGAGAAGCAACTGATCCAGATCCTCACCGGGCAGGAAGTCCCCAGTGGCGGCATTCCCGCTGACATCGGTGTAATGTGCCAGAACGTGGGCACGGCCATGGCGGTGTCCCGGGCAATCTTTGACGGTACCCCCTTGATCTCCCGCGTTGTGACTCTCACAGGCGATGCACTGCAGGAAGCAGGCACCTTCGAAGTTCTGATCGGCACACCCGTCAGTGATCTGCTGGCGTCAGCCGGCCTGCAAATCAGCAAACTGAATCGACTGGTACTGGGAGGCCCGATGATGGGTTTTACCCTCACCACCGATTCGATTCCGGTGGTCAAGACCTCCAACTGCGTAATCGCGGCAACCGCACAGGAGTTACCGGCACCCTCACCTGAGCAGCCATGCATTCGGTGCAGCCAGTGTGCGGACGTCTGCCCGATGGAACTTTTACCTCAGCAACTGTTCTGGTATTCCAAAGCCGCGGAGTTTGAAAAGGCCGAGCACCTTAATCTGTTCGACTGCATCGAATGCGGTGCCTGTTCCTATGTGTGCCCGAGCTCCATTCCATTGGTGCAGTATTATCGCTACGCCAAAGGCGAAATCCGCCAACAGCGTGCCGAACAGTTGAAGTCCGATCGGGCGCGGGAACGCTTTGAAGCCCGCCAGGCCCGTCTTGAGCGCGAACAACAGGAAAAGGAACAGCGCCGCAAGGAACGGGCGAAAGCTGCCGCTGAAGCTCAGGCCAGAAAACAGGCCGAAGCCGAGCAGGCCGCCGAGCAAGGTGAAGCCGTCGATGAGCGCGCCGCCAAAGCTGCTCTGGTCCAGCAGGCACTGGAGCGAAAAAAAGCCAAAGCGTCGAAGACCACGTCAGAAACCGAACCAGACGCCCCTGCCAGCCCGCAGGAACAACCTGATGTGGAGGCTCTCGAAAAGCAGCTGATGCAGGCGGAGGCCAAACTGAACACCATGCAGGGCATGCTGGAAGAAGCCAAGGCCCAGCAAGCGGACAACGTGGACAAGCTGGAGCGGGCGGTCGCCAAGAATCACGATCGGGTGGAGCGGGCCAGGCAAGCCCTTGCCGATGCGCAGAAAGCCATGGCCACAGAAACTGACACTCCGTCCTCCGAGTAACCCAATGCAGGCTGATCGTTCATGGCATTAGTTCAACAATCGTCACCTCATGCCCACAATGCCCGCCCGACCTCCCGGGTAATGCTTTGGGTTATCCTGGCAGCCCTGCCCGGCCTGTTGGCACAAACCCTGTTCTTCGGCTGGGGAAACCTGATCAATGTGGTCTGGTGCATAGCCCTGGCTATGGCGTCAGAGGCGACCGTTCTGAAACTGCGAGGCAAACCGGTCGCCTTCTTCCTGAAAGATAACACCGCTGCCGTGACCGGGTTACTACTGGGCTTGTCACTGCCTCAGTTTGCACCATGGTGGGTATCCGCCGTTGCCGTCATTACCGCCATCATTGTGGCCAAGCAACTCTATGGCGGGCTGGGCTCCAATCCGTTCAATCCCGCCATGGTGGGTTACGCTTTGGCGTTGGTATCCTTTCCGGTGGCCATGACCACCAACTGGGCTCAAGCCACCACACTTTGGGGTGGCGCGCCTGGCTTCGGGGACACACTCACGACCATTTTTTCCGCCAGCCAGACTGCTATAGACGGCTGGACCATGGCCACTCCCCTGGACGAGTACAAGCACAAAATTGCCACCCACACCGCTGCGGAGGTCCTGCAACACCCCACTTTTGGCGAGCAGATTGCGCGAGGTTGGGAATGGGTCAACCTTGCATTCCTGGCGGGCGGATTACTGCTGGTCTGGCTACGGATCATCAGCTGGCATATACCGGCTGCCTTCCTGGCAGCGATTGCGTTCATGAGCCTGGCGTTCGGCAACAATGCAGACCAATACGCGCCGCTGCAACTGCACCTGCTGGCTGGCGGCACCATGCTCGGCGCCTTCTTTATTGCAACCGATCCGGTGTCTGCCGCCACCAGCCACCTGGGCAAGCTTATCTACGGTGCCGGTATCGGCGTGCTGATCTACCTGATCCGAACCTGGGGCAACTACCCGGACGCCGTCGCCTTCAGCGTTTTGCTGATGAACTTCGCCGTGCCCTTTATCGATCACTACACGCCACCCAGGGCCTATGGCCATCATAAGGCCCGACGCGGCCTGCCAGGCCGGAACGGAGGCTGAGTCATGAGCGCATTAACAACCTCGATCCGTCGCAGCGCCATTGGCCTCGGACTATTCGCGGTCATTACCGGCGGCACCATTGCACTGACCCAGGGCATTACCAAAGACAAGATCAAGGAACAGGCCGAACGAGCCGAAGCCAAAGCTTTGTTCGAGATCATCCCTGAACGTCACCACGATAACGACTTGCTCAAAGATGTGGTTACCCTTCCAACCAACGAGCGGTTCCCGGACTCCGGACCAATCAAGGTCTGGGTAGCCCGGCGCAACGGCGCCCCTGTCGGCGTTATCATGCCGGCGATTGCACCGGACGGTTACTCCGGTGAAATCAGATTACTGGTGGGCATCAGTATGGAAGGCGAGATTCTGGGCGTTCGCGTCACCAACCACCGGGAAACGCCAGGCCTGGGTGACCGAATCGAAACCCGCAAGTCAGACTGGGTGTATGGTTTTGACGGTCGGTCTCTGAGCAATCCGTTACCAAAACAGTGGAACGTAAAGAAGAACGGCGGCGTATTTGACCAGTTTACCGGCGCAACCATTACGCCCAGAGCGGTGGTTAAAGCCGTTCAGAAATCGCTGATTTATTTCCGGCAGAACCGTCAGGAAATCCGGAGGCGCCTGAACGAACCACCATCGCCTAAACCTGCATCACAGCGCCCGGAAGTCATTGCCGGTGAATCAAAACCTGCGGAGCATTCCTGATCATGGCCACCAAATCCTCTGCCGACATCATCAAAGACGGCCTCTGGACCAACAATCCTGCACTGGTGCAAGTACTGGGGCTCTGCCCTCTACTGGCGGTAACGAGTACGGTTGTGAACGCCATTGGCCTTGGCATTGCCACTCTGCTGGTGCTGATCGGCTCCAACCTGTCGGTATCGTTGATCCGGAACTTTGTCGGTGAATCGGTTCGGCTCCCGGCCTTTGTGATGATTATCGCCTCGTTCGTTACCTGTGCCGAACTGCTGATGCAGGCCTTTACCTACGAGCTGTATCAGATACTCGGTATTTTCATTCCGCTCATCGTAACCAACTGCGCCATTCTCGGGCGCGCCGACGCATTCGCCTCCAAAAATCCTCCGCTTCCAGCGGCTCTGGACGGCGCCATGATGGGTGTGGGTTTCCTGGCGGTGTTGATCGTTCTGGGAGGGATGCGGGAGCTGATCGGTCAGGGAACACTGTTCGCTGATATGCATCTGTTGTTGGGCCCCATGGCATCAAACTGGGTAATTCGGCCGTTTGAGCACTACCCCGACATGCTGTTCATGGTCCTTCCCCCTGGCGCATTTATGGGTCTTGGCCTTCTGATCGCACTGAAGAACAGCATTGACCACCGCCTGAAAGAACGAAGAATGGCTGCAGAACCCGCCCACGTTGGATCAGGTAGCAAACGGGTCCGGGTTACCGGAAATGTATCCTGAAGCCGGCCCCTGAATCGATTCCAGGACAACAATGAACAAAGAAAAGCGCATAGAGATCTTTACGCGGCTGAGGGATGAAAACCCCAACCCCACCACAGAGCTGAACTACAGTACGCCGTTCGAACTTTTGATTGCCGTCATTCTGTCAGCGCAGGCAACAGACGTCGGCGTCAACAAGGCGACAGACAAACTCTACCCCGTCGCTAATACCCCGGAGGCTATTCTGGCACTGGGAGTAGACGGGCTTAAGGAGTACATCAAAACCATCGGCCTGTTTAACAGCAAGGCTGAGAACGTGATCAAAACCTGCCGGATTCTGATCGAGAAGCATGGCAGTGTGGTGCCGAATAACCGCGAAGACCTTGAAGCCCTGCCCGGTGTCGGGCGAAAAACCGCCAACGTGGTGTTGAACACGGCCTTTCGACAGCCCGCCATGGCTGTAGATACGCATATCTTCCGGGTATCAAATCGTACCGGTATTGCACCGGGCAAGAACGTTCTTGAGGTGGAAAAGCGCCTGATGCGGCTGGTGCCAAAAGAATTCCTGATGGATGCCCATCACTGGCTGATTCTTCATGGTCGTTATACCTGCGTTGCCCGCAAGCCAAAGTGCGGCGCCTGCATCATCGAAGATCTGTGTGAGTTCAAGCAAAAGAGAGACTATCAGTAAGCTTTCTCTGCAGACATAAAAAAAGCCGGCAATTGCCGGCCTTTTTATGCCTGGTAACAAAACCTGTCAGTTCTGGCCCAGCATCTTTTCTTTCAGATCTTTCTGAGCCGGCTGGTCGGACAGCCAGATGCCAAACAGGGCCTTCTTGAATTCGAGATCACCAACAGTGTCTCTTTGTTCGCCGTTTTTCAGAACACGGACGCCCTCTCCGGGAATGTATACCAGATCAAACACGTCGCCTTCTTTGATCTCTTCCTGGAACACCGCCATGAACTGATCAACCTCTGACTGGATAGCAGACAAATCACCACCGGTCGCCGCTTTAAAGCCATCCATGGTCGCCTCAGTCATCCGCTCACTGGTAATCATGCCAGAGGTAATGTGCAGGGTAATGGCCTGATGCTCATCAGCATTGATCACAGCCTCGCCGTTGTTAACCTTCTCAGGCACGTATAGCCCACCAACATAGAGGTCCATGAACCATTTGGAGCGGGTACCCGCGCCATTAAGCTGAAGTTCTTTACCCATAGCAGAGTAGGTATCCGGAACGTCTACACTACCAACGGTCAAAGCAGAAGCCGGGGCAGACAGAACGCCGGCCAGCAGGAGTGAAGCAAATCCAGTTGTAAGAGCCTTCTTCATAGTCCTATCCTTCAGATCGTTATTATTGAATGTTTCATTCGACGCCAGGACGACACCCATTTCCGGCCCGGCGCCAACATTCTAGCAATGACCTTATCCGGCAATCGCCACTTGGTTCTCATTTGCTGCCACAATTCACAAAAAAGCCGGCCCTGGTAACAGGGCCGGCTTTCTATTTTTCTACGTCCGACTTGCCTAATTGAACAGGAGATTTCCTGACAAGCCTTCCTTCTCCAGAATCTCCCGAAGACGACGCAAAGCTTCAACCTGAATCTGACGCACGCGCTCCCGCGTCAGTCCAATCTCCTGCCCGACTTCCTCCAGAGTACTGATGGGATACCCGCGCAATCCGAACCTTCTGGAAAGCACTTCCTGCTGTTTGTCACTCAACTGGTCGATCCACTTTTCCAGGCAGGAACACATATTGTTGTCCTGCAGCAGGTCGGCGGGATCCGACGCTCCTTCATCGGCAACGGTATCTAACAGCGATTTATCACTGCCAGCACCAATCGGCGTATCCATCGAAGCAACCCGCTCATTGAGCCCCAGCATGCGCTTGACGTCGTTCACCGGTTTGTCTACCAGGCGGGCGATTTCTTCCGCGGTCGGCTCGTGATCAAGCTTTTGAGTGAGTTCGCGTGCTGCGCGCAAGTACAGATTGAGCTCTTTGACAACGTGAATGGGCAGTCTGATGGTGCGGGTCTGGTTCATGATGGCCCGCTCAATCGTCTGCCGGATCCACCAGGTTGCGTAGGTAGAGAAACGGAAGCCCCGCTCAGGATCAAACTTCTCGACCGCGCGGATCAGACCCAGGTTACCCTCTTCAATCAGATCGAGAAGCGTCAGGCCGCGATTCACATAGCGCCGGGCAATTTTGACCACCAGGCGAAGGTTGCTTTCGATCATCCGCTTGCGACCTGATTCTTCGCCCTTTCTGGCCAGGCGCGCAAAATACACCTCTTCTTCAGGCGTAAGCAGCGGTGAGAAGCCAATTTCATTGAGGTACAGCTGAGTCGCGTCCAGCTGTTTCTGATTGGTGAGAAATTTCCCCTTGGTGGGAAAATCATCTTCGGTGTCTGTTGACTGATCGTCAGCCGATGCCTTTTCAGGCTTGTCTTCGGCTAGCAGCTGCTCTTCTTCGTCGAGTTCTGCAACGCGATCAATGATGACGTCTTCCTGCTCTACTGACATTATATTCCCCGCCTCTCAATAATCCTGTTTGCGCCCGATACTTCTTGTTATTGCGGACATGTCGGTTGTGCTTTTACTCAGGACATTTGCTTGTTGGCTGGCAATCACGGTTGCCGTTATTGTTTTTGTACTATGCAGTATTCAGTCAGGCCTTTCGGGTAACGCTGTCAGCGCCTTGGCAGATATCGGGAAGGATCAACCGGGTTGCCATTCTTTCTGATTTCAAAATGCAACATCGGTCTATCGGTACCGCTACTGCCAAGCTCGGCGATCACCTGTCCGGCTTTTACATCCTCCCCTTCCTGTACCAGGATCTTTCGGTTATGAGCATAAGCGCTCAGATAGTTCTCGTTGTGGTTCACAATAATCAGGTTACCGTAACCGAGTAAACCGTTTCCTGCGTACACCACATTTCCATCTGCCGCTGCTTTAACAGCATCCCCGGGATTCCCGACAATATCAATGCCTTTATTGACTTTTCCCGATGTTGAATATTTAGCAATTACAGTGCCAGCATGGGGCCAGCGCCAATTAATATTGGCGACCATCTGACTGCCCGTGTTTCTCGAAGGCGTCGAAGACGGTGTCCTTGACGGCGGTCTCGATGCTGCTTTTCCAGCAGACGTCGGCGCGGTTGCGGCCGGCATACGGGGCGGTGGTGACGACTTGGCCGCGTGCCGAATCGTCCCTTTTCTGTCCAGCCTCAACACCTGGCCAGCGCGGAGATTCCAGGGTGGCCTGATCCCGTTTGCGTCTCCGAGCTCACGATAGTCACGGCCGTAACGCCAGGCAATGCCATACAGCGTTTCGCCGCTTTTGACCACGTGGGTTCCCCAGTACACCGGTGGGTTATAAAGATCGTCGCTGTAGATTGCGTTGGTATTACAGCCAGAGAGAACCGACATGAAGAACAGCAGAATGAGCGCGGAAACTACGGAGGGCACTTTGATGCGGAAACAAATTTCACCATCAGCGGAAGACCGGCACCTGGCCGGTCTCGCTGATCTGATGCGCCCGCTAAAAAGAATCACGAATAAAAATCGCCTGATTATGACAAATCCATCTAAGAAACTGACCGTGCTGCATGCAACTTCTCATGTTTCAGGACTAACCTACTAATATATTGCACGATTTGTAAGCGATTCCAAGTTACTGCGCGCACAGGTTTGTTACCTTCAGGAACATTCATTTTGTGCGCCAGGTAACACTTTTCACGCCACTTTCAGCATTAACCTTGCTTTCCCGACAGCTTTCGCCCTAGAACTTCCAGACCAACAACCAGTATCAGCCCGAATCCCGCCATCAGAACCGCCAGTCCAAGCAGCGGCTCCTGCCCATTCAGCGTAGACCAGGTTTCCGGGCTCACGGGCAGCTGGCTCAAAGGCACCTGCTCACCCGCGCTATTGGTTCGCCAGCTCAGGGTTTCCTGCCAGGGCCAGACTTTCACCAGAGCCCCGATCATAAAGCCCGTCAATAACGCCAATACTGTATCGTGGAAATGCCGGAACGCCAGTGTGATCAACCGTGCGACAGACAGCAGGCCGATCAGGCAGCCCATCATGAACAACCCAAGATGAGCTAATTCGCCGCCTTTGATGGCTGCCAGAACCGGCGTATACATGCCGATAATCAATAACAGGAAGCTGCCGGATATGCCGGGCAGAATCATCGCGCAAATGGCCAGTGCGCCGGCACCCAGGAAGGCTATACCCGAAGGCTCCACCTCGCTGGCAGGCAGGGTTGTTACCCACCAGGCGAACACGACACCTGTCAGCAATGGCACCAGCAGTACCGGAGCATACCGGCGAACCTGCTGACCTACATGCCATACCGATGCAACAATCAATCCGAAAAAGAAACTCCAGATCAGAATGGGATGCTCTTCGAGCAACCAGGTAATGACCGATGCCAGGCTTGCAATACTGGTCACGATGCCAGCAAGCAAGGTAACCAGGAAAGTACCATCGATCGAGCGCCAGAAACCGGCAAGATCGCCTCTGATAAATTGGCGCCAGAAAGCCAGCGGCGCCGCGCTAATCGCCTCGAGCAGCCGGAAGTAAATACCGGTGATAAACGCGATGGTGCCACCGGACACCCCAGGAACAATATCCGCGGCCCCCATGGCCATTCCCCGGAGAAACACCCCCACCGGATGATGCAAGCGGTCTGCCGGGCTATCCGTGTTCTGAGACATCAACGCACAACTCCACCAAGCAAAGGCACAAAACGCACCGGTTCAAGTTCATGGCGCTCAAAACTGTCACCTCTGCGAATAATTTCCACCAACACCTGCTCGTGCTCACCAATCGGTGCAATCAGAACGCCACCATCCGCCAATTGGTCCAGCAGTTCCTTCGGAACTTCAACCGGAGCCGCGGTGACAATAATCCCGTCAAACGGCCCTCGGTCCGGCCAGCCCATCCCACCGTCTGCGTGTTTGAGCATGACATTTCGGATGTTCAGCTGACGCAGCCTTTCCCGGGCCCGCTCTTGCAGGGGCCGGATTCTCTCAACGCTGTATATTTCACGGAATAGCTGGGAGAGCACCGAGGTCTGATAACCTGAGCCCGTACCAAGTTCCAGCACACGAGCCGGCTGATGAGCCAGTAAAAGCTCCGTCATGCGCGCAACAATGTAAGGCTGGGACAGCGTTTGGCTGTAACCGATTGGCAGGGACGTATCTTCGTAGGCACGATGAGAGAGCGCTTCGTCAAGGAAGATGTGCCGGGGTATCTGGCCAATCACTTCCAGAACCCGGTCTGAGGCTATGCCGGATTCCCGCAGGCGCTGCACGAGCCGCATGCGCGTACGCCGGGAGGTCATGCCGATACCTTCAATCTGGGCGTTCATGCTTTGCTGCCCTCCACCCCGTCGAGACCATCCACCCAGTCCCTGAGCCCGGAGAGGGCGTCATGGCGAGTCATATCGGTGTGCACCGGTGTGATCGACACATACCCTTCCCGAATAGCATGAAAATCCGTTCCAGGCCCGGCATCACCGCCCTGCCCGGCAGCCCCGATCCAGTACCTTTGCTTCCCCCTCGGGCAGGTCATGGGCACAGCACCTTCCGCCCTTTCCCGGTGCCCCAGGCGCGTTATGCGAAAGCCCGCCAGCTCACTCCAGGGTACATCCGGAACATTCACATTGAGAATGCAACGAGGGCCCAGGGACAACGTGCGCTTGTTCTGAAGGAGAAGCCTTACCACGCGTGCCGCGGTGTCATAGTGGAAATGCCCTTCGTTAACCAGCGAAACCGCGATCGCAGGCAAACCGAGATGACGCCCCTCTGTCGCCGCTGCGACCGTACCCGAATAGATGATGTCATCACCCAGGTTAGCGTGGGTGTTGATACCCGAAACCACCCGGTCAAAAGGCTTGCTGAACAGCCCGTTGACCGCCAGGTGCACGCAGTCCGTCGGCGTACCGTCAACCGAACGGAAGCCGTTGGGATGCTCCTCCACCGTAAGGGGGCGGTTTAAAGTCAGTGAATTACTGGCACCGCTGTGATCGCGGTCCGGGGCAACTACCCTCAATTCACCAACCCCCTGCAACCCGTCGTAAAGGGCTACCAGGCCCGGCGAATGCACGCCATCATCGTTGGACAACAGAATACGCACAGTGTTCTCCGCTAGCTCGCTTAATGCTTATTATCACGGCTGAGGCTCATGTCCTGCAGCTCAAAAATATCACCCAGCACCGTCGTGGCGTATTGACCCGGTGGCAGCATAAACTGCAACCTCAACGTAGAGTCGTCCAGCCACTGCCATTGCAGTTGCTCTGCCCGGGTGACCAGTGCACGACGCTCGGGCTTCATGCGGGTGCTCAGAAACAGCTTTTCAAACTCCGGGTGTCGGGCAACCACCGAGCGCTCGAGCGATGCCTGATCCTCACTTGCACTGGTGCCACCATCGCCCCAAAGCGGGCCCGTGGGGCCACCCTCATCAGCCGGTTCGCCGGACAGGCAAACACACCAGTTACCCGCTGCCACTCGTTCCGCCAGCACTTCATTGAACAACCACGAACGTGCCGCCGAAAAGTACAATACGTTTTTCGAACCGCTTCCGCCACCGCCACCACGGCGACCGCCTTTCTTACGATTCAGGCGGGACGGGTCGATATTCATCGCCTGCTCCAGATTACCTCCGCCGATACCGAACCGTTGCGGCCCGAAATAGTTCGGCGCACCCCGCTCAGCCAACAGCGCCAGCGCAGCTTCCAGCTCTACCCTGTCGCCCGATACCTCACATAGCACCAGATCAAAACCGTTACTCAGATGCTCACCACGACGAAGTTTGCGGGCATGACGACGACTGGCCAGGACCGGCCAGCGCTCAGCAATCGAGGCCAGAAGCGTCGAATCGCCTGCCTCCCGACCCGGGCAATACAGACTGAACCATTGCACCGTCACGGCATGGCGGTCCTTCAGACCACAAAAACCCACCTCAAATGCCTTGCAGCCAGCCAAAACCGCCAGTTCACGAGCCACGTACTCCGTGTTGTCGCCAGATTTTTCAATACGAACACACAAATGCTCTCCGGTCCCCGTACCTTCGGCGCCCGGCACTTCAAACTCCGGCCACAACTGCTCGGTTACCCGAAAGTCTTCCGGTCGAACCTTCAGCAGTGCCCTACCCGGGCGGGTTCCTGACGACGTCGGCCAGTCCAGCCGCCAGCGAGGTGCGCCGTTCGTTATACTCACAGGCCCACCGGCTCAAGCAAACACACCGCCTGACAAGCAATGCCCTCACCCCGCCCAGTAAAACCGAGCCTTTCCGTCGTGGTGGCCTTGACGCTCACCCGACTCACCGGGACGCCAAGATCCTCGGCAATCCTGAGGCGCATCGCCTCCACATGGGGCGCCATCTTCGGTGCCTGGGCAATGATCGTGGTATCAACATTCACCACCGAAAACCCTTCCTCGGACACCCGCTGCACCACCCTGCGCAACAAATCCCGGCTATCGGCACCGGCCCACTCATCACTGGTGTCAGGAAAAAGATGACCAATGTCACCCAACGCCACCGCGCCCAACAACGCATCCGCCAGTGCATGCAAAAGCACATCGCCGTCAGAATGGGCTTTCAGCCCATGGCTATGAGGGATCTCAACGCCCCCCAGAATGACAGAATCGCCCTCACAAAAGGCATGGACATCAAAGCCCTGGCCAATACGCATGCTGATCTCCGAAGCAAAACAGGAATGTACGTGGAGGGAAAACCTTACTGCCGACTCAGAACAAACTCCGCCAGTGCAAGATCCGACGGCACCGTAATCTTCAGATTATCCGCCCGGCCCTCTACCAAAACAGGCATATTACCGGAAAACTCCATAGCAGAGGACTCATCGGTGACGGCATGGCCATTTTCCAGACAGAACTCCAGTGCCGCCCTGAGCGCCCCGAACCGAAACATCTGCGGCGTCAACGCCCGCCAAAGCCGACGGCGATCCACCGTTCGCTCAACCTCAGGCTGCCCGCCGCCCTCTCCCGCCAGCTTCAGCGTATCCGCCACCGGCGCCGCCAGCAGGCCGCCCACAGGGTGTTCAAAAAGAGCATCAATCAGATTGGAAAGGTCATGGGCATCCAGACACGGCCGCGCCGCATCGTGCACCAACACCCAGTCGTCATCATCGGCTTGCTCACTCAAGGCCTGCAGCGCAGAAAGCACCGAATTCGCCCGCTCTTTACCGCCGGTGCAGGTCTGGATACGGTCGTCTCTTGACGCTTCGCTATCTGGCCACCAATGGTCCTGTGAACTCAACGGAACCATGCAGCCTTTGAACGGCGCGTTATCCAACAATCGGGAAAGGGTAATATCAAGAATAAAGCGGTCGGAAATTTTCAGGTACTGCTTGGGACATTCAGCCTTCATGCGCTGGCCAATGCCAGCCGCAGGAACAACAAGCCAAAGTTCAGGATTTTTCATAGACGGCTCTGCACAAAGTACGGAGAGCATCGGGGCCCTTCTTTCCGGGAATTTCGAAGGCCATGGATGGCCTGAGAGAAGCGCACAAGGATGTGCTCGTAGCGGTTCCCGGAAAGAAGGGCCCCGATGCTCTATGCACGGACGTTAATTTTCGACGACCAGGAAAAACGTCTCATCTTCACGAATAAGCCCCAAATTCATGCGGGCCCGTTCTTCCACCGCCCCCTGCTCATTACGCAGGTTACGAACCTCCGCATACAGTCGCTCATTACGCCCGGCCAACCCCGCATTCTCTGCCCGCTGCTCGGCAATCGCCTTCTCCAGCGACCACACCTGCGCAAAGCTACCCTCCCCGATCCACAGGCGAACCTGCAGCAGGAGAATCAGCACTACCAGAATGGCCCAAAGCGTTTTCATGCCAGATTAGCTCAGAAAATAAACAGAATTAAAAGTCAGCGTCGAAGGTCAAGTATAGACCTTATAGTAGATTAGCAACAAATTCGTGTAAGTCACTGTACAAAAAGGCCATCGTTTCCGAATTTTCATCCAGAACGCGATGGCCTTAACATTTTGTTACCTGCCAGCGAGCACCGACAGGTCAGAGTTTACCGGTAAAACTCAGCCTTGGCCCTTGATTTCACTCAGACCGCGGTAAGGAGCCTTACCTTCCAGTGCTTCTTCAATGCGCAGCAGCTGGTTGTACTTCGCAACCCGGTCAGAACGGCACAGAGAACCAGTCTTGATCTGGCCAGCGCAGGTTGCCACGGCCAGGTCGGCAATGGTGGTGTCTTCGGTTTCACCGGAACGGTGGGAAATCACCGCCGTGTAGCCAGCGTCCTGAGCCATCTTGATAGCGTCCAGAGTCTCGGACAGGCTACCAATCTGGTTGAACTTGATCAGGATGGAATTGCCCACTCCCTTCTCGATGCCCTGCTTCAGGATCTTGGTGTTGGTTACGAAAAGGTCATCACCCACCAGCTGAACCTTGCTGCCGAGCTTATCAGTCAGAACCTTCCAACCGTCCCAGTCACTCTCGTCCATACCGTCTTCGATGGACACAATCGGATAGCGCTCGCACAGGCCGGCCAAGTAATCAGCAAAGCCTTCTGAATCAAAGCTCTTGCCTTCACCGGACAGCTGGTACTGACCGTCTTTGTAGAACTCGGAAGAGGCACAATCCAGCGCCAGGGTTACGTCTTTGCCCAGTTCATAGCCAGCGTCTTCAACAGCTTGCTTGATCGCAGCCAGGGCCGCTTCATTGGACGGCAGGTTCGGCGCAAAACCACCCTCGTCGCCCACCGCTGTGTTCAGGCCCTGAGACTTCAACACTTTCTTCAAACTGTGGAAGATCTCGGCGCCTACACGCAGAGCCTCTGCAAAGCTCTTCACAGCAACCGGCTGAACCATGAACTCCTGGATGTCCACGTTGTTATCCGCGTGCTCACCACCGTTCAGGATGTTCATCATCGGTACCGGCATGGAGAATTCGCCGGGAGTGCCGTTGATATCAGCAATGTGCGCATACAGCGGCTTCTTCAGAGAAACAGCAGCCGCCTTGGCCGCTGCAAGGGAGACTGCCAGAATGGCGTTGGCGCCCAGGTTGGCCTTGTTCTCGGTGCCGTCCAGATCCAGCATAATCTGGTCCAGACCACGCTGATCCGCAGAATCTTTACCGACCAATGCATCACGAATCTTGCTGTTTACCGCATCAACCGCTTTCAGGACGCCCTTACCCAGATAACGAGAAGCATCACCATCACGCAGTTCCAATGCCTCACGGGAACCGGTGGAAGCACCAGAAGGCGCACAAGCGGTACCAATGGTGCCGTCTTCCAGAATAACATCGGCTTCAACGGTAGGGTTGCCGCGGGAATCCAGAACCTCACGGGCTTTGATGTTGGCAATCTTGGTCATTCCAGTGAATCTCCGTTTGTTCAATATCTTAAAGGTTATAAATTAGTTAGATCGAGAGCGGGCGGGGATGGCTTTATGAAACTGTGCGGCGCCATGGATGGCGGAGCCCAAGCGTCACATGGACGTGCCGCAAGGAGCGTGTTTCATAAAGCCATCCCCGCCCGCTCGGTTCCCCCCAAGCAAACAAAAACGAACACCGCCAATCAGGCGGTGTCGATAGGTTTAAAACTTTTCACCAGATCGTCTACAGCTTTCACCCGCTGCAGGAACGGCTCCAGCTGGCTCAGGCGCAGGGCACAGGGGCCGTCACACATAGCCTTGTCCGGGTCCGGATGAGCCTCCAGGAACAAGCCTGCCAGGCCTTGAGACATACCCGCCAGCGCCAGGTCGGTAACCTGTGCACGCCGGCCACCAGCTGAGTCTGCTCGTCCGCCGGGCATTTGCAACGAATGGGTCACGTCGAACATCACCGGCACATTCATCGATTTCATGATGCCAAAGCCCAGCATGTCCACCACAAGGTTGTTATAACCGAAGCTGCTGCCGCGCTCGCACAGGATAACCTTGTCGTTGCCGGCTTCTTCACACTTGGTGATGATGTGCTTCATTTCCTGGGGCGCCAGGAACTGGGCTTTCTTGATGTTGATGACCGCGCCAGTTTTGGCCATGGCCACCACCAGGTCAGTCTGACGGCTCAGGAATGCGGGTAGCTGGATGATGTCGCAGACTTCAGCTGCAGGCGCCGCCTGCTCCGGTTCGTGCACGTCAGAGATGATGGGCACGCCGAATTTGCTTTTGATATCTGCCAAAATCTGCAGCCCCTTCTCGAGGCCGGGGCCCCGGAAGGAGTTGATGGACGAGCGGTTGGCCTTGTCGAAGGAGGCTTTGAATACGTACGGGGTGCCCAGCCTGCTGCAGACATCCACGTACTTTTCGGCCACTTCAAACGCCAATTCCCTGGACTCGAGTACGTTCATGCCGCCGAACAGCACAAAGGGCTTGTCGTTGGCGATTTCGATTCCCGAGACGTTCAGGTTGCTACGGGCCATACTCAGGATCCCTTTTTGTTGGCCAGTGCTGCCTCAACAAAGCCCTTGAACAGCGGGTGGCCGTCGCGGGGTGTCGAGGTGAATTCCGGGTGGAACTGGCACGCCACGAACCACGGATGTTCCGGCGCTTCCACCACTTCAACCAGTTTGCCGTCAGCGGAGCGGCCGGAGATGATCAGGCCAGCCTCTTCCAGCTTTGGCAGGAAGTGGTTGTTGACTTCGTAACGGTGGCGATGACGTTCGCGAATGGTTTTCTTGCCGTAG
>DATGQY010000108.1:0-5463 GCA_035303925.1 Marinobacter sp. | reverse complement strand
GAGCTGATCCAGCAGGCCGATCTGGCCATGTACCAGGCCAAGCAGCTGGGCAGGAACACCTGGCAATGGTTCTCGGAGAAAATGAACACCGAGGCCAATTATCGGGTGAAGCTGCGCAACCAACTGCAGGATGCCATCGACAACGAAGCCCTGACTCTGTTTTACCAGCCTGTGATTGATTCCCGCAGCGGCCAGGCCAAATCGGTCGAAGCACTGGTACGCTGGGAGCACCCGGAACACGGACTGGTATCACCGGGCGATTTCATTCCCCTGGCGGAAGACACCGGGCAGATCATCCCCCTTGGCAAATGGGTGCTGAACCAGGCCTGCCGGGATATGATGCGACTGCACGCAGCGGGCTTCCGGGATTCCAGTGTGGCGGTCAACGTATCACCTATCCAGATCCGCAAAGCCGGCTTTGTGGAGGTGGTGCAAGACGCCTTACGTGCCTCTGGCCTGCCCCCGGCAGCTCTGGAACTGGAAGTTGTGGAATCAACGGTGCTGTACGACACCGACCAGGTCATCAAAACGCTTTATGAGTTACGTGACATGGGTGTTCGCATTGCCATTGATGACTTTGGCACTGGGTTCTCCAGCCTCAGCTACATCAAACTGATGCCCGCCAACAAGATCAAGATAGACCGTTCGTTCATCAAAGATGTGATCCAGAACCGAAGCGACGCTGCCATCACCCAGGGTGTCATTTCCATGGCTCACCACCTGTCACTGGAAGTGGTGGCTGAGGGTGTGGAGACCGAGGCTCATGCCGCCTTCCTGCGGCGTCATCAGTGTGATTTGCTGCAGGGCTATGCCTTTGCCCGACCCATGCCCTACGACAACCTGGTCGAGTACATGAACCTTCATGGCAGCCGCCGCGACCACTCTGGTCAGGCCCCGGCAAAAGGTGAAAAAACACTTCTGTTGCTGGATGACGAAGCCAACATTCTTCGCGCCCTGACCCGGGTACTGCGCAAGGACGGCTACCGCATTTTGTCGACCACCAGTGTGAACGAGGCCTTCAGCCTGCTGGCAGAGAATGAAGTGCAGGTGATTATTTCCGACCAGCGCATGCCGGAAATGTCGGGGACCGACTTCCTGAGCGAGGTCAAAGCCATCCATCCGGACACGGTGCGCATTGTTCTGTCGGGTTACACCGATCTCAAATCCGTGACCGAGGCCATCAACCAGGGCGCCATCTACAAGTTCCTGACCAAGCCCTGGGATGACCAGCAGATTCGCGATCACATCAAGCAGGCGTTTCAGTACTACACCGCCATGTGCGAATAACAACAGGACGCTGCAGCACGCGGTGAGTGCGGGCTGCTGGCGAAGTAAGAAGGTTGAAGGGTACACTTGCGCTTTAAAGCTGTATTCAGGAATCCGGATTTTGTCTGATTTGATACGTATCGCCCCCGGCGCCCTCACCATTGGCCGGCCGCTGCCCTGGGACGTTTTCGATGCCGAAGGTAACGTGCTGCTGCGTCAGGGTTACGTGATCCAGACCAATACCCAGTTGGAGCAGCTGTATGAACGGGGCAAATTCAAGCCCCGGAACATCGGCCGGCCAAAGGAGCAGATTGAGGAAGACCTGCGCCCCTGCAATCCGTTTGCCGACTACGCCGACCTGCTGGCCACACTCGAAGCCACGCTGAACGCCATCACCTCGGAAGACCCCACCGCACAGAAACGGCTGCTGGGCCTCACCCGCATGCTGGAACGCACCTGTGAGCAAGCCCCCGATGCCGCCCTGGCGCTGGTTCATCTGTATTCCATCAGCCCCAATATTTACGAACAGATCCTGTTCTACGGCATTTTGTGCCACTTCATCGCCCGGCAGTTCGGGCTGGACCCCAAACGGGCCAGCGTGCTGACGGCGGCCTCACTGACCGCAAATCTGGCCCTGGTGCCCGTTGCCGACCAACTGAACGCCTCCAACCATGTGCTGACCAATGACCAGCGCGCGGTCATCCGCAAACACCCGCTGCGAGCCATCCAGGCGCTGCAGGCTGCGGGTATTACCAACAAGCTGCTGCTGCGCATTATTGCCCAGCACCACGAGCAGTACGACGGTTCCGGTTATCCGGGCGGTCTTGTGGGTTCCGATATTCTGCCAGAAGCGGAGATACTGGCGTTGTCTGAACGCTACGTTGCGATGATCACCAAGCGCGCTTACCGCAGCCGTATGAACATTGCCGAAGCCCGCAAGCTGATTGCCACCCTGAGCGATGGAAAATTCCGCCCGGCGATTCCCCGGTCACTGCTCGAGGTGCTGGGCAGCTATCCGCCCGGGGTGCTGGTGCGACTGGACAACAACGAAGTGGGTGTCGTAACCAAACGGGCTGTACGTGCACGGGGGCCCTTTGTAAAAGCCATCATTGGCCCCAGAGACAACCGCTACAACGGCACGTTCGAGCGCGATACCAGCCAGCCGGAATATGGAATAACCGGGCCGGAAGAACCCGAGATCATGCCGTCCATGGACTTCAGCCTGATGTGGGGCTTTCGCAACTGAGCCGCCGGAGCCTGTGTCGGTCAGGCCAGGCCCAGCGCCCGGCCGTGATGAATCAAATGATCATCAATGAACGAGGCAATGAAGAAGTAGCTGTGATCGTAGCCTCGATGCATGCGCAGATTCAGGTGGTGATGAAACTTCTCGCACACATCCGCCAGGGCTTCCGGGTTCAGCTGATTCTCCAGAAATTCATCGGCCGTGCCCTGATCAATCAACAGCGGTAAACGCTCTTTCGCAGTGGGTATCAGCAGGGTTGCATCCCACGCTTCCCAGGCCTTTCTATCTTGCCCCAGGTACCCGGTAAAGGCTTTCTGGCCCCAGGGACATTCCGTCGGATGGGCAATGGGTGCAAAGGCGGACACTGACTTATACAACCCCGGATTCTTCAGGGCGCAGATCAGGGCGCCGTGGCCTCCCATGGAATGGCCGCTGATGGCTCGCTCGCCATTGAGAGGCAGCTCCTTTTCCACCAGCTGTGGCAGTTCTTTCACCACGTAATCGTACATTCGGTAATGAGGTGCCCAGGGCTGCTCTGTGGCGTTGACATAAAAGCCCGCGCCAGTACCGAAATCGTAACTGTCCTCTTCCCCGGGCAGGTTCAGACCCCTGGGACTGGTGTCCGGGCAGACAATCGCAAGCCCGAGTTTCGCCGCCAGTTTCTGGGCGCCGGCCTTCTGCATGAAATTCTGGTCGGTACAGGTCAAACCGGACAGCCAGTACAACACCGGAACCGGCTTACCGGTGTCGCCCAGCGCCGCAGGCGGCAGGAACACCGCAAATTCCATATCACACTGCAACGTGGCTGAGTGATGCCGGTACCGGCGGTGCTCACCCTCAAAACAAACATTGGTGGATAACAGTTCCATAACGTTCCCGGTATTGTTGGTGTGAATGTCGTGGCTCAGTCAGTCTTCAGCATCGGCAAAGCGCGATCGTTCCATGGTCTGGCCGGCCTTGGCCAGCTGAGACAAGATAGCCGCTCGGGTCACAATACCCACCAATTTCCCATTTTCAACCACCGGATACACTTTCGGCTTGCCGGCCCCGAGGTTCTGGGCCAGATCGACCAGTGACATATCGGGCGACACCGTAACCGGCTTATGGAACATCACATCGTCTACGTTCGGTTCACCTTCACTGTGATAATTACTCACCAGCAACGCATGAATGCAATCCTGCTCAGACACAAACCCCAGTACCCGACGCTGGTCGTCAACCACCGGCAACCCGGTAACATGGTTACTCAACAGCGCTTTCACGACGTTGGTCAACGGGGTTCCACAGCGGATCGGTTCAATGTGGTTCCACATTACTTCAGAAATCTTCAGTGAATGCATCGGCAACTCCCTTGTAGTCGATAGATGGCTGCCCGCACACAGTGTCCGGACACTGTAAACATAGGCAATCGGCCGCCAAATGGGAAACAACCGGCGGCCAACGGTTTACACCTAAAAATTATCGACTAAACTCAACAAGTTATGCCTTCAAGGGCTAAAAATTCAAGACTGATCCGTGGCAAACACTGGGAGACTCCATGGAAGCCATTTCTAATTTTGTTGGTGAAATCAATGGGTTGGTGTGGGGACCGCCCATGCTGGTCATGATTCTGGGTGTCGGGCTTTTTCTGAGTCTTGGCCTGAAATTGATGCCCATCATGAAACTGGGCTCCGGTTTCCGGCTGATGTGGAGCGGCCGCACCCGCGGTGGCGATGAGGACGGCGACATTCCCCCGTTTCAGGCCCTGATGACCGCACTGTCTGCCACGGTCGGTACCGGTAACATCGCCGGGGTGGCAACCGCCGTATTCCTCGGCGGCCCGGGTGCGTTGTTCTGGATGTGGCTGACCGCGCTGGTGGGCATGGCCACCAAATATTCCGAGGCGGTTCTGGCGGTTCGCTTCCGGGAGGTCGACGAACGCGGCAACCACGTTGGCGGCCCGATGTACTACATTCGCAATGGTCTGGGCAGCAAATGGGCCTGGCTGGGCGTGCTGTTCGCCGTGTTCGCCTCCGTCGCCGCCTTCGGTATCGGCAACACCGTACAGGCAAACTCCGTGGCCGATGTTCTGGCCGTCAATTTCAGCATTCCGCACTGGGTAACTGGTCTGGCCCTGATGGCACTGGTCGGTCTGGTGCTGATTGGTGGCATAAAGCGCATCGGTCAGGTCGCCAGCGCCCTGGTACCGTTCATGGCGGTCTCCTACGTGCTGGTTGGCCTGGTGGTGCTGGCCATCAATGCCAATGAGATTCCCGAGGCCTTCCGGCTGATCTTCAGCTACGCTTTCAGCCCCGCTGCTGCCGAGGGCGGTTTTGCCGGTGCGGCGGTCTGGGCAGCGATCCGATTTGGTGTGGCACGGGGTATCTTCTCCAACGAAGCCGGCCTGGGTTCGGCACCCATCGCCCACGCCGCCGCCCAGACCAAAGATCCGGTCAGACAGGGCATGGTGGCCATGCTTGGCACCTTCATCGACACCATCATCGTTTGTAGCATCACCGGGCTGGTCATCATCACCTCCGGGATGTGGACCTCCGGTGAAACCGGCGCAGCGCTGACATCGCTGGCATTTGAAACCGGCCTGCCGGGTATCGGCAACTATGTGGTTGCCATTGCGCTGGCCATTTTTGCTTTTACCACCATCATTGGCTGGTCATTCTATGGCGAGCGTGCCATCGAGTTTCTGTTCGGTGTAAAAGCCATTGTGCCCTACCGTATTGTCTGGATTGTTGCTATTCCAGTGGGTGCGACCGTCAACCTCGGTTTCATCTGGCTGGTGGCTGATACACTGAATGCGATGATGGCGTTACCCAACCTCATTGCCCTGCTTCTGCTCAGCCCGGTGGTATTCCGGCTGACCAAAGACTACTTTGATAAACAGAGGACTCTGGGCATAAAGTAAGGGATGAGCAAAGGCGCCATCCGGCGCCGCACGACAACGGAGTCACCCAAAAACC
>DATGQY010000107.1:0-4670 GCA_035303925.1 Marinobacter sp. | reverse complement strand
CTTCTGGTAGAAGACGACCACCTGCTCGCCCGCACCATGCTCGACATGCTGCGGGAAGATCAGAACACCGTGGACTGGCTGGACGATGGCCAGCAGGCCCTGAACGCCCTTTCCACAGAACACTTTGACCTGGTGATTCTGGATCTGACGCTGCCCAGAGTGGATGGCCTCGACATCGTCCGCCGCAGCAGGCAGCAGGGTAACCTGACGCCCATCATCATTCTCACGGCACGGACCGATCTCGACGAGAAACTGCAGGGGCTGGATGCCGGTGCCGACGATTACCTCACTAAACCGTTTGCCATGTCAGAGCTGAAAGCCCGTATTCGGGCGGTCACCCGCCGGGGCGCGTCTCTGCCTCAGAACGGGCTGACGGTCGGGAAACTGGTGCTGAACACCGAGTCGTGCCAACTCACTACGGCCGATGACACCACCACCTTGCCTCGCAGTGAATTCCAGATTCTGAACTACCTGATGCGCCACCCCGACCAGGTCGCAACCCGAAGACGACTGGAAGAGCAGCTTTACGGCTGGGAACAGGGTGCCGAAAGTAACGCCCTTGAAGTGCACATTCACCACCTTCGCCGGCGCATTGGCAAGACCACCATCCGCACCATTCGTGGCGTTGGTTACCTGCTCGACAGCCAGGCCGCGGCGGGAGTGCCCGAATGTCACTGACACGCACGCTGACCCTGCTGGTTACCTCAACCGTACTGTTAATTGCCCTGATTGCTGCCGCCTGGAGCTACATCGAGAGCAATCATGAACTGGAAGAGCTATTCGATGCGGAACTGGCGCAGAGCACAAGAATTGTCCAGGGTCTGGTTCGCCACCTTGCCGACACCCAGTCCATGGACCAGTTACCACAAACCCTGAGTGAAACCCTGGAACTGCCGCTGGCGAACGGGAAAACCGTCGACTTTGAAACGGACAACGACGAAATCCTGCCCAGCGGGATCGGGCACAAATACGAGAAGAAACTGGCCTTTGAGGTCTGGACGCCCGGCCGCCTGCCGCTGCTGGACACTCTCAAGGCAGATGACTCGGAGGGCTTGATTCCCGGCTACTCCTGGGCCGAATCCCAGGGTTATCGCTGGCGCGTATTCACACTGCAGGACCCGGCCACCGGTTTCTGGATAAGGACCGCACAGCGTGAAGACATCCGCCAGGAGCTGAGCCAGGAGCTGGCTCTCGGCAATGTCCTGCCCCTGCTTCTGGCCCTGCCGCTGCTCGTTGCCGCCGCGATTGCCGCCATCCAGTTCAGTTTCCGGCCGCTGCGCCGTCTGGAGAAGCCCGTACGCAATATGGCACCCGAGCGGATTCACCCGCTGGACGACCGGCAAGCCCCGAAAGAAGTCGCCGGCCTGGTGCAGGCGGTCAACGGGCTCCTCAAACGATTGAACCAGGCACTGGAGCGGGAGCGCAGGTTCTCCGCCGATGCCGCACACGAGCTCCGGACACCGCTCACCGCACTGCGCCTGAACCTGGAACAGCAAGCACAGCGCCACCCCGGTGAATTCGACAACCTCACCGCCGCCGTTGACCGTATGGTGCACCTGGTGGAGCAGCTACTGCTTTTAAGCCGGGTCGATGCCGGCGTTGATTTCCGCCCGGAGCCCCGGAATCTTGCCGAACTGGTGGAACAGAGTATCGCGGACGTTGCCCCCCTGGCCCTGAAAAAGCAGATCGAACCCGAGCTGGACAACGCCTGCGTGCTGGCAATGGTGAACTGCCACAGCGCCCTCATCACTACCATGATGCGCTCGCTGCTGGCCAACGCCATTCAGTACAGCTCGCCAGGTACCCAGGTGAGCACGAGCCTGATTGAACAGAACGGGGGGTTCGCAGTAGCCATCTGCGATCAGGGGCCCGGCATTGCCCTGGAAGATCGCGAACGCGCACTCAGCCGTTTCACCCGGCTGGATCAGCGCCAGGGTGCCGGTGCCGGCCTGGGGCTGGCCATCGCCCGGCGCATCGCCGAACTCCATGGCGGGCAACTGACACTCAGCGAGCGCCCGGACGGGCAATCCGGTCTGTGCGTGACCATCTGGATACCGGCTGCAGAGACTGCATCTCACTGACGCTCAGGATACAATCACCGCTTTCTTGCTTCAGGAGATTGTGCGTGCCAAACGCCATCGTATTAAACCGGGAATGGCAGGCATTCTGGCTTGCTGTCGGGTTTCTTACCCGCATTCCCATGCTGGTGCAGATCGATTATTCACAACGCCTGATGAACCAGAGCAGCCTCTATTTCCCGCTGGTGGGCCTGCTGTTGGGAGCACTGTATGTCGCCGCCTTTTTTCTGCTGGGTCTGGCGTTCAGCCCCCTGGTGTCGGTCATTTTGGTGGTCATCCTGCACCTGTTCATCACCGGTGCGTTTCACGAAGACGGCCTGGCCGACAGCGTAGATGCCCTGGGCGGCGGCTACACCGTCGAAAAGCGGCTGGAAATCATGAAAGACAGCCGGATTGGCACCTATGGCACCGTGGCACTGGTGATGGCGCTGATGCTGAAAGTAGCGTTGCTGACGGAAGCCGACCTGATCTGGCTCGCTTTGCTGGTGGCGCCCGCAATCTCCCGGCTGACACCCCTGCTGCTGATGGCCACCATGACCTACGTAACAGACCCCGACAAGAGCAAATCGAAACCGGTCGCAGACGGCTTTTCTGCAGTCCGACTGGGAACGGCCAGTGCCTTCGTATTGGTGCTGTGCGCGGTTATGTCGTTCTGGCAGCCGTTTCTGATCACCGGCACCCTGGCAGCGGTGTTACTGGTCGCCTTGCTGTGGGGCGCCTACCTGCGCAGACAGCTGGGGGGCTATACCGGGGATGCGCTGGGTGCCAGTGTGGTGTTCAGCGAGCTGGTTCTGCTGCTGTTTCTCTAAGGGGCCTGGCTAATCATTATCGACGGTAAACGACACAATCCGGGACAGGTGACTGACGGGCAAACCCGTTTCCTGATGCCAGTCATTAAACGCCTTCTGGGCCTGTGTCAGCCCCTTCTTACTGGCTGGTGACGCATCCATAATGCCCGCCCGTGTCAGGGCGGTCACCACATCATGGGAAAGAATAAAACCATCCCATCCCATCCGGCGCAGGAAATACTGGGCAGAATTTCCCCCCAGGCGCTCACCATTACGCTTCAGGTAGAGCAGCAACCCCGCCTGATCTTCGCCTGGCCACTCGGCGAGAAAGCGGCCAAAGCTGCCGTGGTCTTTCACCACGTCCATGATCATCCGGGCATTTTCCGGTACGGTCCGGATTTTCTGCATGTTCCGGACAATGCGCTCATCCGCAGCCAATCGCTCCAGCACATCTGGCGGGACTTGCTGCCAGTAGGCCGGCACAAAGCCCTCAAAGGCGGCTTCAAAACCCGGCCATTTGTTCTCAATTACCCGCCAGACAAAGCCCGCCTTGAAGATGCAGCGAGTCATCTCGGACAGATAGCGATCGTCCGGGATCTCCGCCAGGCGATGCTTCTCCACAACGGAAGGAAGCAGGAACCGTAGAGCCTCATCGCCGCCCTTTCGGGCGAGGGCCTGTTGGTAAATATCAGAGAACTTCATGTCGACTCCCGACTATAAGCCCCATATTGAGACTCTTAAGCCCCACATTGAGACTCTTAAGACCCAATATGGGGTTGAAAATACCCAAATCAGGGCCTAAAGTACCCGGATTGAGTCCTTAAGAAGGTGCCCCGAATCATGCCCGGAACCAGCATTGGCGACGCGCTGTTTACCAAAACCCAGCAACGCCTGCTCTCACTTATTTATGGCCACCCGGACCAGAGCCTGTATCTCAATGAACTCGTGCGACTGGCACAGGTGGGGCGCGGCGCGGTCGCGAGGGAACTGACCAAATTGACGGATTCCGGCCTGGTGATTATGACCCGCCAGGGCAACCAAAACCATTACCAGGCCAACCCGGAGAGCCCCATTTTTCAGGAGCTCACCCAGCTCGTGCAGAAGACGTTTGGCATTACCGAAGTGCTTAAAGCCGCTCTTTCGCCGCTGGCAGAGAGCCTCACGCAGGCGTTTATCTATGGTTCTGTCGCCAAAGGCGAGGCCCATGCCGGCAGCGATGTCGATCTGATGCTGATTGGCGACGACCTCAGCTACAGCGAAATTATGGAGCTGCTGGCACCGGCCGAACAGCGGCTTCAAAGAGCCATCAATCCCACGCTATACTCCCCGTCCGAGTTCGAGCAGCGCATCAGCGATAACCAGAGTTTCATCACCCGGGTCATGGAACAACCCCGCATCGAGCTCACCTTCACACACTGACCCAGGAACCACCGCATGGAAGCACTCGACAATCTGGTCAAGATCCGACGGCTCAAAGCAGAGCCGCCCGATGCCCGGGAATTCGAGGGCATGCTCCGGGCTGCTGACACCAAGCTCCGGGATGCCTGTATTGACGGGTTGTCTGAAGACAGCCAGTTTTCTCTGGCTTACGGCGCTGCCCATGCGCTTTCACTCGCTGCCCTGAGATGGCACGGCTATCGCTCTGAGAGCCGCTATCTTGTGTTCCAGTGCCTGCAACACACCCTTGGCCTGCCGAATGCCAAATGGCGCGTACTGGACAAGTGTCATTCAGCCCGCAATCTGGCCGAATACGAGGGCCATATGGACGTGAACCCCCAGCTGCTGAGAGAGCTGATTGCCATCA
>DATGQY010000106.1:0-7415 GCA_035303925.1 Marinobacter sp. | reverse complement strand
ACGCACGGATCAATGGCCAGCCTATTGCCTACCTGCTGGGCCATCAGGAATTCTGGTCATTGCCCCTGACCGTATCCCCATCAACCCTGATTCCCCGACCGGACACCGAATGCCTGGTGGAAGCTGCGTTATCGCTCGAACTGCCACAACAGGCAAAGGTTCTGGACCTGGGTACCGGCACCGGTGCCATTGCCCTGGCTCTGGCCAGCGAAAAGCCTGACTGGCAGATTCTTGCCAGTGACCGCATAGCCGAAGCCGTTGACCTGGCCCGAACTAACAGTGGCAATCTCGGCCTGCCCATCACTGTGGTTCAGAGCCACTGGTTTGACCAGATCCCCGCTGGCCACTTCGACCTGCTCATATCCAACCCACCTTACATACCGGCCAGCGACCGCCACCTTAGCGAGGGCGACGTGCGCTTTGAGCCATCCTCGGCGCTAGTGGCGGGTGACGACGGTCTGGACGACATTCGACTGCTCGTGATCGAAGGCCTGAATTGGCTCAACCCGAACGGCTGGATACTGCTGGAGCACGGTTACGACCAGGGCGCGGCCGTGCGCCATTTGTTTGAACAGACCGGGTGGAGCAACATAGAGACCCGGCAGGACTACGGCGGTAATGACCGCATGACCCTCGCCCGAAAAACGGCCAGCGACCAATAGCGAGAACTGCCATGCTCAGCGATGAAGAACTGCTCCGCTACAGCCGACAAATCCTGATGCCCCGGTTCGACATTGCCGGCCAGCAAAAACTCAAAACAGCCCGCGTACTGGTGATTGGCGCTGGCGGCCTGGGTTGCCCTGTGGCGCTTTATCTGGGCGCTGCCGGTGTTGGCCACCTGACCCTGGTCGATGACGACCAGATCGAACTGGCCAACCTCCAGCGGCAAATCGCGTTTCAACAAAGCTGGATTGGTGATTCAAAAGCTGAGCGTTTGGCAGAGCGGGTGAGGGCGATTAACTCGGAGATTACTGTTAATGCGGTGAATCGCCGGGTGGATGCAGACGATCTCAAACAGTTGGTCGCCGAATCCACCTTGGTGCTGGATTGCACCGATAACTTCAACACTCGCTTCGCGTTGAATAGAGCTTCGGTAGCTTCTGGTGTCCCGCTTGTCTCCGGTGCAGCCATCCGTGGCGAAGGCCAACTCTCCGTTTACGACCCCCGCCAACCGGGAAGCCCGTGTTACCACTGTCTCTATCCTGAGCAGGGCAACGAAGACCTGACTTGCTCTGAAGCCGGTGTCATCGCTCCGTTGGTCGGAATGATCGGTTCTGCTCAAGCCATGGAGGCGATAAAGGTGATCTCGGAAGTCGGCAAACCCCTTGTCGGCCGCTTGCTGATTCTGGATGCATGGCAGATGGAATGGCGAGAAATGAAACTGGCAAAAGACCCAGACTGCCCGGTATGTGCGGGCTAGCGCAAAAGTAGGTCAGGGTTGGGGAAGCCTTTCCAAAACCCTGCGGAGCCATGGATGGCGGAGCGGAGCCTACACGGACGTATTCACGGCGTGTTTTGGAAAGGCTTCCCCAACCCTGACCGGCCGCCGGTCACCAAAAATGTCCCGCTGATCTCCGGTTCTGATAGCAAGCTCCCAGATCAGTCCTTTAAAGCCTGAAACCTGGCAATAGCCTCCTTCCGGCTCTCCTTTAAATCCACGATGGGTCTTGGATAGCCCCCGGGGATCACGCCGCCTTTGGACGGGTCGTGAATGCGCTTGTTATCCAACTTGGCCAGTTCCGGCACCCACTGCCGAATAAACTCCCCTTTCGGATCAAACCGCTCACTCTGAGTCACCGGATTGAACACCCGAAAATAGGGCGCAGCATCGGTACCCGTTGACGCACTCCACTGCCAGCCTCCGTTGTTCGATGCCAGAAAACCATCCACCAGATTTTCCATAAACCAGGCTTCGCCCAGTCGCCAGTCGATGAACAGATTCTTGGTCAGAAACATCGCAGTGATCATCCGAAGCCGGTTGTGCATCCAACCGGTAGCTTTCAGCTGACGCATGGCAGCATCCACAATCGGAATACCCGTACAGCCATCCTTCCAGGCTTCAAAATGCCCACCGGGTTCATTCCACACCAACGCCTCGGTTTCCTCCTTGAACGCCCTGCCCATGCTCACCCGAGGGTAGTGGTAAAGGATATTGACGTAGAAATCCCGCCAGGCGATTTCAGTGATCCAGGTTTCGATGCCCTCGCCGGAACCGCCCGCTTCCCGGGCCGCGATCAGGCATTGGCGGCCGGATAGCACGCCATTGGCGAGATAGGGCGAGAGCTGACTGGTGCCGTCCAGCGCCGGAAAATCCCGGTTGTCTTTGTAGCCGGCAGCCCGCTCTGCCAGAAACGCATCCAGCTGATCGTGGGCAGCGTCTTCTCCGGTGGCTACCAGCGGCTCTGGGGCGTCGCGGAAAGGGGCCGGCAGAGTGTCAGTCTGCTCTGGCGTTAACTTGGGCCCCACGGCCGACGGCGCCGGGTATAGGGTCGGCTGGGTCTCTTCGATCCAGCTCCGCCAGCGGCGCGAAAAAGGTGTGAATACCGAGTAGGGTTCATTCTGTTGGGTCAGAATCTGGCCCACGGGAGCGACGGTTTGATCCCGATATTTGTGCACCTCTACCTCAAACTCAGACAGCCGGTCGTGGAGCTGCTTGTCCCGCTTGCGTTCGTTAACGCCGTACTCTTCATTGAAGTGCACGCGGGAAATGCCGTGCTGTCGGCAGAAGGTTTCGATGGCGCCGAGAGTGTCAGTAAATGTTTCTACCTTGATAAAGGTAAGGGCAATGCCTAGTTCGGCCAGTTGCCTGGACAAAGCGTTTGCGTGGCTGAGGACAAACTGCACTCTTGCCGCTGACCAGTTGTGTTCCTGCCACTGCAGCGGTGTCACAACAAAGCAGGCCCGCACTGGCTGGCCGCTCCTGCAGGCTGCAGTGAGAGCCGGGTTGTCGGCAATGCGGAGGTCGTTTCGGAACCAGACCAGCTGTGTCATGGCGCTATGTGTCCTGGGTTAGGTGTGTCATAGGGGTAATTACAACCCGTAAATCATTGGCTTGTATATTCGCTGCAGGTGGTGGATTGGATTATAGTTAGCGAATAAAGCCTGACACGAAAAGGGAGTGTTTTTCCAGGCATGACAGACCACTCTGAAAGTCAGCCCGATGGTGCCTGGGCGCACCCCTATCAACTGGCTTCCGGCCAGACCCAACAGCATCAGCTGGGCCACTCCCGATTATGGATTACCCTGTTGGATATGGAGTGGCAGGTCAGGGTAGAAACCCTCACCCCGGATGCTGACCCTCAATACTGGCATATCGCAACCGGTCATACGCTGCCATCGACGGATATTCCGTCCCAACGTTTTGTGAGGGTGGGCGACAACGGTGTGGTTCGCTATTTCCCCGCCATGGCGCCGTTGCCAACCGTGATCCGACCGTTCCAGCCCCTGACCATTCCTGCTGGTGGTCGTTGCGTTTTGTATGTTGGAACCACGGTGTGGATGAAGATTTGTGTGGGCGAGGCGCCAACCGAATTGGCGGACATTCCTTTAGCCCAGCCGTCGATGACCTGGCTGGGCCGAAATACCATGGAAGGCGAGCTGTGTTATGCCTCGTCTACCTTCGGTCGGCTGTCACTGGAAGCGGTTCCCAAGCGCCCATGGCGTGCGGTGACCCCTGTGACCATAATTAACCGTCGGGAAAGTGCCTTGTTGCTGGAGCGTTTCAATCTGCCCACCCCCTTGCTCGCCTTGTACCGAAACGAAAAGGATCAGCTGTGGACGAACGGTGTCACTGTGGAGTGCGAAACAGACATGAACTCAGCGAGCCTGAGAATAGACCAGTCTGTATTGCCAGCCGCCGGCACCTGTGTGTCGGTTGCGCTCGCCCGGGAGAAACTGGCCACGGGCCGGAGGCTGGTTCGGGCCTTTGACAACTTATTTGGCTGATGACTGGCTCAGGAGTTTGACGGGTGTTTGATGCAATACAGGTAACGGCTACCGATCTGATTAACGGCATTGCGTGGGGCCAGTGGCTGTCTGCCGGCTTTTTGCTGCTGCTGGGTATCGTGTTGTCTACTTTCATTGCACGCAACGTTGGTCGACTCATCGAGAAGCGAACGTCTCGCCACCACCAGGTACTGATTCGCCGGCTGTTTTTCTATCTGGTCTTCCTGCTGTTTGCGATGGCTGCCATGAGAGAAGCCGGCTTTTCGCTGGAAGTGCTGCTGGGCGCCGCGGGCATTTTGACGGTTGCCATCGGCTTTGCCTCCCAGACGTCGGCCTCCAACATTATCAGTGGCCTGTTTCTGGTCATTGAAAAACCGTTCGAAATCGGTGATGTGATCGAAGTGGATGCAACCATTGGCGAGGTCGTTGCCATTGACCTGCTGAGTGTAAAACTGCGCACGCCCGATAACCTTTACGTGCGAATCCCTAACGAAACGTTGATCAAAACCCGGGTTATCAATCGCTCAAAATTCCCCATCAGGCGCATCGATCTGGCGATCGGTATCGCCTACGCCGAAGATGTGGAGCGAGTCAGCAATCTGCTGCTGCAGCTGGCAGAGCAAAATCCCGAGTGCCTGGAAGAGCCTAAACCCTTCGTGCTGGTGACCGGGTTTGGTGCATCTTCGGTCGATTTGCAGTTTTCTTTCTGGGTGCCGAAAGAAAAGTTCTTTGATGGCCGGGGCAGTATGATGGTTGCCATCAAGAAAACCCTGGATAAAGAGGGTATCGAAATACCTTTTCCCCATACCAGCGTTTATGCCGGTAGCCATTCCGAGCCTTTCCGGGTGCAGCTGTTGGGCCCGGAACAACAAAAAGATAAGGATTTCCCGGATGTCGACAAACACAACTGAAGCAGTTAAAACCACGCCTCCCACCCCGGCTGATAACAAGGTTGCGCTGGGTTGGCGTGAGTGGGTGGGTTTGCCGGATCTGGGTATTGGCCGCCTGAAAGCCAAAGTAGATACTGGCGCCCGCACGTCGTGCCTGCATACCTTTCGCACCGAACCCTACACGGAAAACGGTGAGCGTCGGGTCAGGTTCTGGGTTCACCCGGTGCAGAACGATCTGCAACATGTCGTTGAGTGTGACGCCAGAGTGCTGGACGAGCGCACTGTGTCGGATTCTGGCGGTCACAAGGAGCTAAGGCTGGTGATTGAGACTACCCTGATGGTGGGGGACCAAAGCTGGCCGATTGAAATGACATTGACCAATCGGGACTCCATGCGATTCCGGATGTTGCTGGGGCGCACCGCTATGGCGGGCCGCTCCGTTGTATACCCTGAAGCTTCTTATCTTGCCGGCGAGCCGGCACCAAGGACCTGATCATGAAAATTGCGGTACTGTCCCGAAACCGTCACCTCTACTCAACCCGGCGCCTGGTTGAGGAAGGTATCAACCGGGGTCACGAAGTGAAGGTGATTGACTGTCTTCACTGCTCCATGAACATCACCTCTGCGAACCCGCTGATCCACTACCACGAGGAAGTGCTGGAAGACTTCGATGTGGTGATTCCCCGGATCGGTGCTTCGGTCACCTTTTACGGAACGGCGGTGTTGCGTCAATTCGAGATGATGGGTGTGTTTCCGGTCAACGAATCTGTCGCCATTACCCGCTCCAGGGACAAACTGCGGTCCTTGCAACTGCTTGCGCGCAAAGGCGTAGGCATGCCGGTGACCGGATTCGCCAACAAGCCGGACAACGTGCCGGAGTTGCTGAAAATGGTCGGTGGCGCGCCGGTGGTCATCAAACTCTTGCAGGGCACTCAGGGCATTGGCGTGGTGCTGGCAGAAACCCGCAAGGCGGCAGAAAGCGTAATAGAAGCCTTCATGGGCCTGAAAGCCGATATCCTGGTGCAGGAGTTCATCAAGGAAGCTGGTGGAGCCGATATCCGTTGTTTTGTTATCGGTGACAAAGTCATCGCGGCCATGAAACGCCAGGGTGCAGAAGGTGAGTTTCGTTCCAACCTGCATCGGGGCGGCACAGCTTCACTGGTTCGCATTACCCCCGAGGAACGCCGCACTGCGATCACGGCCGCGAAGGCTATGGGACTGAACGTGGCGGGTGTGGATTTGCTGCGCTCCAGCAGGGGCCCCCTCGTGATGGAAGTGAACTCCTCTCCGGGCCTTGAAGGCATTGAAAATGCCACCGGCAAGAACGTTGCTGGCATGATCATTAACTGGACCGAGAAAAACTACAGTCCCTGGAAAACCAAAACCCGGGGCAGAGGTTGAAGCCGATGGCGAGAGCACCGTTTGAAATTGCTGGCGTTCAGGTAAAAGCCGGCACGCGGGAAACCGTGGAAGTTCAAGTGGCAAAACTCTACACCCATACACCGCTGCACATGCCCGTCGAGGTGGTGCACGGCCGCCGTGATGGCCCGGTGTTGATGGTGTGTGGTGCTATCCACGGTGATGAAATCAACGGTGTCGAAATCATTCGCCGGGTGCTGAGGAATTCAGCGCTCAGGCACCTGCGCGGCACTTTGGTTGCGGTGCCCATCGTCAATATTTTTGGCTTTGTACAGCGCACGCGCTACCTCCCGGACCGTCGGGACCTGAACCGGTGTTTCCCGGGCTCTGAAACCGGCTCGCTCGGTGGCCGGATCGCTTACCTGTTGCGTACGCTGATCATGGAAAACGTCACCCACATCATTGACCTGCACACGGGCGCGGTCCACCGTTTTAACCTGCCCCAGATACGGGCTGAGCTGAAAAACCCGGAAACATCTCGCATGGCCGAGGCGTTCGGTGCGCCTATCATCATCAATGCAGGCTTGCGGGAAGGGAGTTTGCGGGCCTACGCCGACTCTCTTGATATACCGGTAATAACGTTCGAGGGTGGAGAAGCGCTGCGTTTTGATGATGTGGTGATCGCCAGCGGTGTGAAGGGCATCATCCGGGTGATGCGCGAGCTCGAAATGGTGCCAGCTAAAAAGGGCCCGAGAGCACCGAGAAAACGCTCTGAAACCGCCGCTAATTCACAGTGGGTGAGGGCCGATATCGATGGCATCATGCGACCGGTGGCTCATCTGGGCCAAAAGGTTCGCAAAGGCCAGAAGCTCGCCATGGTGGCCGATCCCTTCGGTGAAACCGAAGTGGCCATCACCTCACCCTGTTCCGGCATTGTCATTTGCGTGAACAATTTGCCGCTGGTGAACGAAGGTGAAGCCATCTATCACATTGCCAGGTTTGATGAACTGGGCGAAGCGGAAAAGGCGATGGATTACTTTCGCAGCTCCTTCGAAAACGAAGTATCGGAAGATGCCGTGGTGCCTGTTCACCCTTGGGACGATCTGCAGAAATAACCGTTGGAGTTACCATGATCTGGCACCAGAACATCATTGAACTGGCCCCGTATCCCCGGGGGTTTAACCTGGTCACTCAGGACATCCTGGCTCAGGCACCGGAGCT
>DATGQY010000105.1:0-14189 GCA_035303925.1 Marinobacter sp. | reverse complement strand
GCCGGAGCCGGCTGTTTACCTGCAATGGCAATGGCCAGAAAGCCCACAACGCCGAAGATAACGAAAGCCATCAGATAAGCGGCAATACCGCCCTGGCTGCCCAGTGCTTCAATGCCTTCGCCGATGGCGAGCAGGCGAAGGGGCTCAGGGGTGGTGGACAGTAAAAGACCCAGTACAAACGGTGCCGGAATTGCGATCAGAATAGCAACAAGGATCGCTTTGGCTGGATTACGCATTGGCTGATTATTCTCCATGGTTTAACACTAACGATAAAAAGCCGGACATCGGGTAAAATGGCATATCCGGCCAGTGAACACCGCGACCGAAACCAACCTTAAGGTTAAACGGCAATGGCGGTAAAAGGCGGCATGATACCAGATTAAGGAAAGGGCTGACCAAACCTCATGAGTAAAAACACCCTCGAAGACAGGATTGCAGAACTGGAAATGCGACTTGCGTTCCAGGATGACGTGATCAACACCCTGAGCGAGCAGGTGACAAAGCAGGAAATGGACATTCGGGAACTGTGGGATGCAAAGCGTTTGATGCACCAGCAACTCAAGGATGTATCACCTTCGAACATCCGGCGGGAAGATGAGGAGACTCCGCCGCCGCATTATTGAGGTAGAATCTATCCCAGCAGCTCCACCAATATCTGTTCATAGATCTCGGACAGTGTATCCAGATCTTCCGCCTTCACGCATTCATCCACTTTGTGGATGGTGGCGTTGATGGGGCCAAGTTCTACGACCTGTGCGCCGGTGGGCGCTATGAAGCGGCCATCGGAGGTGCCACCGGAGGTGGATAGCTCTGTCTCGCGGCCGGTGACGGTACGAATGGCTGCTTGACTGGCCGAAACCAGGGCGCCTTTATCGGTCAGGAACGGTCGGCCGCTCAGGTGCCATTGCAGGTCGTACTTGAAGTTGTGGCGGTCCAGAATGGCCACGACCCGTTCTTCCAGGCTCTCTGCGGTGTTCTCGGTGCAGTAGCGGAAGTTGAAGTGTACCAGGCACTCTCCGGGGATGATGTTGCTACCGACGCCGGATTCAATGCGGGTAATCTGGAAGGTGGTGGGTGGGAAGTAGTCGTTGCCGTTGTCCCAGAATTCCTTGGCTAGGGCGTCCAGTGCGGGCGCCACGGTATGTACCGGATTTTCCGCCAGGTGCGGATAAGCTACGTGGCCTTGAGTGCCATGAACCGTCAGGTAGCCGTGCAGTGAGCCGCGGCGTCCATTCTTGATCACGTCGCCCACCTGATGGGTGCTCGACGGCTCTCCGATCAGACACCAGTCAATTTTTTCATTGCGGGCCTCGAGGGTTTCCACCACCTTGACGGTGCCATCCTGGGCCGGGCCTTCTTCATCGCTGGTGATCAGCAGTGCAATGGAACCGCGGTGATTCGGGTTATTGCGGACAAAACGCTCACAGGCGGTTACGAAGGCGGCGAGGCTGCCTTTCATGTCGGCGGCACCGCGGCCATACAGGTAACCGTCTTTAATTACCGGTTCAAAAGGCGGGTGCGCCCAGTTTTTTTCCGGGCCGGTCGGTACCACATCGGTATGGCCGGCAAAGGCCAGCAATGGGCCATCTGAACCCTTGCGGGCCCAGAGGTTGTCGGTGTCGCCAAACCGAAGGTCCTCGCCGGCGAACCCCAGCGGAGCCAGGCGGGACATCATCAGTGCCTGACAGCCGGCGTCGTCTGGGGTAACGGACTGACGGCGGATGAGGTCCATGGCGAGTTCGAGGGTTGGCGACAGTGACATTCTTGGAGCCTTTCTATTTAGTTGTTAGCGTGCAGTTCTTCATTCAGCTCGATGGCTGACTTGTTGGTTTTGCACTCCACTGCGCCGGTCTGGCTATTGCGGCGGAACAGCAGGTCGTTTTTGCCGGCCAGGTCTCGAGCCTTGATCACTTCAACCAGCTCGTTGCTGTCGTCCAGCAGGGCCACCTTGGTGCCGGATGTGATGTACAGGCCGGCTTCAACAGTGCAGCGGTCACCCAGAGGAATACCAATGCCCGCATTGGCACCGAGCAGGCAGTTTTCGCCTACGGAGATAATGATGTTGCCGCCGCCTGACAGGGTGCCCATGGTGGAGCAGCCGCCGCCGAGGTCGGAACCCTTGCCGATGATCACGCCGGCCGAAATTCGGCCTTCGATCATGCTGGTGCCTTCAGTGCCGGCGTTGAAGTTGATGAAACCTTCGTGCATGACCGTTGTGCCTTCACCTACATAGGCGCCCAGGCGCACGCGGGAGGTATCGGCAATACGCACGCCTTTGGGAACCACGTAATCGGTCATTTGCGGGAACTTGTCCACCGACTTCACTTCCAGGGTCCGGCCTTCGATACGTGCCTGCAGCTGGCGCTCAGTCAGTTCGTTCAGGTCGATCGCACCTTCGTTGGTCCAGGCCAGGTTGGGCAGCAGTCCGAAGATGCCGTCCAGCTTGAGGCTATGGGGTTTGGCCAGGCGGTGAGAGATCAGGTGCAGCTTAAGGTACACCTCCGGGGTGCTGGACGCGGTATCATCATTGGCCAGTACCGTCACCACAACCGGGCGTTTGCTTCCGGCTGCTTTCTCGGCCAGTTTCGCCTGATCGGTCTCACCAAGCTGGCGCAGGGAGTTGGCAAACTGGGCGAGCTGCTCGGCGTTTGCTTCAATGGCCTGATTGCCACCCTTGTAATCCAGCGCGGTTTCAACCACGTCGATCAGGTCTTTGCCTGGGGTCATGATCGGTTGCTGGTAGTAAACTTCCAGCCATTCGCCCTGGTTATTCTGGGTGCCGATGCCTATGCCGAATGCAAAACTCATCAGGTGGTTGCTCCTGTGTTCATTGGGTTATTTCCAAGCAGCCCATTCGTCTGCGTTAAAGCCCACACTTACCTGCTCGCCGCGCTCAACAACAGGGCGTTTAATGATGGAAGTGTTCTCCAGCATGATCTGGTGGGCCGTTGGGGCGCTAATGGTATCACGAACCTCATCGGGAAGTTTTCGCCAGGTGGTGCCCCGTTTATTGATCAGGGTTTCCCAGCCTGCGGCCTGCTCCCACTGGCTCAGCTTTTCACTGGTGAGGCCGTCTTTCTTGAAGTCGTGGAATTCGTAGGCGATGCCGTTATCATCCAGCCATTTGCGGGCCTTTTTTACGGTATCGCAGTTTTTGATGCCGTAGAGCTTCATGATTTATAGCCTTTCACAAATTCAACAATGCGCTTTGCCGCTTCCACACATTCGTCCAGCGGTGCCACCAACGCCATGCGCACCCGGTTTTCACCGGGGTTGTAGCCATCCACCGTCCGGGACAGGTAACGGCCCGGTAAAACATGAACGTTCTGCCGGGCAGACAATTCACGGGCGAAGGTCTCGTCGTCCATGGGCGTTTCCGGCCAGAGATAGAAGCCGGCATCCGGGAAGTTCACGGTCATGACTTCGCGCAGAATGGGCACGACGGCTTCGAATTTGGCGCGGTAGGCGGCCCGATTTTCGCGCACGTGGTCCTCGTCTTTCCAGGCGGCAATGCTGGCCAGCTGATTATGAATGGGCATGGCGCAGCCGTGGTAAGTGCGGTACTTCAGGTAGCCGGCCAGTATCTCGGCATCACCAGCCACGAATCCGGAGCGCAGGCCGGGCAGGTTGCTGCGTTTGGACAGGCTGTGGAAGACCACGCAGCGCTTGAAATCATTCCGGCCGATGGCGGCACAGGTTTGCAACAGGCCTTCTGGTGGGTGCGCTTCGTCCGGGTAGAGCTCGGAATAGCATTCGTCCGAGGCGACGATGAAGTTGTGGCGATCTGCCAGTTCAATGACTTTTACCAGGGTGTCGCGAGGTATCACTGCGCCGCTGGGGTTGCCGGGTGAGCACAGGAACAGGATCTGGCAGTGCGCCCAGACGGCGTCTGGTACCGCGTCGAAATCGGGGATGAAACCGTTGCTGGCATCGCAAGGCAGGTACACCGGGTCGGCTCCCGCCAGAAAAGCTGCGCCTTCGTAAATCTGATAGAACGGGTTCGGGCTGACCACGGTTGCGGGCTTTCGGGTATCAATCACCGCCTGCACCAATGAAAAGATGGCCTCGCGGGTACCGTTCACTGGAATCACATTGTGGGCCGGGTCCAGAGAATCTTTGGCCAGACCAAAACGGCGCGTGGCCCAGTCTGAAATGGTCTCGCGAAGCTCGTCCAGGCCCTTGGTGGAAGGGTAGTTGGCGAGCTTGTCCAGGTTGTCCGCGATCACCTGCTTCACAAAGGCTGGCGACGGGTGCTTGGGTTCGCCGATGCCCAGTGAAATTGGTGCCAGGTGCTCGGGCACAGCAATGCCGGCTTTCAATTTCGCCAGCTTTTCAAACGGGTAGGGGTGGAGCCTTTCCAGATTGGGATTCATTGAATATCGTCCAGCATTTTGCAGAGGTGCTGTTGCAGGGCCTGGCACACGCCTGGGTCGCTCAGCGGTCGGCCTTGTTCGTCGGTTATAAAGAAAACGTCTTCTACCCGCTCGCCCAGGGTGGCAATTTTGGCATTGGTCAGCCTTACCCTGTGCTCCAGTAGCACCTGGCCAATTCTAGCCAGCAGGCCAGGGCGGTCAGGGGTAATCACTTCCATCAATGTGCGTTGGTTGATGGTGTCATTGGAGAAGGTGACTTCTGTCGGAAACGCGAAGTGTTTGAGCTGCCGGGGCGTGCGCCGGTGAATGATATCCGGGTAGTCTTCCGGGTCGTCCAGTTCTTCGATCAGGCGCTTTCGTACCCGCTCCTTGCGGGCGGGGTCGACTCCAAGTGGCTGGCCCTGTTCATCCAGCACAACGTAGGAGCTGATGGAATAGGGGCCTTCGCTAGAGTTTATGCGCGCATCCACAATGTTCAGGTTCAGTTGTTCCAACACGGCGGTGGTGGCGGCGAACAGGGCTACCCTGTCTTTCATATAGATGATGATCTGGGAATAGCCATCGGTGGGGCCACCCCGGGTGTCGCGAATGAGGACCAGGGGGTCCGGGTTGTCACCGTGGCGGATGATGGCGGCGGTTTGCCAGGCAATATCCACGGTGGAATCCTGAAGAAAATATTCTTCGTCTACCGTGTCCCAGATCTTGTCGATCTGTTCATCCGTCATGTTCTGGGCGTGGAGAATTTCCCGGGCCTCTTCACGGGTTGCGTGAATCCAGGCCTGGCGGTCAACCGGCGTATCAATGCCACGTCGCAAGGCCCGTTTGGCCTCGATGTAGAGCTGACGCAACAGCGACGCCCGCCAGGTGTTCCAGAGCTTGGGGTTGGTGGCGCTGATATCGCACACGGTCAGGATGTACAGGTAGTCCAGGTGGGCCTGACTGGGCATCGCCCGGGCGAACGCCTGGATGATATCGGGGTCCGAAATGTCTTTGCGCTGTGCGGTCATCGACATCAGCAGGTGGCTTTCCACCAGCCAGGCGACAAGTTGGGTGTCCCGCTCACTCAGGTGGTGCCGTTCACAGAAGGCTTCGGCATCGACCGCGCCCAGCTCGGAATGGTCGCCCCCCCGGCCTTTGGCAACGTCGTGGTAGAGGCCGGCAATGAACAGGGTTTCCATTTTCGGCAACCGGTGGATCAGGCGTGAGGCCAATGGGTACTCGGTGCGCGCCTCCGTGCTGCTTAGCCGGACCATGTTGCGGATGACTCGCATGGTGTGGGCATCAACGGTATAGATGTGGAACAGGTCGTGCTGCATCTGGCCGATGATTCGGCCGAACTCCGGCAAGTATCGGCCCAGTACGTTGTACTTCTTCATGGCCGACAGGGTCTGGTCCAGGGCGTGCGGCGTTCGCAGTAACTCCATGAATAGACTGGTGACTGCCAGGTCGGTCCGGAAGGCATCGTCGATCAGGTGTCGGTGGGCACGAAGGGAGCGGATGGTTGTCGCCCGAATGCCCTTTATTTCCGGGTGCTGGGCCATCAATACAAAGATTTCCATGATGGCGTAGGGTGCGTATGCGAAGACCTGATTGTTGATGGCTTCGATGTAAAAATTGCGCATCTGGAAGCGTTTGTTCAGAGGGCGGATTTCGTCTTCGCTGCCGCTGCCAATAATCGCTTCGTCATAGAACTGAAGGATGACGTCGGCCAGCTCGGCCAGGGCCAGGACGGTGCGGTAGTAGGACTGCATCATCAATTCGACGCCCAGCCGTTTGCCTTCGTCTTTATAGCCAAGCATTTCAGCCAGTGCCCGTTGATGATCAAACAGCAGCCGGTTTTCGTTTCGATCGGCAATCAGTTGCAGGCCATAGCGTAGCTGCCAGAGGAAGGTTTCACCCTGGTGGAGCACCTGGTGTTCTTCTTCGGTGAGAATGCTGAAGCGGGCGAGGTCTGCGGTATTCTGCAGGCCGAAGTGGCGTTTGGTGATCCAGCCGATGGTTTGTATGTCACGCAGGGCGCCGGGTGAGCCTTTAACGTTTGGCTCAAGGTTGTATTCGGTGTCGCCGTATTTTTTATGCCGGTTTTGCTGCTCTTCGCGTTTGGCCACGAAGTAGTCTTTGTCAGACTTCACGGCGTCCGAGTACACCTGTGTGCTTAGTTCTTTCCGTAAACTGTCTGGCCCGGCAATGGTGCGGGTTTCCAGGAGGTTGGTCAGGATGGTGATGTCCTGGCGGGCTGCAGCAATGGACTCCTCCATGCTGCGAACGCTGTGGCCAATATCCAGTTTCAGGTCCCACAACAGAGTGATGAAAGCGCCCAGGTCATCCTGCAGGGCGCTGTCCATACCGCTTCGGGTGAGAATCAGCAGGTCAATATCGGAGTGGGGGTGGAGCTCGCCCCGGCCGTAGCCACCTACGGCGATCAGGGCAATGTCGGAGGAGCGGGAAAAGGGGTAGCGGTTCCAGATCAACCGCAGAACGCTGTCGACCGTCTGCGCCCTGGAGTGAACCAGAGCCCTTACGTCAGCCCCCTGACGAAAAGCATCAGCGTCCGCGTTATAGCAGTGGCGCAAAAGTTCCCTTGCTGCGAACACCGGTGACTGGTCATTGCTGATGCGGGATTCCAGCTCGCTCCGATCCACTTAGAACGACTCTTCCGATCGCTTGGTCAGCACTTCATGGCCATCAGCGGTGACCAGAATGGTGTGCTCCCACTGGGCTGACAGCTTGTGATCTTTGGTGACCGCAGTCCAGCCGTCGGCCAGCAGCTTGGTGTGGTATTTACCCTGGTTGAGCATGGGCTCGATGGTGAAGGTCATGCCTTCCTTGAGTTCGACGCCAGTGCCGGGTTTGCCGTAATGCATCACCTGCGGCTCTTCATGGAATACCGCACCAATGCCGTGGCCACAGTAATCCCGGACCACAGAGTACCGGTGTTTCTCGGCGTGCTGCTGGATAACATGGCCGATGTCGCCAAGGCGGGCGCCGGGTTTCACCAGCTCAATGCCCTTATAAAGGCATTCCTGGGTAATCTGCACCAGCCGTTCAGAGCCGGGTTTCGGCTTGCCGACGATCCACATCTTGCTGGTGTCGCCGTGGTAGCCATCTTTAATGACGGTAACGTCGATGTTGATGACGTCGCCATCCTTTAAGACCTTCTTGTCGGAAGGGATGCCGTGGCACACGACGTGGTTGACCGAGGTACAGATAGACTTCGGAAAGCCCTTGTAATTAAGTGGCGCTGGAATGGCCTTCTGCTCATTGACAATATAGTCGTGACAGATGCGGTCGAGTTCCTCCGTGGTGACGCCGGGCTTGACGTGCTCGCCGATCATCTCCAGAACTTCTGCTGCCAGTCGGCCGGCAACGCGCATCTTTTCGATTTCTTCGGGGGTCTTGATTGATACCTGCATCGGGCTTCCTGTTGATTTGCATCAAACCCGCATTTTAAGGGCCAGCGAGGCAAGGTACAAGGAAGCTCTTTGGTAAAAGTAATGGCGTTGTAATGGGGCTTTATGGTATAAACGCGCCCGCCGAAAACGAAATCGGCAAATTCACACACGTGTCAGCACGTTGTCCCAGGGTGCCGGCTCCTGCTTTAAGGAGGCTGGTTGGGGCAATCGGACGCGTGGAGGCCTAACCCGAAGCTAAAAGGTAAATATCATGGCTCAGGTAAATATGCGTGACCTGCTTAAAGCAGGTGCTCACTTTGGACACCAAACCCGTTACTGGAACCCGAAGATGGGTAAGTACATCTTTGGTGCCCGCAACAAGATTCATATCATCAACCTCGAGCAGACTGTTCCTGCCATGAATCAGGCGCTGGATTTCATTCAGCAACTGACAGAAAGCAAGAACAAGATCCTGTTTGTCGGCACCAAGCGTGCGGCAGCCAAGATCATTAAGGAAGAAGCTCAGCGTTCAGGTCAGCCTTACGTTAATCACCGCTGGTTGGGTGGCATGCTGACCAACTACAAAACTATTCGTCAGTCTATTCGTCGCTACCGTGATCTGGAAGCCCAGAGCAAAGACGGTACTTTTGACAAGCTGACCAAGAAAGAAGCCCTCGAGCGTACCCGCGAGATGGATAAGCTTGAGCGTTCTATCGGCGGTATCAAGGATATGGGTGGCCTGCCGGACGCGCTGTTCGTTATCGACGTAGACCACGAGCGTATCGCTATCAAGGAAGCCAACAAGCTGGGCATCCCTGTTATCGGTGTGGTTGATACCAACAGCGATCCGGACGGTGTTGATTTCGTTATCCCAGGTAACGACGATGCTATCCGTGCTATCCAGATCTACGTGAAAGCCGTTGCTGATACCTGCATGGAGTCTTCCCAGGCTGCCGGCGGCGCTGACGAGTTCGTTGAAGTTAGCGAAGATGCCCAAGGCGCTGCTCCAGCTGCCGAGTAACACTTGAACGTCACGTTTGAGCTGTAAGGTATGCCCGCCTGTTTATCCGGGCATACCTCCCCACCGAATTCGGAAACGATTAAGAGGACTGAACATGGCTGCAATTACCGCTGCAATGGTCAAAGAGCTGCGTGAGCGCACTGGCCTTGGCATGATGGAGTGCAAGAAAGCACTGGTTGAAGCTGAAGGCAGTGTGGACGCTGCAATCGAAGAGCTGCGTAAGTCATCCGGCCTGAAGGCTGCCAAGAAAGCGGGCCGTACCGCTGCTGAAGGCGTGTCTCTGGTTAAAGTGTCTGACGACAAGACCGTTGCCTTCATTCTGGAAGTAAACTCTGAAACTGACTTTGTTGCCCGCGACGACAACTTCCTGAACTTCGCCAATGAAATTCTGGAAGCCGCTTTCGCCAAAGGCGAAACAGACGTTGCCACACTGATGGCTGGCGAACTGGAAGGCAAGCGTGAAGCGCTGGTTCAGAAGATTGGCGAGAACGTTACCGTACGTCGCATCGTTAAGGTAGAAGCGCCGGTTGTGGGTGGCTACGTTCACAGCAACAACAAGATTGCGTCCGTTGTTGCTCTGACCGCGGGCACTGAAGAGCTGGCCCGTGACATCGCCATGCACGTTGCTGCTGTTAATCCGCGCGTCGGCAAGCCGGACGAAATGCCTGCCGAAGAGCTGGAAAAAGAGAAAGAGATCATCAAGGCTCAGCCTGATATGGAAGGCAAGCCGGCTGAGATCATCGAAAAGATGATGGGTGGTCGCATCAAGAAGTTCCTGGCTGAAAACAGCCTGGTGGAACAGCCTTTCGTTAAAAACCCTGACCAGAAAGTGGGTGATCTGATCAAGTCCGCCGGTGGCGAGCTGGTTAGCTTCGTTCGTCTGGAAGTGGGCGAGGGCATTGAAAGAGAAGAAGTGGATTTTGCCGCTGAGGTGGCTGCCGCCGCTGGCACAGGCAAGGCCTGATCCTGCTTCTGAGTGCTGTTGCCACAGGTAACGGCGCTACCTGAGTCTGCCACGTTAGCCGGGTTTTCCCGGCTTTCGTGGCGGGCTTGTATCTGAGATACCCCTTTTGTTTTCGGTGTAGCGAGGGGTATGTCAGATACAGGCCTGCAACGGGTTTGATACCGGATAGCCAACAGACGATAAGGGGATCACCATGCCGACATCTTCGAAAAACCAGCCCAGATACAAGCGTGTTCTGCTGAAACTCAGTGGCGAAGCCCTGATGGGAGATCTTGGTTTTGGGATTGACCCCAAAGTTCTTGATCGCATGGCGCTGGAAATCGGTGCTCTGGTTGGTATTGGTGTTCAGGTTGGCCTGGTGGTCGGCGGTGGAAACCTGTTCCGCGGGGCCGCCTTGAGTGCCGCCGGCCTTGATCGGGTCACAGGTGATCACATGGGAATGCTGGCCACGGTCATGAATGGGCTGGCCATGCGTGATGCACTGGAGCGCTCCAATATCCGTACCCGCGTTATGTCTGCCATCCCGATGAGTGGTATTGTTGAGCATTATGACCGTCGCAGGGCGGTTCGCGATCTCAAAGAAGGTGATGTCGTGATTTTCAGTGCGGGTACCGGTAACCCGTTCTTCACCACAGATTCCGCAGCCTGTCTTCGTGGCATCGAGATTGAAGCCGATGCAGTACTGAAAGCGACCAAGGTGGACGGTGTATACAATGCGGATCCCCATCTTGATCCAAGCGCAGTAAAATACGACTACCTGACCTACGATGAGGTTCTGGACAAGAAGCTCGGCGTGATGGACCTGACGGCCATCTGCCTGGCCCGTGATCATGGTATGCCGCTGCGGGTTTTCAATATGACCCAGCCCGGTGTTCTCACCCGCATTGTGACCGGTGAGAAAGAAGGCACACTGATTGAGTAACGAATTGAGGATTCTGACGTGATTAACGATATCAAAACGGATGCCGACAAGAAGATGCAAAAGAGCCTGGAGGCTCTGCACTCGGCTTTTAACAAGATCCGCACGGGCCGTGCCCATCCTGCCATTCTCGACAGTGTGATGGTCAACTACTACGGCCAGGAAACCCCGTTGAAGCAGGTGGCGAGCGTGAACGTGGAAGACAACCGCACGCTGTTGGTCGCCCCCTGGGAGAAGAACCTGGTGCCGACCATCGAGAAGGCCATCATGATGTCTGATCTCGGCCTGAACCCGTCAAGCAACGGTGATGCCATTCGTGTGCCCATGCCCATGCTGACCGAAGAAACCCGTAAGGAGATGGTCAAGCAGGCGAAAGCCGATGCAGAGCAGGGTCGGGTGTCAGTGCGCAGTGCCCGCCGGGACGCCAACAGCATGCTCAAGGACATGCTGAAGGATAAGGAAATCAGCGAAGATGACTTGCGTCGTGGTGAGGAAGAAATCCAGAAGCTGACCGACAAGTACATCGCTGAAGTAGAGAAAATGCTGAAAGCGAAGGAAGAGGACCTGATGGCGGTATAACCGTCAGGTCTATTCAGATGCAGAATGAGCGGTGGCTGGATGTACCACCGCGCTGAGGATTTCATGACGGGACAAGTAACCGCAGAAATTCCGGTGGAGGCAAGCAGCCGTCCCCGGCACGTGGCCATTATCATGGATGGCAATAACCGCTGGGCGAAGGCGCACCGGTTGAAGGGAATAGCGGGCCATAAGGCCGGCGTGGATGCGGTAAAAGCCGTGGTGGAAACCTGCGCCAAGCAGGGCGTTGAAGTACTGACTCTGTTCGCCTTTTCAAGTGAGAACTGGCGCCGCCCCAAAGATGAAGTGACGGCGCTGATGCGCTTGTTCCTGATCGCGCTTGAGCGGGAAGTCCGCAAGCTGCACCGTAACAATATCCGGCTCCGAATTATCGGAGACCGCGCAGCGTTCAACCCGGTTCTTCAGGAACACATGGAGAAAGCCGAGGCGCTGACTCGTGATAACACGGCGATGACATTGGTGATCGCGGCCAACTACGGCGGGCACTGGGACATCACCCAGGCCACTCAGACCTTGGCTGAAAAAGTTCGTGACGGTCAACTGGCGCCGTCGGATATTACCGATGACCTCATTCAGCAACACCTCAGTATTGGTGATCTCCCGATGCCGGATCTGCTGATTCGCACGGCGGGCGAGCAGCGCATCAGTAACTTCCTGTTGTGGCACCTGGCTTACACCGAGTTTTATTTTTCCGACGTGTTCTGGCCGGATTTCAAGGTAGAAGAAATGCTGAAAGCACTGGACGCCTACAGTCATCGCCAACGCCGTTTTGGTCAGACTGACGATCAGATTGCCACCCGCGCCACAAAACAATAACGACAAAGCGATCATCACTGTGCTTAAAACCCGAATTATTACCGCTCTTATCCTGGCTCCCATTGCGATTGGTGGAATTTTCTTTCTGCCGCCTTTCGGATTTGCCCTGTTCACCGGTGCCATTATTGTTCTGGGTGCCTGGGAGTGGGCCAATATGTCAGGCATTGAGGGGCAGCCTGGCCGCACCGCTTATGCCGCTGGCGTGGCGGTACTGTTGGCGCTGATCTGGCAGCTCGAGGTGCCGTCGGTGGCGGTTCTCTGGATGGCGCTGGGCTGGTGGTTGGTGTGTTTCTGGCTGGTTCGCCAGTACCCTTCGGGCTCGGAATCCTGGGGGTCTTTGCCTGCGCGGGCCGTGATGGGCCTGTTCGTGCTTCTGCCTGCCTGGGTGGGCCTGAATCACCTCCGAATTGGTGCCTTCCAGTTTGGCGACACCGCCAATAATCTCCTCGTTATTCTCTATATTTTTCTGATGGTCTGGGTAGCTGACATCGGCGCCTACTTTGCGGGCCGGGCTTTTGGTAAGGCCAAGTTGGCGCCGAGAGTCAGCCCGGGTAAGTCCTGGGCGGGTGTCTGGGGCGGTCTGGTGGCTGTCGGGTTGTTGGCGTTGGTGGCCAGCATTCTGACGTCTGCCAGCACCCAGCAAACGTTGTTGCTGGTGGTAGCGAGTTTGTTCACTGGCCTGGTGTCGGTGCTGGGCGATCTGCTGGAGAGTATGCTCAAGCGGTTTCGTGGCATCAAGGATAGCAGCCAGTTGTTACCCGGCCACGGCGGCATTATGGATCGAATCGATAGCCTTACAGCCGCAATTCCGGTATTCGCGTTGATCATCACTCTACTTGGCTGGCTGACGACGGGCAGCCTGTCTCTATGATTCAGCGGAGCGTTACCGTGCTTGGGGCGACCGGCTCCATAGGTGTCAGTACACTGGATGTGATTCGCCGGCATCCCGACCGGTTCTCTGTCTATGCGCTGACCGCCGGTACACGGTTTCAGGAAATGGCTGCTTTATGCCGGGAGTTCAAGCCGGCGTTTGCGGTTATGGCTGACGCGGATGCGGCAGGTGAGCTGGAAGTTCTGCTGGCGGACGTGCCCGAAATCCGGGTATTGAGCGGTGAGGCCGGTCTTTGCCAGGTGGCATCGGCCAGTGACGCCGATACCGTGATGGCTGCGATTGTTGGTGCGGCAGGGTTGGCGCCAACGCTGGCTGCTGTTCGGGCTGGAAAAAGGGTGCTGCTGGCAAACAAAGAAGCTCTGGTCATGTCTGGCAAACTGTTCATGGACGCCGTGGCAGAGTCCGGAGCTGAGTTGCTCCCGATTGATTCAGAACACAACGCCATCTTTCAGTGCATGCCCGCCGACAAGATACGTCGTCCGGCAGCCGCAGGTATTACCCGCATTCTGCTCACGGCTTCTGGCGGACCGTTTCGTACATTTTCTGCCGAGTCGCTGGGTTCAGTAACCCCTGCTCAGGCCTGTGCGCACCCGAACTGGTCTATGGGGCAGAAAATATCGGTCGATTCTGCAACCCTGATGAATAAGGGACTGGAGCTCATTGAGGCCTGCTGGCTGTTTAATACCACGCCTGATCAGGTTGAAGTTCATGTGCACCCTGAAAGTATCATTCACTCTATGGTGGAGTATGCTGACGGCTCGGTGCTTGCCCAGATGGGTAGCCCAGACATGCGAACGCCCATTGCCAATGGCTTGGCCTGGCCTGAGCGAATTGAGGCCGGAGTTGCACCACTGGATCTCTTTGCTATTGGGCGCTTCCACTTCGAACGACCGGATCTGCAACGCTTTCCCTGCCTTCGTCTGGCGGCCGAAGCGTTTGCCACCGGAGGCACAGCACCGGCGGTGCTGAATGCTGCCAACGAGATAGCCGTAGCGGCGTTCCTTGAGGGCAAGCTGAGCTTTACCGACATCCCCGTTATCATAGAGCGGACGCTTGCCATTACCGAGGTGCTGGCGGCTGACAGTTTCGACACCATCTTTGTCAAAGACGCAGAAGCCCGTGAGCGGGCAAGGGAACAGATCAGCCTGCTGTCTGTCTGATATCCGGGCAGACGTTCGTTAAGCTGGCCCCAAGCCAAATACCGGAAAACCTATG
>DATGQY010000104.1:0-17071 GCA_035303925.1 Marinobacter sp. | reverse complement strand
GTTCGGGCCTTTGCCGAACGGGCACAGCAACTGGCTGACCAGTACGGCGAGCGCTTCGCACCGCCAGCACTGTTGCTGAAAAAGGCGGAAAATAACGACACCTTCGCCTGACCCGAACGACCGGAGGGCTTGCCCTCCGGTCGCTTACCCAAAGACCCCGCCTCTTTACTTCCTGTTACCTGCCCCAATCTATAACCCTGGGCCGCAACGTATATGGACATATTGTCACGAAGCTATACCCCTGCCCTATGGCAACAGGTGTAGCGGTTGCCTACAATAAATTGACTAGTCACGGGTAGAAACACGGCCAGCAACGCTCGCCTTTGCCAGTTACCCAGTATCGCCAGGTATGCTTATATGACCATTGCGGAAAAAGCCACACCCCGTAGCCACCGGACGGCTCTGATCAAAAAAGCCGGAATTTGTGCGGCACTCAGCCTTGCCCTGCTCGTCCCCGGGTTGTCCGGGCTGCAGGCGAAGGTTGATCAACCGGCTGAATATCAACCGGTGTCACCCACAATTGACCAGGCCCGGGCGAACATTCTGATCGCCCGCCAGCTGCAATTCACACACTTCCGTGATCTTGGCATAAGCGATGAACTCTCCGGCGATGTGTTCGACGCCTACCTCAATTACCTGGACAGTCAGCGCATTTATCTGACCCAGCAAGACATAGACGCCCTGGCCAGCGTGAGAAACCGCCTCGGCTCGGCCCTGAAAACCGGCCAGTTGCAACCGGGTTTCGACATCTACAACCTGGTTCAGCAGCGGGTTATCGAGCGTCTGAAGTTTGCCCAGAGCGTCATTGACAAAGGCATCGGGGAACTGGATTTCAGTGCTGTCGAAACCATTCAGGTCGACCGCTCCGAAGCTCCCTGGGAAGCCGACACAGAGGCACTGGACAAGCTCTGGATCAAGCGCATCAAGAATGCAGTCCTGGCCCAGCGCCTGAATGGTTCAGATGACGAGGCCATTGAAGAAAGCCTGCTGCGCCGATACGAAGGTCAACTCAAACGCGCCTATCAGGCCCGCAGTGAAGACGCGTTCCAGGCTTACATGAACGCGTTTACCGGCATGTGGGATCCACATACGTCGTACTTTTCCCCGCGCACCTCAGAAAACTTCAACATCAATATGAGCCTGTCGCTGGAAGGCATTGGCGCGGTGCTGCAGTCTGACAACGAATACACCAAGGTTGTCCGCCTGGTACCTGGCGGCCCCGCCTCCAAGCAGGGTCAGCTTCAGCCGGCAGACAGAATCGTGTCGGTCGGTCAGGAAGGCGACAAACCGGTCAATGTGATTGGCTGGCGCCTGGACGAAGTGGTGGATCTTATTCGGGGCCCCCGCAACTCAACCGTGTCACTGGAGGTCATCCCGGCGAACGCGTCTGATGAAACCGTCACCCGCAACATTGCCATCAAACGTGACGAAGTGAAGCTGGAAGAACAAAGTGCCAGCAAAGACGTCATCGAACTGGACAGGAAAGGGGAAACTTACAAGATTGGTGTTATCACCATCCCCACCTTTTACGCCGATTTCCAGGCCATGCAGGCAGGCGACCCTGAATACAAGAGCACAACCCGAGACGTGCGCAAGCTGATTAACGAACTCAAGCACGACGGTGTTGACGGCGTGGTTATGGACCTCCGAAACAACGGCGGCGGAGCCCTGCATGAGGCCAATGACCTCGTCGGCCTGTTCATCGACAAAGGCCCCACCGTACAGATCCGCAATGCCAACAACGACGTCCAGGTACTCGAAGATGAAGACCCGGCTGTTGTCTACGATGGCCCGCTGGTGGTTCTGGTAAATCGCATGAGCGCATCCGCCTCGGAGATCTTTGCCGGAGCCATCCAGGATTACGGTCGCGGTCTGGTGGTTGGTTCGCAAACCTTTGGCAAAGGCACTGTGCAGGCTGTCCGCCCGCTCAACCATGGCCAGCTGAAGATCACCCAATCCAAGTTCTACCGGGTTTCCGGCGGCTCCACCCAGCACCGAGGGGTCATTCCGGACATCGAAATTCCGTCCCGGATCGATAAATCCCGAATCGGTGAAGATGCACTGGACCATGCCCTCCCCTGGGATCAGATCGAAGCCGTACCGCACTCCCGCTATTTCGATTTCAGCGGTGTTATCGACGAGCTGCGCAAGCGTCACGACGACCGCTTCGCTAGCAGCCCTGAATTCAGCCTGCTGCAAAAGGAAATTGAATTCCTGAACCAGCAACGGGAAATGGATTACGTGAGTCTCAATCTTGAAGAACGCACGAGCCACCACAGCCAGATCGAGAACACCCGGCTGACCATCGCCAACTCCCGCCGCGAACTCCGGGGTGAGGAGCCGTTTGAGACGCTGGAAGACCTCGAACAGTGGCAGGATGAGCAGGCAGCTGACCTGGACACCACCGACGATGAGCTGGACTTCGTGATTCGCGAAGGCGGTCACATCATGGCGGACCTGCTTGAACTGGATCAGCGGATGGCTTCCATTCTGGCGCCTACGCAGTTCGCCGCCAAAGCCGAAGCGCTCCTGAACCAATGACACAGGGCGCAGCCCGCGGGGGCCAAAAGGATAGCCAGAAAAAGGCCCAGGCCTTCCGGGACATGCTGCTGGATGCACTACACGCCATGCGCTCCATGGAAGAAGTGGAAGGCATGGCAAGCCCGGGCGAGCGCAACAAAGCACCGGACAGCATTCTGGACCGTATCGTCGGGTTCACAGGCTCTGCATTGCGACTGGGCGCGCGGGCAACGGATACGTCACTACGTGTCGGCCGCGCACTGGTTAATTCCCAGGACCAGCTCAGGGCCATGCTGACTGCAGGGCAGTCCCTCAAGGATATTCGGGAAGTGGCAGGGTTAACTCTGTCCGAAATGAGCGACGCCCTGAACCTGAAAGACAAATCGTTGCTCGAAGCCATAGAGAATGGCACCTCTACACTTTCCTTCGAGCTGATTCTGCGGTTTGCGGCGCTGATCGCGAGAAACGATCCCATTCCTTTCATCATGCGTACCACCCGGAATTACAACCCGGAAGTCTGGCAAATCCTGAATGACTGGGGTATCGGGCGCATTCCGCTACAGTTTGAGCGTGAGCGGGAATTCATCAACATTTTCCGCCGCCATGATGATGCCCGGAACCTGTCCGATGAAGGCTTCCGCAAGGTCCTCGAGTTCACCCGCCACAGTTTTGAAATGTCCATGCACTTCATTGAGCAACAGGAAATGGAAATGGCGGAGCTGAAAGCCGGTATTCAGCCCCGGGATTCGTCAGAGCCCACACCGCCCTCAGGCAAATAGCGCTTTCATTCCGGCAAGGTCTGGATTCCGCACGGCCCCCTTCTCGGTCACGATGGCATCGATCAGGCTCGCCGGCGTCACATCAAACACCGGGTTAAATACCTCCACACCTGCGGGTGCCAGCGGAATACCCCGAATTTCACGGATTTCAGTGCCTTCACGCTCCTCGATAGGAATATCCTTTCCAGAAGCGAGCGCCATGTCCACCGTGCTCGATGGCGCCACCACCATAAAGCCCACCTTATGATAACGGGCCAGCACCGCCAGGCTGTAGGTTCCGATTTTGTTGGCCACATCTCCGTTGGCAGTAATCCGGTCCGCCCCGACAATCACCCACTTCACTTTGCCACTGGCCAGAATAGCCGCCGCCGCACCATCGGCATTCAGGATGACGGGGATCTGGTCACGGGCCAGCTCCCACGCAGTCAGGCGACTGCCCTGCAGCCAGGGCCGGGTTTCGTCAGCGTACACTTTCTCCAGCAACTGGCTTTCGTGCAACCGGCGAATGACGCCGAGCGCCGTTCCATAACCGCCGGTGGCCAGTGCACCGGTATTACAATGCGTCAACACGCAAATAGCCTGCTCCGGGCTCATCACTTCAAGAGCATGATCCGCCATCGCCAGGTTGGCGGCCAGGTCTTCTTCGTGAATCAGCACGGCCTCTTCGGCCAGCCTTGTTTCAGCTTCATCCCGCGTGGCGCAGGCCAGGAACACCTGCTCCATTCTCTGCAGCGCCCAGAACAGATTGACCGCAGTGGGCCGGGATTGCGCCAGCTCATCAATGGCTTGCCGGATTTCCGCCTGCCAGTCCCCAGTGCCGGCATGGCGGGCTGCCAATGCCACTCCGTAGGCAGCACTGATACCGATAGCCGGCGCACCACGCACCACCATATCCGTAATACACTGAGCCACAGCAGAGGCGCCTTCAGCAGAGATCCAGTGCTCGTCAGTAGGCAACAGTCGCTGGTCCAGTAATTCCAGCTTGTTGCCGTGCCAGCGCATGGCCACGGTCCCCATAGATCGGTGGTCAGTGGAATTCGCCATAAACAGCTCCGTTTGCGGTCCAGAAAAAACGCAGTATAGCGTTTTACCTGCCGGTTTATACCTCCATTGGCACCGTTCCCGGGGTAGTTCTGCCGGTGGCGGCTGGTTATACTTCCCAGTTGAATTTCCCGGCACAGAGACTCTGCGCCCCCGACCCTCAAGGCAGGTTAATGACGGCAGATACCATCACCGCAGCCGATATCCGAATCAATGCCCGCTGGCTGATTCCCGTTGAACCTTTTGGTGTCGTGCTGGAGCACCAGGCCGTTATACTGCAAGGCAGTCGCATCGCGGCTGTTGTGTCCCAGGCCGAAGCCGACCAAAAGTTTCGCGCCCGGGAAACCATCAGTCTGAATCAGCATGTGGTACTGCCCGGGCTGATCAACCTGCACGGACACACCGCCATGTCTCTGTTCCGGGGAATGGCAGATGACCTACCCCTGATGACCTGGCTGAACGAACATATCTGGCCCGCCGAAGCCAGGTTTGTCAGCGAGCAGTTCGTGGCCGATGGCACACGACTGGCCATGGCAGAAATGATTCGCACTGGCACCACCACTTTTTCCGACATGTATTTCTTCCCGGAAGTCACCGCCCAGGTGGCCCACGATGCGGGCATGCGCGCCCAGGTCTGTTTCCCGCTGATGGACATGCCCACCGTATGGGGTTCCGGGCCGGATGAGTATCTGCGCAAAGGTGCCGACCTTATTGCCGAGTGGCGGCATGATGAATTCATCATGCCGGCTATCGGCCCTCACGCGCCCTATACCGTGTCTGACCAGCCATTAAACGCCGCGCTCGCGCTGTCGCAGCAAACCGGCGCCGCCATTCAGATACACCTGCACGAAACCGCTTTTGAAGTGGAAGACGCGCTCAAGGCGTCCGGCCAGCGCCCGATTGCCCGCATGGCGGACCTAGGTATTTTGGGCAGCAACAGCCAGTACGTGCACATGACCCAGATTAACGAGTCCGACCTGGCGCACCTCTCCCGGGCCGGCGGGCACATCGTTCATTGCCCCGAATCGAATCTGAAGTTGGCCAGCGGCCTGTGCCCGGTTCAGAAGCTGATCGACAGCGGCCTGAATGTCACCATTGGTACCGACGGCGCCGCCAGCAACAACGATCTGGATCTGTTCGGTGAACTGAAAACAGCGGCCATGCTGGCGAAAGTCGTGGCGGGAGATGCCTCCGCCCTGTCCGCCCATTCAGCGCTGGAAATGGCCACCCTGAACGGTGCCCGTGCACTCGGCCGCGAACAGGAGCTGGGCTCACTCGTCGCCGGTAAACTGGCAGACCTGATCGCCGTCGACCTGAGCGACCCGTTTCTGCAGCCAGTGTATGACCCGGCCTCACACCTGGTGTACAGCAACCACGGCCGGGCAGTAAGCCATAGCTGGATTCACGGCGTACCTCAGTTACAGGATGGCCGCCTGACCCGAATTGATGTACCGGACCTGATGCTGCGGGTCCGCGACTGGCAAACACAGATTCTCAGTTAATTTATTTCAAACCAGGTGCAAACCATGAGCAACCAGAACGTAGACCAGAACGAGATTGCCAAGTTTGAAGCACTGGCCAGCCGTTGGTGGGACCCGACCAGCGAATTCAAGCCGCTGCACGACATCAACCCCCTGCGCCTGAACTACATCGACGAGCGGGTTTCACTCGCCGGCAAACGAGTGCTGGACGTAGGCTGCGGTGGCGGTTTGTTGTCTGAAGGCATGGCGTTGCGTGGCGCCCACGTCACCGGAATTGATATGGGCGCAGCACCGCTGAATGTGGCCAAATTGCATGGACTGGAATCCGGTGTGAAGGTGGATTACCGGCAAACCACGATTGAGGAATTGTCGCGGGACCCGGAGCATGCGGGCCAGTATGATGCGGTAACCTGCCTCGAAATGCTCGAACACGTGCCGGACCCCGCCTCTGTTATCAAAGCCTGCGCCTCGATGTTGCGCCCGGGCGGCCATCTGTTCGTTTCTACCATCAACCGGAACCCCAAATCGTTCCTGTTTGCGATTGTGGGCGCGGAGTACGTCCTGAACATGCTGCCCAAAGGCACCCATGAATGGAAGAAGTTCATCCGCCCTTCGGAAATGTCCGATCACCTGCGCCACGCCGGCCTGGATATTCGTGAACTCACCGGTATGACCTACAACCCCATCACCAAAAGCTACAAGCTCGGCCGTGATGTGGACGTGAACTACCTGATGCATGCCCGGGATATCCGTGAAGACTGAAACCACACCCTCTGCAGTACTGTTTGATCTGGACGGCACGCTGATCGACACGGCGCCGGATTTTATCCGCTGCCTGAACCAGCTCCGCCATCAGCACAACCTGGCGCCGCTGCCGGCGGAACACATCCGCCGCTCGGTATCCAACGGTGCCCGGGCCATGATTCGCGTAGGCTTCAATCTGGAGCCCGAGCAAGAAGGTTATGCCGAGAAGCACACCGCGTTTCTCGACCTGTACGAAGCCGGCGTGGCGGTTGAAACTACGCTGTTTGAAGGCATCGATGCCCTGCTTCAAAGCCTGGAAGCCCGACGCATTCCCTGGGGCATCGTCACCAACAAGCCGGTACGCTTTGCCGCCCCGCTGATTGAGGCTCTTGGTCTGGCACAGCGCTGCGCGACATTGGTTTGTCCGGACCACGTATCTGAGCGCAAGCCCCACCCGGAACCGCTGTTCCTGGCGTGCCGGGAGATCGGTGCAGAACCGGAGAAGGCGGTCTACGTGGGCGATCACGAACGCGACATCGAGGCAGGCCGGAACGCCCGCATGCACACCATTGCGGTGCGCTATGGCTATATAGAACAACCGGAAACCGTTGACCTGTGGCAAGCCGATATCATTGCCGACACGGTCAGCGATCTGGCAAAGCTGTTACAATAGCGCCCGACTCATTTCATCACCGGCAGTCAACACCGCCGGAACTTGCCTGAACACGGAGACAGGTTATGCATGATTACCAGGCACCCGCCGATCTTCTGAAAGACCGCATTGTCATGGTAACCGGAGCCGGCAGTGGTATTGGCCGTGCTGCCGCTAAAGCCTACGCTGCCCACGGGGCGACGGTCATTCTGGTGGGCCGCACACTGGCCCGCCTGGAAGAGGTTTACGATGAAATTGAAGCCGCCGGCCACCCGAAACCGGCCATCGTACCGATGAATTTCGAAGGCGCCGCGGTCAAGGATTACGAAGAGCTGGCCATGACCATCGAAGAAAACTTCGGTCGCCTGGATGGACTGCTGCACAATGCCGGCATCCTTGGCTCCCGCAGTCCGGTTGAACTGTACGATCCGGAAATCTGGAGCAAGGTCATGCATGTGAATGCCACCGCTCCGTTTCTGCTGAGCCGTGCCATGATTCCACTGCTGCGCCAGTCAGACAGCGCCTCCATGATCTTTACATCATCCGGTGTTGGACGCGAGGCACGGGCTTACTGGGGCGCCTACGCCGTGTCCAAGTTTGCCATCGAAGGGTTGGCCCAGCTGCTGGCTGATGAGCTGGACGATGAGCGTAATAACGTTCGTGTAAACAGCCTGAACCCCGGCGCTACCCGCACCGGTATGAGAGTGCTGGCCTACCCTGCGGAAGACCCGAAAAAGAACCCGAATCCGGAGCAGTTGATGCCTGTCTATCTGTACCTGATGGGTAAGGACAGCCAGGGCGTCAATGGCCAACAACTCGACGCGCAGCCAAAGACGTGATGGAGCTGGTATTCTACACCACCTCTAACTGCCACCTGTGTGAACTGGCCGAATCGCTGCTGATCAACACACCCATGCCCGAGCCCATACCGGTGGAGGTGGTTGATATTGCGCAATCTGAAGCACTGGTTGAACGCTATGGCACCCGCATCCCGGTTTTGCGCCGCAACGACACGAGCGCAGAGCTGGGCTGGCCGTTCACCCAGGACCAGCTACTGTCGTTTCTGCAATGAGGATCTGCTGACATGCTGATGATCATTTCCCCCGCCAAGACTCTGGATTATGAGAGCCCGCTGGCGACGGAAACCTTTACCCAGCCGGACTATCTGGATGATGCCTGCGAGCTGATTGATCAGCTCAAGGAACTGGAACCCCACCAGGTCAGTAACCTGATGAGCATCAGCGACAAACTGGGCCAGCTCAACGCCGAGCGTTTCCGGGACTGGCACACACCGTTTACCCCGGACAACGCCCGGCAGGCTATCCTGGCGTTCAAGGGCGATGTCTACACCGGGCTGGATGCCGAAAGCTTCAACGAGGACGACTTCGCCTTTGCCCAGAAACATCTGCGCATGCTCTCGGGCCTCTACGGCCTGCTCAAACCGCTGGATCTGATGCAACCCTACCGACTGGAGATGGGCACGAAATTCGAGAACAGGCGGGGCAAAGATCTCTATGCCTTCTGGGGCAGCAAGCTGACCGACGCTCTGAACCGGCAGTTGGCGGAAGACGATCAGGTTCTGGTTAACCTGGCCTCCAACGAATACTTCAAAAGTGTTCAGGCCAAAAAGCTGGATGGCCGCCTGGTCACGCCTCAGTTCAAAGACTGGAAAAACGGCAAGTACAAAATCATCAGTTTCTACGCCAAGAAGGCCCGAGGCCTGATGTGTCGCTACGCCATTCAAAATCGCATTACCCAGGCCGATGACCTCAAGGGCTTCAATCTGGAAGGCTACTACTTCAGTGAAGAACAATCCGATAACAACAACTGGGTCTTCCTGCGTGACGAACAGCCATAGCCACGCCCCTCACTAGCGAATTTCAGTTTCAGTTGATATCGGAGTAAGCATGAACGAAGCAGTTTTTTCCCAGATCGCCATGACGGTGTTTCTGACGGGTCTTATTATCTGGATGGGCTTCATCGTTTGGGATCTGGCAAAAAAATCCCAGGCAGGAAAGTTTGGCACCATGGCCTTGTTTACCGTGCTGGGCGCCGGTGTTGTCGGCTTTATTGTCAAAACCGTGCTGGTTGAGATTATGCAGATCTGAACATGCCTGCCCGGTAACTTTACGGCCGCCGTCCGGTGGCCGTATCATCGCTCCCCTTCTTGAAAAGCCCTGATCAAACAGCAAGGACAAAAACCCATGTGGTTTCGTAACGCCCGAGTTTTCCGTTTTACCAAACCCTTCGACATTACGGCTGAAGCCCTGGAAGAAAAGCTGCAGGCCGATGCGTTCAAACCCTGTGGCCCGCAGGAAACCATGCGCCAGGGATGGGTTCCTCCACTGGGAAAACACAGTGACCTGCTGGTTCACAGTGCCAATGGCTACCACCTGATTGCACTGCGTAAAGAAGAAAAAATTCTGCCCGGCCCCGTGGTGAAAGAAGCCGTTGAAGAGCGTGCGGAAGCGATTGAGCTGGAGCAAAGCCGAAAAGTTCGCCGTAAAGAAAAAGACGAAATCAAAGAGCAGGTGATGCTGGAAATGCTGCCCCAGGCATTTTCCCGCAATCGTCGCTGTTACGCCTATCTTGCCCCGCAGGACGGCGTCATGGTGGTTGACGCAGGCTCCGCCAAGCAGGCTGAAGACCTGGCTTCCACACTGCGCAAAACCCTGGGCTCCCTGCCCGTGCGGCCGCCGGCGGTTGAACAGGCTCCGGCCTTTACCTTTACCGGCTGGCTGAACGAAACCATCGACCACCCCGCAACCGTGGAGCTGGGCAACGAGTGCGAGCTGAAAGACCCTTCGGAAGACGGTGGTGTGGTGCGTTGTAAAGGCCTGGACCTGAAAGCCGACGAGATCCGCAACCATCTGGAAACCGGTATGCAGGTCACCAAACTCTCACTGACCTGGGACAACAACGTTCACTTCATCCTGGATGAAGAGCTGGGAATCCGCCGTCTCAAATTTGGCGAAACCCTTCAGGAACAACTGGACGACGTGGATGCAGACGATGCCGTCGCCAAATTCGACGCCGGATTTGCGATTATGACCCTGGAGCTGTCCAGAATGATTCCCGGGTTGCTTGAAGCCCTTGGCGGCGAAGATCGCTCCGCCATTGTTGAAGACTGAACCCGCTTCAGGCTGAGTACCACCAGCGGGGGTTAATGCCCCCGCTTCTTCAACCGCTCTTTCTGCCAGTCCTTTTCCGGCTCATTCAGCACCAGCCGCAAGTCCATGACCTCTTCTTCCGGGTTAAACTTGATCTCGAAACCCAGATGCTCTGCCAGCTGCAACATTGGCCGGTTCTCAGGTAGTACGTTGCCGACCATCTCCATGGTGCCCCGGGCGCGGCAGTACTCGATCATTTTCTGCATCAGCGCCACACCCAGGCCTTCACCCTTCATCCGGTCGTCCACCATGACCGCAAACTCACTGCGCAGGTTGTCGGCATCGGTCCAGGTACGAACCGTACCCAGGGTTTCCTCGCCTTCGCCGTCCTCTCTCGGCGCATTCGCGATGAACACCATCTCCCGGTCATAGTCAATCTGCACCATCTGGGCGACGTCTTCCCGGGAGAAATTCTTGCGGTACTGGAAGAACCGGTAGCGAATGGACTCAGGAGACTGGTGCTCATGAAAAGCCCTGTGAGCGGGCTCGTCCTCAGCCAGCACAGGCCGGATGATGACCCTGCGACCAGACCGGGGCAACACGATCCATTCCTCCAGCTCCCGCGGATAGGCCTGAATGATCGGCCGGCCCGGTTTGTCATCCAGATCAATGGCAATACTCACTGCCACAGCACCCTGCTCATTGAACAGTAATGGTGAGATTTCCAGTCCGCGGATTTCGGGAATATCGATCACAATCTGCGACAGCTTCACCAACGTTTCCGACACCGCCCGGATGTCCTCCTCCGGCTTGAGGCTGTGCTCTTTAAGCAGCTTGTACATGTAGGTCCGGCGCAGCAGCTCACGAGCCAGCACCATGTTCAGCGGCGGCAGCGCGATCTGGCGGTCGGTCATAATGTTAACCTGCGCGCCAGCGGCGCCGCAGACCACCAGGGGCCCGAACACTTCATCCCGGGTGATCCCCACGCTGAACTCAATACCGCCAACATGCTGGTAGGAGTGCTGCACCGCAAAGCCCAGAAACCCGCTCTGTGGAAAGTGGGTCTGATACTCTTCGAGCAGGAACCGGCAGCTGTCAATAATGGCCTGCTCGCTGTTCAGCTTCTTGACGGTACCCTTGTAACGCCGCTGGGTCGGGCTCAGGTCAAGAAACGGAAAACAGACCTGCTCATGGATAACCGTTATATCGATGGGCCGGCGCTCGACGGCAAACATCTCCAGCACCTCATCCACGTCGTCACAGTAAACGGTCTCAATCGCGGTGACGCCATAATCCCGGATTACCCGCCTGGCCTCGCGATTGGATAGGTGTCTACGGCCGTCCCGCAACGCCTTGGCCACCAGGGTGCGGGTATTGGCCCGGTCGGCAAAGTGGTCTGTGAAGGATTCCGGGGTTTCTGTCAGCAGTCGCTGCACGCGCTGGTGCTTGACGTGCTGCATAAAGGCCATCACGGCCTTCTCCGGATTGAAGAACGACGGCAAGCCCGCCCGGTAGAACTCCTCCCGGGAATCCATCACGGTGCTCTGTCCCAGCCAGCAGGTGAATATATTGAGGCGTGTACCTTTGGAGGCCTGCACCACTGCATCGGCAATCTGCAGGCTGTCCTGAACCAGCGTAGGCGCGTACATCACCAGCACGTTGGCCACGTTCGGATCTTTGGCGAGTATCTTGATCGCCTTGGCATACAATTCCGGAGAGGCATCGTAGTTCAAGTCGATGGGATTCTTGCGGGTCCAGTACGGCGGCAGCAATTCGGCAAGCTCATCCACAGACCCCGGTGACAAATCCGCCAGCTCCCCCCCGAGGTCCGCCAGGCGATCCACCGCCAATACCCCGGGGCCAACGCCGTTCGCCATGATAGCCAAGGATTCGCGGCGCAGCGGCCGCATGCGGGTCAGGGTTTCCAGCGCATCAAACATCTGGCCCAGACCGTCTACCCTCAACACACCTGCTCTTTGCAGCATGGCATCGTAGATCGGATCGCTGCGCTTGATGCCCGCCGGCAGGCCATGGGCAATCCACTCGGACTCCGGCACACGGCCAGACTTAACGGCAATCACCGGTTTGGTTCGTGACGCCACCCGGACGGCAGACATAAACCGCCGGGGATTAGGAATACTTTCAATGTGCAGCAGGATGGCTCGGGTCTGGGTGTCCTGGGCCAGATAATCGATGAGGTCGTCGTGGTCGATGTCCATGCCATCGCCCAGGGTCAGAAAATAGGAAAATCCAACACCCCGGGCAAACGCCCAGTCCAGAACCGAGCTGGCAATCGTGCCGGACTGCCCGACAAAGGCCACCCGTCCGGGAATGGCACCCATATGGGCATAAGTGGCGTTAAGGTGCCGGGCCGGAACCATCAGGCCAATGGTGTTGGGCCCCAATACCCGGATACCGGTTTCCCGCGCCGCATCGCGCACCGAGTACATCAGAGGCTGACCGGTTTTACTGTGGGTTCGCGACATTCCGCCGGTCATGACGATGGCGGTTCGAACGCCCCGCTCCCCTAGCTTGCGGATCATTTTGGGCACGGTGTCCGGCGGGGTACAGATAATGGCGAGGTCCGGGCTGAAATCCAGCTTCGACACCTTGCCCACACAGGGCACGCCGTGAACGTTGTCGTAGTCAGACTGGTTCACCACCACGATGCGGCCAGGATACCCACCGCCCAGCAGGTTACGCAGCACCATACCGCCCAGGTTGTCTGCCCGCTCGGAAGCACCGATCACAGCAATGGATTCAGGGTTGAACAGGCTTTCCAGATAGCGGGTACTCACATTGTTTCTCCCTGAACTTCGCGGCGGTAACTTCGGTAAGAATCTCAATAAAACAGGTTACTTATCAATGTATACCTTATCTTAGATGGGTATTCCCTGATGTAAATCCGCTATCACCGTTATTAGACCAAAGAAATACCCCATCCTTCGGTTATCCCTGATAACATGGAATTAATAACAATCAGACTCGGGTTCAGACCTTCAGTATGACCACGGCATTTTTCTCCCACAATGATTGTCAGAAACACAACATGGGACCGGAGCATCCGGAAAGCCCGGAGCGTCTCGCAAGCATTCTGGCGTATCTGGCAGATACCAATCTGCAACAGGAACTGGACTGGATACGTCCGGAAGAAATTACCCGTGATCAGCTGTTGACCGTGCACCCGGAGTCCTACCTGCAGCAATTGGACCTGATGCAACCAACCCGTGGCCGGGTATTTACCGACCCGGACACCGCCATGATGCCCGATACACTGCGAGCAGCCCGGTTAGCCGCTGGCGGCAACGTACAGGCGGTGGATATGGTGATGAGCAGCCAGGTGACCAACGCCTTCGTTTGTGCCAGACCGCCGGGGCATCACGCCGAGCGGGCAAAATCCATGGGATTCTGCTTCTACAACAACATTGCTCTGGCTGCCATGCGAGCCCTTACCTTTCACCACCTGGACCGGGTAGCGATCATAGACTTTGACGTTCACCAGGGTAACGGAACGGTTGATATTGTCAGCGGTGATGAGCGCATACTGATGTGTTCCAGCTTTCAGCATCCGTTCTACCCGCACTCCCATGTCCACCGTCAGGCAGACAACATCGTTAACGCGCCAATCGAGGCAAATTGCACGGCGGCAGAGTACCGGAAAACGGTAGAAGCGGTGTGGTTGAAGAAACTGCAGGATTTCCGGCCTCAACTGGTGCTGATTTCTGCCGGATTTGATGGCCACAGGCTGGACCCGATGGCCGAACTGAATCTGGAGACAGAAGACTACCGCTGGCTCACGGAAATGCTGGTAAGCGTGGCTCACGACCACGCCAATGACCGGATTATTTCAACGCTGGAAGGGGGCTATCACCTGAAAGCGTTGGCGGAAAGTGTCGCAGCCCATCTTGAAGTGTTGAACGCCGTTTACTGAATCACGGACGGCGTTCAACCCGCAAAATCGCCACCCAGGCCATTCGCCTGCTGAAATTCAGGCAGTTCGCCCTGGCGCTGCAGCCGTATTGTCGTTCTGCGATTATCCGCGTGCCGACGAGACACCGGGAACTGGTCGCCATGGCCTCGCACAATCAACAGATTCTCATCAACCCCCCGGGCCTTCAGGTAGTCGGCAACAACGGTCGCCCGCTCTTCTGACAGCGCCCGGTTGTCGATACGGCTTCCCAGGCTATCAGAGTGACCATCCACCAGAATTCTTTCAATCGTGGAGTCCGCCATTACGTAGGTCACGATATTATCCAGCAATGCCCGGTCAGCATCTGACAGGCTGGTACTGCCGCTGGAAAACGGCACTCGCGAACGGCGAATCTGGTCATAGTTCACAGGCAACAACCCGGCAACGCACTCCCGGTAGCCAGAATACGGACCGGAGAAATTCACGTTCGACAGATGAACCCGAACCGGGCGATCCTCATAGCGGGCGGCACGGGTCAGTGTCGGCTGCATGCCCTCCAGTAATCCCTGCGCCATCAGCGTCGCCTCCCGGTTGCCCACGCTCACCGCTCGGCTGCCGGCCGAAACATTGACCGTGCCTACCGGTCTTGGCGGGACACCCGGTCGCCAGGCCGGAGCCTCCACCACCAGGCTCCCTTTGCCCGGCCGCATGACCGGCAAGGAAGCCTCGAGATGGAACGCCAACTCTTCACCCGCCCGGTGACTGAACACTGCACGCCCATAGCCCGGCACGTCCTGTATCAACGAACACTCAAAGACGGATTCAGAGAGGTACCACTGGCTGTTTTCAATACCGGCACCATAACTGGAGGCGACTACGGGCAAGGCCGAAGCCCACAGCAGCAGCGCACCGGCAAAAGGTGCAATACCCGATCCTGTAGTCCCGTGATGAAACATGGCCATAGAAACGCCCCGACAGTCGTTAAACGTTTAGCTCTTCGTGTAACGGCAAGCCTGAACATTACTTGAGCGATCGTAACCAAATTGAGATTGAAAACATTCAGCCTTGCCTTCTGATATAATCCGCGAAATTTTTTGGCTGCTTTGCGGATACCTCATGACCAGACAAATGACCATCACCCGCCCTGACGACTGGCACCTGCATGTACGCGATGGAGAAGTATTGAACAGCGTAGTGCCCGCCACGGCCGCCTGCTTCGGCCGTGCCATCATCATGCCCAACCTGGTTCCGCCAGTGACCGACGCAGCCGCCGCCATGGCCTACCGGGAACGTATTCTGGCCGCCGCAGGCACCGGCTTCGAACCATTGATGACGCTGTACCTCACCGAAAGCACCACGGCGGACACCATTCGCGAAGCCAAAGCGGCAGGGGTTGTGGCAGCCAAACTGTACCCCGCCGGCGCCACCACCAATTCCGCCTCTGGCGTCACCGATATCCGCAAGATCTACCCGGTGCTGGATGCCATGGCCGATTGCGGCATGCTGTTATTGGTGCACGGGGAAGTAACCGATGCGGATATTGATATCTTTGATCGGGAACAGGTGTTTCTGGAACGTGTACTGGCGCCAACCCTGGACGCGTTTCCAACACTGAAAGTGGTACTGGAGCACATCACTACCGCGGATTCTGCCGAATTCGTCCGCAGCCACACGGGCGGCAACCTGGCGGCCACCCTTACACCACAGCACCTGATGTATAACCGCAACCACATGCTGGTTGGTGGCGTGCGCCCCCACCTGTACTGCCTGCCCATACTCAAACGTAACAAGCACCAGCAAGCCCTGCGGGAAGCCGTGGCCAGTGGTGACCCGCGATTCTTTCTGGGCACCGACTCCGCCCCCCACGCCCGGGACAAGAAAGAAGCAGCCTGCGGCTGTGCCGGCTGTTATTCAGCCTATGGGGCCATAGGGCTGTACGCCGACATCTTTGAAGAGCTGGGCATTCTGGACAAGCTTGAAGCGTTCGCCAGCTTCAATGGCGCTGATTTTTATGGACTGCCCAGAAACACCGACACCATTACCCTGGTGCGGGAGGCGTGGACCATGCCGGAACAACTGCCCCTCGCCGGTGAAGCCATTGTGCCGCTGAAAGCCGGTGAAACCGTTCACTGGCGCATGGCGTAAACACTTTCAAACAACACGAACATTGGAGTTCGAGTGTCAGACGAAAACAAGCAGCCTCACCCTATGTCCCAGCGCTTCCGCGGTTTTTTACCCGTGGTTGTGGACGTTGAAACCGCTGGCTTCAACCCAGAACGGGATGCCCTGCTGGAAATTGCCGCCGTCATGTTGACCATGGATGAGAATGGCCTGCTGCATCGCGGTGAAACCTACCTTCAGCAAATCGACCCTTTCGAAGGTGCAAACCTGGAACAGTCGGCACTGGATTTCACGGGTATTGATCCCTGGAGTCCGGAGCGAGAGGCGGTTCCTGAGCTAGAAGGCATGAGTGAAATTTTTTCCCCGATCCGCAAAGCGGTCAAAGCCTTCGACTGTAAACGGGCTGTTCTGGTCGGGCACAATGCCACCTTCGACCACAACTTTGTGTTCGCAGCCGCGATGCGTGCAGACATCAAACGTAACCCGTTCCATCCGTTCTCCACCTTTGACACCGCAACACTGGCAGGATTGGCCTACGGGCATACGGTACTGGCCCAGGCCTGCAAGCTGGCAGGCATTCCGTTCGACAACAAGGAAGCCCACTCTGCCGCCTACGATGCAGAAAAAACCGCCGATCTGTTCTGCGGCATCGTCAATCGCTGGCAGGAACTGGGCGGGTATCCGCCGCCAGTCATTCGCGCCAGCGACGAGTA
>DATGQY010000103.1:0-14860 GCA_035303925.1 Marinobacter sp. | reverse complement strand
TTTGGTGGGCTGCAGGCACTGGCGATTCCGGAAGACCCCGGCAACGGCGGTGTTGTCCGGAAGCCGCAGCTGCCCGAGCCGTTTCGGTGATTCCCAGTTCTGGCCCCGGAGCGGGAACAGCATCAGCTCGTGGTCGCCCGCTGCGGGGGCATCCAGGGGCAGGCGCCGGTAAGGGTCTTCGCCGGCTGGAACTTCCAGCTTCAGTTTGCGGGCCAGCGGCGCCATGGTTGTGCCCTGTACCACAAGCGACACAAGCACGATGAAGAACGCGGCATGGAACACCAGCTGGGCATCCGGCAGACCGGCGATGATCGGGAACAGGGCCAGGACAATTGGTACCGCGCCCCGCAGGCCCACCCAGCTGATAAAGCCCAGTTCCCGGCGGTTGAAGCCGAAGGGCCAGAGCGTCAGCAGAACCGTCAGCGGGCGAATCACGAAGATCAGTGTAAAGGCCAGAATCAGGCCGCCCCCAGCCAGGGGTACCAGGTCAGACGGGCTCACCAGCAGCCCCAGCATCAGGAACAGACACAGCTGGGCCAGCCAGGCCAGGCCATCGTGTACCTGCAGGATCATGGGCATCATTCGCACGTGGCGATTACCGATCACCACGCCACTCAGATATATGGCGAGAAAACCGCTACCGCCAATGGCGTTGGTGGCAGAAAACACGGCGATGCCGGCTGCGGCCACTAACAGGGGGTAGAGAGAGGGCGTCAGGCGCATCCGGTTGGTCAGGGCGACGATGGCAAAGCCACCCAGAATGCCCGCTGGCGCGCCGATACCGAATTGCTGGACCAGCATCAGCAGGCCAGAGGCAAAGGCGCCGTCCTGGTGCTGGCTGATCAGGGTAACCAGCATCAGGGTCAGGAAAATAGCCATCGGGTCGTTGCTGCCCGATTCGATTTCCAGAGTGGCGCTGACCCGTTCGTTCAGATGCAGCCCACGGCCCTGAAGCAGGGAGAAAACCGCAGCGGCATCGGTGGAGGAGATAATCGCGCCGATCAGCAAGGCGATCAGCCAGTGCAGGTCGAACACCCACCAGGCAACGATTGCCGCTCCGCCCGCCGTCAGGGCGACACCCACGGTGGCCAGCATTATGGCGGGTTTCAGGCCAACCCGGAAGGTATCCACGCGGGTACGCATACCGCCGTCGAGCAGGATAACGCCCAGAGCCAGGTTGGCGATCAGGAAGGCGAGTTCCACATTATCGAACTCGATACCCCCGGGCCCGTCCTCGCCCATCAGCATGCCTACCACCAGGAAGACCAGTAGCACAGGCATGCCAACGCGGCTGGAAAGGGGGCTGAGCACGATGCTGAAAACCAGCATCAGGGCGCCAATCAGGGTGAAGGTGGGATCCATCAGACTCCAACTAAAGGGGCTTGCCCGGCCATAGCTGCGGGCTTATATTGCTTGAACAGACATTATGCCGGCAGGCGTAGCTCAATGGTAGAGCTTCAGGTTCCCAGCCTGGTGGCGTGGGTTCGATTCCCATCGCCCGCTCCAGTCCGGCAGTTTCCCTCAGTGCAGCTTCAATCTCGGGTGCATGGCCCGGCTGATCTTGTCCATGAGCCAGATAATGCCCGTACGCACAAACCCGTGCAGCGCGACCTGGTGCATCCGGTACAGGGACACGTAAAACAGCCTGGCCACCTTGCCTTCAATGTACATGCTGCGGCCAGACAGGTTGCCCATCAGGTTGCCAACGGTGGTGTATTTGCTGAAGTTGATCAGTGAGCCGTGGTCGTTGTAGACAAAGGCTACCGCTTCCTTGCCTTCAAGCCGGTTACACAGGGTTTCGAACAGGGTATCTGCCTGCTGGTGGGCGGCCTGGGCCCGTGGAGGTACCGGTCGGTCAGAATCCGGTTGCGGGCAGGCTGCGCAATCACCGAAGGCGAAGATGTGGTCGTCCCGGGTGGTTTTCAGGGTCTGTTCTACCATCAGCTGGTTGCCGCGGTTGGCCTCCAGCCCGTCCAGGTCGGCCAGAAAACCCGGAGCCTTGATACCGGCGGCCCAGATGGTCATCTCGGACGGCAGTTCGGTGCCGTCTTTCATCACCAGGCTGTTCTCCCGTACTTCGCTGACCGGCTGGCCGGTCAATACCTGCACTTTCTGGCGCTGCAGTTCCCGGGTTGCGGCGGCAGACAGCCGGCCAGGCAGTGCCGGCAGAATGCGGTCGGCCGCTTCGATCACACTGATGGAAACGTCGGAAGACTTCAGGTGGTTCATGCCATATACCGGCAGTTCCCGGGAGGCCAGCCGCAGCTCCGCGGCCAGTTCCACACCCGTGGCGCCGGCCCCGATGATGCTGATGTTCAGGCTGTGGGGCTTGCCCTGCAGGGCTTCATGATTCTTGCGCAGGAAGGCATTGAGCATCAGGTTATGGAACCGCCGTGCCTGGCGCAGGCTGTCCAGGAAAAGGCAGTGTTCCTGGGCACCCGGAGTGCCGAAATCGTTCGCAGTGCTGCCCACGGCAATCACCAGGGTGTCGTACCGGATGCGGCGTTCGGGCACCACTTCATTGCCTTCGTCATCGTGGAAGGCGGCAATGACGATTTCCTTCGCTGAGCGGTCGAGCCCGCTCATCCGGCCAAGCTGGAATTCGTAATGGTGCTTGCGGGCGTGGGCGCGGTAGTTGATTTCGTTGGCGCTGGCGTCGAGGGAACCGGACGCGACCTCGTGCAGCAGGGGTTTCCAGACGTGGGTCAGGCCGGCATCGACCAGGGAAATGCGGGCTTTGTGTTTCTTGCCCAGTTTGTTGCCCAGCCGGGTGACCAGTTCCAGGCCGCCGGCGCCACCGCCGACAACTACGATGTGATGCAGGTTTTCCATAACGATCGCCTTGAAGTGAAGAGAGCCAAGCGCTCTTTCGGCGAAAAACGCTTGGCTGTCCTCACTGACTTTGCCCAGTCCCTGACTGGAGGCGGCTAATACTAACGTCGTGGTTCCGGCATGACAATTCAACGAAAGTGGCTTTCAGTTGCCTCGTTGGGCCTGGTCGCGATTGATTAATCCGTTGCCATGCGGCACTTTAGGGTAAACGCCCACAGAGGCTTGGACCATAACCCTGCTAACAGGAGAACCACTGTGAAACTGGAAGTCAAAGGCATTGCGGACGGCCAGCCGATTCCCGAAAAGTTCGCGTTTGGTGTATTCAGTGAACAGGACCACATGAGTTTTGGCCCCAACCGGAACCCGGAACTGGTGTGGGAAGGCGCGCCGGAGGGCACCAAAAGCTTTGTGGTAGTGATGTTTGACCCGGATGTGCCCAGCGTGGCCGACGATGTGAACCAGGAAGGCAAGTCCGTAGCGGCCGACCTGCCCCGGGTAGACTTCTTCCACTGGCTGCTGGTGGACATTCCGGCCAGCGTTGCTCGCATCCCGGAAGGTGAGGACAGTGACGGCGTCAGCCCCAAGGGCAAGGAACATGGCCCCGGCCCGATCGGGGTGCGCGGTGTGAATAACTACACCCAGTTCCTGGCCGGCAATCCGGACATGGCTGGAACCTACGCAGGCTACGACGGCCCCTGCCCGCCCTGGAATGATGAAATCATTCATCACTACCACTTTGAAGTGCATGCCCTGGATGTCGAAACGCTGGGCCTGGAGGGCGAATTTGACGGCAACGACGTGCGCCAGGCCATGGCCGGGCATGTGTTGGCCAGTGCCCGGGTAACCGGTACCTACACGCTTAACCCCGCCCTTCGCTGATAGTCGGTTGTCCGGGGCCGGTTATAGAGGCCCCGGCTTCATCAAACTGTCTTGGTGCTGTCACCCGGATGTCACCCGGCCTTGCCAAGGTGATTCCAGGATCCTGAAAGCAGGCCTGATCTCACTGGAGGCACCATGCGACAGTATCGCAGCGTATTCATATCCGACGTTCACCTGGGTACCGCCGATTGCCAGGCGGACTACCTGCTGGATTTCCTGAATAACGTCCAGTGCCAGACCCTCTATCTGGTGGGTGACATTGTCGACCTGATTGCCATGCAGCGCCGGGCCCACTTTCCGGACAGCCATCGGCAGGTGATTCACAAGCTGCTGGAGCTGGCCGCGACCGGCACCCGGGTGGTTTACATTCCGGGCAACCATGATGAATTCTTTCGCCGCTTCTGTGGCCAGACCTTCTCGGGCATCGAATTACAGTACAAAGCGGTCCATACCACCGCTGACGGCCGCCAGTTCCTGGTCTGCCATGGCGACCAGTTTGACCAGGTGGTGCGCTGCAGCCCCTTGATGTTGCTGGTCGGTGACCGTGCCCATGGCCTGTTGCTTCGGCTGAATCGTTGGTTCAACGCCCTGCGCCGGTTGCAGGGCAAGCCGTACTGGTCGCTGGCAGCCTGGATCAAAAGCCGGATTGGCAAGGCCCGCACCTTCATCCGACGTTTCGAGTTGGCAGCCCTGACCGCTGCAGAAAAAGGGCACTATCACGGCTTTATATGCGGCCACATCCACTCCGCCGGGTTTCTACGCAGCGACGATGGCCTGTACTGCAACGATGGTGACTGGGTGGAGCATTGCACTGCGCTGGTGGAGCAGGAGGATGGCCGGCTGGAGCTGCTGCACTGGTCAGAAACGCCGGTCATCCTGAGCCGGGAGCCTGAGGCACCGAGCCCGGAGCTGGCAGGTGACGCCCGGCCCGTCATCGATGCGCTGCCGGCAGCCTTTCTGGAACAGTTCAACGGCCCGACCCGGTGATCCACAATTCCTGGGCGGATATATGTCCAGCGCCTGCCAAAAAAAATAATTCATCCTCGGTGTAACATTCCGCGTCTGATCGTGTCTTTGCTATAACAGCGTATGGTTTATACGCCACAAGCAGGCAGGGATATGAATCGAAACAAGCTCATACTCATTTTGATGATTGCCGCTATCGTGGGGATCTTTCTCGGGCTTGATGGACACACACTTCTTACCCTGGAAAACCTCCAGTCCCATCAAAGTGAAATCGGGCAGTGGATTAACCAGAACCTGATCCTGGCGGTGGGAATCTACGCGGCAATCTATGTTGTCGTGACGGCGCTTTCACTGCCTGGCGCCGCCATCATGACGCTGGCCGGCGGAGCGTTTTTCGGCAACCTCTATGGCCTGGTCGCAGTATCCATTGCCTCAACCGTCGGCGCCTCCCTGGCATTCCTCGTGGCCCGGTTCCTGATGCGGGATACCCTGCGCAGGCGTTACCGAGAAATCGTGGTCAAGATGGATCGGGGCATTGAAAAAGACGGTGCCTTTTACTTGGCAACCCTGCGCCTGGTGCCGGTGTTTCCGTTCTTCCTGATCAACCTGGCCATGGGCCTCACGGCCATGAAGCTGCGCACCTATGCGCTGGTGAGCTGGATTGCCATGCTGCCGGGCACATTCGTGTTCGTGAATGCCGGCACCCAGTTGGGCCAGATCCAGTCCACCGCTGACATCGTCTCGGCCGACCTGCTCCTGTCCTTTGCCCTGCTCGGGCTGTTCCCCCTCATTGCCAAGTTTGTGGTGGGCTTCATCCGCCGCCGTCGGGTATATGCTGGGTGGCAGAAACCCGACCATTTTGACTACAACCTGCTGGTGATCGGCGGCGGCTCTGCAGGACTGGTGTCCGCCTACATTGCCGCCGCCGTCAAGGCAAAAGTGGCCCTGATCGAGAAGGACAAAATGGGCGGCGACTGCCTCAACACCGGCTGCGTGCCATCCAAGGCCCTGATTCGCAGCGCCAAGGCGGCCGATACTTTGCGCCACGCCAACCGCTATGGCCTGGAGTCGGTGCCGGTGAAGGGCTCGTTTAAAAACATCATGAATCGGGTCAAGGATGTCATCGCGAAAGTGGAGCCCCACGATTCCCCGGAGCGTTACCGCAAGCTGGGCGTGGATTGTATTGCCGGAGAGGCGAGCTTCGTGTCGCCCTGGGAGCTGGAGGTCAGACACAATGATGGCCGTATCCAATGCATCACTGCCCGCAGCATCGTTGTTGCCACCGGAGGTAAGCCGGCGATGCCGCCGATCCCGGGCCTTCAGAATATGCAGCCGCTCACATCCGACAACCTGTGGGACCTTCAGGAACAACCCGAACGTTTGCTGGTGCTGGGCGGTGGTCCGATTGGTTCCGAGCTGGCCCATGCGTTTGCCCGGCTGGGTAGCCAGGTCACGCAGGTAGAAAAAGGGGAACGACTGCTGGCTAAAGAGGATCCGGATGTCTCGGCATTGGTGCTCAAGCAGTTCGAAGCCGACGGAATCGATGTCCGGTTGAAATACTCTGCGGTGGAGTTCCGTATAGAAGATGGAGAGAAAGTTGCTTACTGCGAGCACGACGGTGAACGGGTGCGCATTCCTTTCGATCAGGTACTCGTAGCCGTTGGCCGCGCCGCCAATACCTCTGGTCTGAACCTGGAACGGATTGGTGTGGATACCCTGCCCAATGGAACCGTACCGGTGGAAGACGATATGAGCCTGCGCTATCCAAATGTGTTCGCTTGCGGTGATGTAGCCGGGCCCTATCAGTTCACCCATGCAGCGGCCCACCAGGCCTGGTATGCGGCCGTGAACGGGCTGTTTGGTCAGTTCAAGCGGTTCAGGGTGGATTACCGTGTGATGCCCTGGGTGACATTCACGTCGCCGGAGGTGGCGCGAGTTGGCCTGAGTGAAGCTGAGGCGCAGGAGCAGGGTGTGGCCTACGAGTTAACCCGCTATGGCCTGGACGACCTCGACAGGGCCATCACCGAGAGCGAAGACCACGGCTTTATCAAGGTGCTTACGCCACCGGGCAAGGACAAGATTCTGGGTGCTGTTGTCGTGGGTGCCCATGCCGGGGAAATCCTGGCGGAATTTACTCTGGCTATGAAACATGGCCTGGGCCTGAACAAGATCCTGGGCACCATTCACCCCTACCCGACCTGGAACGAATCCGCCAGGTACGCCGCTGGTGAATGGAAACGCACCCATGCGCCGGAAGGCCTGTTGAAACTATTGGAAAAGCTCCATGGCTGGCGCCGTGGCAAAAATACCAGAGCATTGAGGAGCAGCTATGCCCCTGACCGAAAGCCGACCGGCTCGCAGTAAACGCATCCCGGCGATGGAAGTCCTGGAACCCCGGGCCCGCGATAGCTGGACTCACACCCGCAACGGTGATCCCCGGGGCTATATCGATGCGGACAAGCTCAGGGAGCTGTGGATCCATACCGGCACTGCCTGCAACCTGTCCTGCCCCTTCTGCCTGGAAGGCTCCCACCCTGGCGACGGTCGCATTCCCGGCATGAAGCTCAGCGATGTGGAGCCGTTTATCCACGAGGCCATCGACATGGGCGTGGAGCAGTTTTCCTTCACCGGTGGCGAACCTTTTGTCATCCGGGATTTCGTCAACATCCTCGATTACGCCAGCCAGCACCGGCCCTGTTTCGTGCTCACCAACGCCACCGAGCCGCTGCTGAAACGCCGGCACCAGGTGTTGCCTCTGCTGGACAATCCCTATCCGATCCACTTCCGGGTCAGCCTCGATTTTCCGGACCGGGCGCGGCACGACAAGGACCGGGGCGAAGGCAGTTTCGACCAGGCTTTGGAGGGTATCCGCTGGCTGATCGAGCAGGGCTTCAGGGTGTCCATCGCGCGACAGACCGGACCGCATGAGATTCCTTCGAATGTAGAGGCAGCTTTCCGCGACATTTTCCGTGAGTGGAACATCCCGGAGAACCTGGCCTTTACCGCCTTTCCGGATCTTGGCACACCGGGTTCCGAGGATGGCAGTCCGGAGATTACCGAGACTTGCATGGACAAATATCCGACCAAAGAGTCGCGGGCACACTTCATGTGTACCTATACCCGGATGCTGGTGAAGAAGGGCGATGCGGTGCGGGTATATGCCTGCACGCTGGTGGATGATGATCCGCAGTATGACCTGGGTGGGTCGCTGGCCGAGAGCATGGATGAGCGGATCATGTTGCGGCATCACCGGTGTTTTTCCTGTTACCGCTTTGGGGCTAGTTGTTCGGCGCCTGCCTAGGCTTGGGCGTGGGCCTTTTCACGGCTGATGGCCAGACATTGGTGATCTGTGAGTTGGGTTCCGATTAGCGCCAGTCTTCAAAATAATTCCGTACCTTTGTCCGCATTTGGAGAGATGATCTTTGGAGGCCTAAAGGATTTGGCATTTTGTAATAATTCCAGGTCGCGGACAGTGCGAGGTTGGCGCAAGGAGGGCAAGGGAATGGGTAGCGGTGGGATTGATGCAGTTTGGCCAGCGTTGCTCCGTGGGCGTACTGCTCACATGCGGTGAAGAAACGTTGTTGTTGACCGAGTTTTGCTGGTGTCCGCTTACGTTCTCTTCCTTCCGCGCGGTAACGAATCTGTCACTGGTAAATGCTTCAATTCGGTCTATTCTGAAAGAGTAAATTCAGGCTTAACGATGTGCGTGATGACCGCCTCACTTGAAATATATTTCGTGGTCTATATAATTTACCCCTAACTTTTTGACGCGAATTGATCACGTTATGACATCAGAAGGATCGAATACCATCGCCATCACCTTGCGCAAACCCACCAAGGATGATGGCTACAGGCTCCACCAGCTGGTTGCGGAATGTCCGCCGCTGGACCCCAACTCGATTTACTGCAACCTGTTGCAGTGCAGCCACTTTGCCGAAACCGGCGTGGCGGCGGAGAAGGACGGCGATCTGGTCGGCTTTATCTCCGGATACATCCCTCCCCAACAGCCCGAGACCGTGTTTGTCTGGCAGGTGGCGGTTCACGAGAAAGGTCGTGGCCAGGGCCTCGCCAAGCGGATGCTTAAGGAAATCGTAGGCCGGGACGCGTGCAAGAAGGTCACGCACCTGGAAACCACGATTACCGAAGACAACGAGGCTTCCTGGGCGCTGTTCCGCTCATTTGCCCGTGATCTGGGAGCCGAGCTCACCTATCACGAGCACTTCGAGAAAGAGACCCACTTTGGCGGCAAGCACGATCCCGAGTTCCTGCTGCGCATCGGGCCTTTCACGAAGCCTGTCTGAGAGCCCTGATTCACGGAGAGTGAATCGCTGACTGCGACGTTTGAAACAGCCGGCAGGCCACCCGAGGTGGGCCTGTCAGACGGCTGACATCAACGCACGGCGGGCCTGTTGCGACCGACACGTTTTACCAGCAGGCCACCGCGCATTTACCTCGAACCTGACATGCTAAGAGGCAAGACAATGGAAATTTTTAAGTCTACTGAATCCGAAGTTCGTGTTTATTCCCGTGCTTTTCCGGTGATTTTCAACCGTGCCAAGAACGCGCACCTGTACACCGAAGACGGCAAGCAATACCTGGACTTTCTGGCCGGCGCCGGTTCCCTGAACTACGGCCACAACAATGACATCCTGAAGAAAGCGCTGCTTGAATACATCGAGGCAGACGGCGTGAGCCAGGGCCTGGACCTGTTCACCACCGCCAAGCACGACTTCATGGAATCGTACAAAAAGTACATCCTTGATCCCCGCGGCCTGAACTACAAAATGCAGTTCACCGGCCCCACCGGTACCAACTGTGTGGAAGCGGCTATGAAGCTGGCCCGCAAGGTGAAAGGTCGTACCAACATCATTTCGTTCACCAACGGTTTTCACGGTGTAACGGCCGGTGCCGTTGCTGCGACTGGTAACGAACATCACCGTGGTGGTGTTGGCGTACCTCTGGGCCACGTGGACTTCATGTTCTACGACGGCTATCTGGGTGAAGACGTAGACACCCTGAACATCATGGACAAGGTGCTGTCTGACAGCTCCTCCGGTGTTGAAAAACCGGCGGCGGCTATCGTTGAGGCGGTACAGGGTGAAGGCGGTCTGAATGCGGCCCGTGCCGAGTGGCTGAAAGGCTTGTCCGAGCTGTGCAAGAAGCACGACATCCTGCTGATTGTGGATGACATCCAGGCGGGTAACGGCCGGACCGGCGAGTTCTTCAGCTTTGAATTTGCTGGCATCAAGCCGGACATCGTGACCGTATCCAAGTCCCTGAGTGGCTATGGTCTGCCGATGGCGCTGGTACTGTTCAAGCCGGAGCTGGATGTCTGGACCTCCGGTGAGCACAACGGGACGTTCCGTGGTAACAACATGGCGTTCGTGACGGCTCGTGCTGCTGTCGAAACCTACTGGAAAGACGATGCCTTCGCCAACGAAGTGAAAGCCAAGACCAAGGTGCTGGGCGATGCGCTGCAGGCAATCTGCGACAAGTACCCGGGCGAATTCAAACTGAAAGGCCGCGGCCTGATGCGGGGTATCGAAGCCAAGCATGCCGATGTAACCGGCCCGATCACCAAGCGCTGCTTCGAGAAGGGTCTGATCATCGAGACCAGTGGCCCGAACGATGAAGTGATCAAGTGCCTGATGCCGCTGACCACCAGCGAAGAGGACCTGCGCCTGGGTGCCAGCCTGCTGGCCGAGAGCGTTGACGAAATCTTGCAGGAAGGTTTGAACGAGGCGTCTTGAGACGCCCGCTCAATCACCTATTCATTCTGCAGATGACGAAGGCACGCATATGACTACGGCACAGCATACCGTCGAGAAAATTGGCGGTACTTCAATGAGTAATTATGAGGCCGTGCGCGACAATATCATTATTGGCAAGCGCAAGAAGAGCGACCTCTACCAGCGAATTTACGTGGTGTCTGCCTATGCCGGCGTAACCAACGAATTGCTGGAGCACAAGAAAACCGGTGAGCCAGGGGTCTATGCCCTGTTTGCCGATGCAGAGTCAGACTGGGCCTGGGGTGACGACCTCACAAAGCTGATCAAATTGCTGACGGATATCAACGGTGAACTGTTCACGGACCCGATGCTCAAGCAGCAAGCGGATCAGTTCATCACCGACCGTATCGAGGGTGTTCGGGGCTGTTTGATTGACCTTCAGCGCCTGTGTTCTTACGGTCAGTTTCAGCTGGAAGAACACCTGCTCACGGTGCGGGAAATGCTGGCAGGTATCGGTGAGGCCCACAGCGCTTTCAATACTGCACTGAAGCTCCAGCAGGAAGGAATCAATGCCCGCTTCGTCGACCTCACCGGCTGGCGCGATAGCGAACTGCTGCCCCTTGACGAGAAGCTGAAGCAGGCTTTTGACAGTGTGGATCTAAGCCGTGAATTGCCGATCGTGACCGGCTATGCCCAGTGCAAGGAAGGCTTGATGCGCACCTTCGACCGGGGCTACAGCGAGATGACCTTCAGCCGGGTGGCGGTAATGACCCATGCCCGTGAAGCGATCATCCACAAGGAATACCATCTCAGCTCTGCAGATCCGAAGATCGTGGGTGAAGACAAGGTGGTGCCTCTCGGCCGAACCAATTACGACGTAGCTGACCAGTTGGCTAACCTGGGGATGGAAGCCATCCACCCCCGGGCCGGTAAGGGTCTGCGTCAGAACGAGATTCCGTTGCGGGTGATGAATACCTTTGAACCCGAGCATACCGGTACGCTGATCACCGGCGATTACGTCAGTGAAAAGCCCCAGGTAGAAATCGTGGCGGGAGCCAAGGGCGTATTTGCTATTGAAGTGTTTGATCAGGATATGCAGGGTGAGCCGGGTTCCGATCGCCGGATTCTGGACATTCTGAGCCGGTTCAAGGTGCGCTTCATGTCAAAGGACACCAACGCCAACACCATCACCCATTATGTGGGCACCACGCTTAAACACGTGAAGCGAGTGGTCAAGGCGCTGGAAGAAGAGTTCCCGAATGGCGAAATCAGTACCCGTAAGGTCGCGCTGGTGTCAGCCATCGGCAGCGATATGAAGGTGCCAGGCATCCTGGCGCGTTCAGTCAAGTCGCTGGCCGACAAGGACATCAGTGTGCTGGCCATTCACCAGTGCATGCGCCAGGTGGATATCCAGTTCGTGATCGACGAAGACCACTACGACCTGGCGATCGCCGCGTTGCACGGTGCGCTCATCGAGCCCCACAACCACGAGTATGCCATTGTGGCGGCGTCGACGACGCCCTGAAGAATTACCCGCAGGCGGAACCGGTCGCTTCGCCTGCGGGTAATGGAGGTTGTCTTGCCTCCTGATCGGGCGCCCGGTCGGCCGTTTCACCTCGGGTGAGTAAGATGGCCGGGCGTGACCGATCCCTACTGAACGATTAATCTCGCCTTTTCTGCTCACCGTTCCTGCAATCCGCGTAGCGTCTTCGCACGTATCTCAAAGAAAGTCTCAACAGGTACCTTGGCCCATGCAAACGCACCCGCGGCCAGGATCATCTCCGGTTCTTCCCGACTCTGGCGAAAGGGATGCCCTGGTAGGTTGTATTTCAGGGATGCGTCCCGGGTAATGGTTTCCGGTTTTCGACCTATGCCTATTGGTGGATCAGTGAGGAAGCCCGGCGGTGCCTGAAGCTCCAGAGCCGCAACCAGCGCCTACGACCTTTCCCGCTGTACCTGTATTCGCAGGGGTTCAATCGGTGCAGGCGTCATACCAACCATCTCATGGTAAGCGGAGGCATGTACTACCTGGGTTTCCCTGATACTGAAGCCGGAAAGGGTGTCCTGAAGTTGCCAGGCGCTGCGAAACAGCCGGGTCTTTCCATGTCGGTCAGACAACACCTTCATGCCGTCCCAGGCGTGCAGTCGTGCCATATATTGCTGGCCTTCCAGAGAAAGGATCTCGAGCAGATCAATATCCGGTTGTTCGAGCTGTTTGAGTTCATCCAGGGTTATTCGCACGATAAGACTCCTGCCATTGTGTCCAGACAGAAAGTACGTTGGATCACCCCACGAGGATCAGTGTGAGAGTTTCAGGCATTCCTGATGTGCCGGGCAAGTGACCAGATGGTCGTTGACCATACCGGTGGCCTGCATGAAGGCGTACACGATGGTGGGGCCGACAAAATTGAAGCCTGCCTTTTTCAGGGCTCTGGACATGGCGTCGGATTCTGGTGTGGTTACCGGCACTTGTGTGAATGACTGCCAGTGATTCTGACGGGGCTGGTGGTCCACAAACTGCCAGAGGAAATCGGAGAAGCCCACGCCCTGGTCCTTTAACGCCAGATAACTGCGGGCGTTTCGTATGATTGACTGTACCTTCAGTCGGTTGCGGATGATGCCGGGGTTTTCGAGTAGCCGGGCCTGGTCCTGTTCGGTGAAGCGCACAATGGCCTCCGGATCGAAGCCAGCGTAGGCGTCACGGTAGCTGTCCTGCTTGCGGAGGATGGTAATCCAGCTCAGTCCGGCCTGCTGGCCATCCAGGCACAGCTTCTCGAACAGAGCCAGGTCGTCATATTCCGGACGACCCCACACGGTATCGTGGTAGTGCACATAGAGAGGATCCGTGCCGCACCAGGGGCAGCGTTCGTGGGGTTGGTTCATTTCTACTCCCGGTCGTGGTTCAGCGTTTTGTGCGGATCACCCGGTGGAACATGGGTTCCCAGCTCATTTGAAGTGGCGCCGTAGTGATCAGGCTAAAGTCTTCCGGTGGTGGTTCCAGCAGCGTGATGCTGGGCCAGGCTCCGGATGTTGCCGCGTCATCAGCCTGGTAGACCAGTGTGGCCAGGTAGCCTTCGATGTAAAAACAACTGGCGAGCCAAGCCCGGTCGGGCTGATCACCATAGAGTTCAAAGTCCTTGCGAACTTCCAGGGTTTGCAGGTTGCCGGCGATACCCCGCCCGGTTGCCTTGAGCCAGGCTTCTTTGAGCGTCCATACCTTCAGGAAATTGAAGGGATCGTCTGCCCTGAGCAGCCATTCCTGCTCGACCGGGGAGAACCAGCGCCGTGCAACGCCGGTCCAGTCCGGTTTGCGCTGGCTGGGCTCGATATCAATGCCCAGTGGCGTCATGCTGGTGGCTACCGCCGTAAGGCCCCGGCTGTGGCTTAATGAAATATGCCAGCCTTCCGGCACGTAAGAGGCTATGGGGCGCCCATCGACGGGTTGGCATTGCTCCGGTGGCAAGCCACTGACCTTGCCCAGTGCCTGGCGAATAAGCCAGCGGCTGGAGAGATACTCCCTACGCCTTGGGCCCTCCAGTTTTGCCAACGTTCGGGACTCCGGCTGAGTCAGCCATGCCGGGGGCTCTGCCGGGTCTCGCTGGATCTGGTGGCACAGCCAGATACACGGCCGCTCAGGGTTGTAGTCGTTGGATAGTCCAGCCATCGCCGTCTCTCACGTATTCAAATCGATCGTGAAGCCGGCTTGGCCGTCCCTGCCAGAATTCGATTCGCTCCGGAACCACCCGGTACCCGCCCCAGAAGCTGGGCAGCGGAATTTCCCCGGAGCTGAATTTGCGTTTCATCTCCGCTACTTTTTGCTCGAGCAAGCCCCGTGATGTAATCGCTTTGCTCTGCTCGGAAACCCAGGCGCCTATCTGACTCCCCCTGGGCCTTGAGGAAAAGTACTTCAGGGATTCGGTCTTGCTGACCTTCTCCACGGCGCCCTGAATGCGAACCTGTCGGTTCAGGCCAATCCAGGGGAACAGCAGCGCCGCCTGTGGGTTTTCTTCAAGTTCCCGTGCCTTGCGGCTGCCGTAGTTTGTGTAGAAAACGAACCCGTGGTTGTCGAAGTACTTGAGTAACACGGTACGAATATCCGGCATCCGATCCGCGCCAGCGGTGGCCAGAGACATGGCATTGGGTTCCAGAATACCGGCCTTGCGGGTATCCTCGAACCAATTCTGGAACTGCACCACAGGGTCATCGTTCAGGTGCTCCCGGTCCAGCCCTTCACTTTCAAAGTCCCGACGCATATCGCCGATGTCCATACTGCCTCTCTGTTCGCGGTTACCGTCAAAGGGAGTGATACGTCAGGGGAGGATAACGGGTTCAGTGGCCGGTGTCAGGCCTGGCTGACAAAGGCAGGCCCACGAGGCTATGCTTGGTGGTAATAACCGCTTCAAACAATGTGTGAAAAAGGGAGTGTTTTGTGGCCGAAGCAAAGGCGGAAAGTC
>DATGQY010000102.1:0-11406 GCA_035303925.1 Marinobacter sp. | reverse complement strand
TGCTCCCGTACCGAGAACGTATCCGGCTCGCTGCTCCAGATGATACCCAGCACCATAGCAACCAGCAGGTAAACCACCAGCAGCACCAGCACGAGCTTGCCGATTACGCCACTACCGCCAGCGTAATCCTGAACATCGTCTTTCTTGTCCCTGAAGTACTGTCTGATCTTGCCTGCCATAAAGCTGCTAATCTCCTGTTGGTTATTCGTCGGCCGCGAACGGCCTGCCCAGATGGTATCCCATGGCGCCGTCAATACCCAGTTTACAGAGTACAGAGTATTCCGCGCCGGTTTCCACCCCGGAGGCAAATACCCTCACACCCCGACTCCGGGCAATACCAATAACCGACTCCAGCCAGAAGCGGTTGTCATCATGGCTGTCCAGGTCGTGGACAAAGCTGTTATCGATACGCAGAGCCCGGAAGGGCAGATTTCTCAGATAGCTGAAAGGTACGCCGCCCACGCCAAAACGGTCCACCAATACTGGCACGCCCAGCTTCACCAAAGCCCGAACCAGCTCCCCGGCGGCTTTCCGGTGATGGTGCAACGTCAACTCTGCAATGCCCACCCACAAACGTCCAGCCACCGGACCTGCGGACTGGAGCATGCTGACAACGTCTTCACGGAATGACGCGTCCGCCACAGAGGCAGAGCCGAGCGAGATGGCCAGCACCTCACCGGAATTGAGGGCAAGCCGGTCCAGCACGCGGGCAATCAGCAACCGGTCGATATCGGCTACCAGCCCAAGCCGCTCTGCCATGGGCAGAAACAGCCCTGCCTTCAAAGCGCCCTCTGGCGTGTTAATGCGTGAAAATACCTGATAATGAACCAACTTCTGCTCCACCCCCCTGACCATTGGCTGGAGCCAAAGCGATAGATTTTGCTCACGAATAGCCTGACTGATGATCGCCCGCCAGGTTTCCATATTGTGATGGATGTCGGTGGCCACTTCCTCAATCCAGCAGCCGGACTCTTCTCGTTGCTGAGCCGCTCGCAAGGCTTCATCGGCGGCTGCCAACACATCGCGAACTCCGGCCCCCGAAGAGGCTAACGCCAGGCCGGCATGCACGACTGCGTCGACCGGAGCGGCCATGTCTGCATAGAGTCCGTCCAGTTCCTCCACCAACTCACCTGCCCACACCTTCGCGTCCGCGGCCGATGCGCCCGGGAGAAACACAGCAAATTCTGCCCCCGTTCTGCGGCCAGCGAACGATTCCGCATGGCGAACGACAAACGCCCGAACACTCCTGGCAACCTGTTTAAGCAACCGGTCGCCTTCACCTCTGCCATAGGCGCGGTTGTAGTCAGCAAAATAGCCGAGCTGAATCATCATCAACACACCCGGCGCAGCCTTTTCCTCCGACTCAATTTCCACTTTCAGGCGCTGATCAAAAGCCCCTCGGCTGGCCAGGCCCGTCACCGGGTCCTCGTTGTTCACTTTTCGCAAATGCTGGATTAACTTGCCCTGGCCTTCGAACAGCTGACCAAGATCATCAGCCATCTGATTCATCGCTTCCGTCACCTGGTTCAGTTCGCGGGTAGAGCGGACCTCGACCCGCTTCCGGAAGTCTCTCTGGCCCAACGCCTTCGCCTGTGCTTCCAGCGCTTTAAGGGGACTAAGCAAGCGGCGCAGCAAAAGCCAAAGCGCAAACAGCCCGACACCACCAATGATCAGTGCAGCCAGCAGTAACCCTGTCGTAATTCGCCACAAGTCGTCATACGCACGGCCCGGATGACTGACAACGTAGACCTTGCCGAGCCTGGTCCAGCCGCGAACAACCTCGGCCTCGGCTTCGGGCCGGGGCAAGGCGGCCAACTGAATGAACCAGCCCGGCGCTGCATGAGCGTTCAGGGGCATGCTTCGGCCCGCGATTACGGTGCCATCATGAGCGCGATATTCCACAGAAAGATAGCGACCGCTATCAAATACGGCATCAATGAGTGATCCCGATGCCACGGGGTCGGAACCATCGATTGCGTTCGAAAGAGACAACCCCGTCGCCGTAGCGCCGTCGCGGGCATGCGCCGTAAGCTGAGTGGCAACGTAGTCGCGAAAATGATTATAGCTGGTGGCGAACGCCGCCAGCAGAATAACCACCAGTAAACTGCCGGTAAAAAGCAACAATAACCACTGGAGGCTGATCACTCCGTATTGCCAACGGATGTGCTTTTTCTGCATCCCTGCCATGACTGACGCGGCCCCGGCCTGTTAGATGTTCTGAAGAATCACTGTGACATGTCCCGCAGAGTTGACAAACATTTACAGTGTGCAACCTACGCCGACAACATTAAACACTATAGACTCTACACAAAGACTATGAAGCCTCTGTATAACTCACTAAAAGAAAAAGTTTGTCCTGCCGGAACGGACAACCTATAACAGACAGGCCGGAGCACAATGAACGACGAAAGCCAGAAAGAGAAACTCAGGCAGCACTTTGCGCGCCGCGTCACTACCCAGGCACGGGTGGTTCTGGATACCTGGCAAAAGATTCACGAAGACCGGGCACAGGCACAAGCCTACCGGGACATCCTTATCTCTGCGACCGACAAACTGGTGCGCTATGCCCGCCGTTTTGAGATGGAAAGCCATGCCAATGCCGGCGACCACCTTCTCAAACTGCTGACAGACTGGCCACCGAGCACCCCGCTGGATGATGACCGGCAGAGATCTCTGGAGGAGGCGACCGAAGCACTTCGTCACTGTACCCAGAGGCGCAGCGACCAGGACAACAGCACACCACAGCAATTCCGGCGAACGCCGATCTACATTGCGCTTGCCAATGAAGAAGTTGCCTCCAGAATGATCCGTCAGCTGGAGTTTTTCGGTTTCCGCGCATCTGCCTTTAACTCCCGCAACGACCTGATGGAAGCCTGCGCGCTTAGCAAACCCGAAACCATTCTCATGGACGTCAATTTTGGCGGCGAAACCTCCGGCGGCATCGCCACGGTCGAGCAACTTCAGGAGCAACACGACACCCCCATTCCCATCATTTTCATGAGCGATGAGGACGGCACCATTGAAACCCGATTGAGAGCCTCGCGCTGTGGCGGCGAAGAGTTTTTCTACCCTGCCGTCGACCCCGGCCAGCTAATCGAAAAAATTGAGACCTACACCCACGGCAACACCGTGGAGCCATACAAAGTGCTGGTGCTAGACGACTCGCGGGCCCAGGCCAAATACATGGAAACGGTGCTGAAAAAAGCGGGAATGACTGCTCACATCATTACCGACCCCATGCAGATCATTCACGCACTGGAAGAGTTTTCGCCGGAAATCATCATCCTCGACATGTACATGCCCGGCTGCACCGGCATGGAGATCGCCCGAGTGATTCGCCAGCAGGACCGGTTCCACAGCGTACCCATCATCTATCTGTCGGCTGAAGATGACGTGAGCAAACAGCTGCACGCCATGAGCCTGGGTGGCGATGACTTCCTCACCAAGCCGATAGACCCCAAGCACCTGATTGCCACCCTGCACAACCGCGGTCGCCGGGCACGGTCACTGCTGGCACTGATGATCCGTGACAGCCTGACCGGCCTGTTCAATCACACCCACACCCTGCACCTTCTGGAGCAGGAAATCGTGCGGGCAAAGCAGAAGGACCAGCCCCTGTGCTTCGCCATGATTGACCTGGACTACTTCAAAAAGGTGAACGACACTTTCGGCCACCCGATTGGTGATCGCATTCTCCGCAGCCTGTCCATGTTCCTGAAGCAAAGGCTTCGCAAAACCGACCACATTGGCCGTTACGGTGGTGAAGAGTTTGCCATCATACTGCCCAATACCCGGCCCGGTGATGCCCGCAATGTCGTTAACGAAATTCGGGAAAGGTTCGCAGAACTGGTGCAACAAGCCGGAGACCGTGAATTCAATGTTACCTTCAGTTGCGGCATAGCCGCATGGCAGGGCGACAACTCCCAGGCCCTGTGCGAACGGGCAGACCGCGCACTGTATGTTTCCAAGGAAAACGGTCGCAACTGCGTCACACTGGCCGAAGAATGAGCCTTTCGGGCCGGGCGCTCTGCCCGGCCCATGAAACCAATGTCGAATACCGACACCGCGCTTCATGATCGACAATGATTGTCATCAACGAAATGTCATCGCACCAAAAGCAATTGCTGTGTAATCTTTTTTCAGGATCAATCGGCAATCGTCAAGATTGTCAAAAATTGTTGATCTGGAGGCAACAAGCACGCACCATTCGGGTAACGTGCCGTTATCTTCGGCGATCCTGTTTAATTTAAACCAAGGCAAAATTAACCATGTCGACCATACTTGTGCTCCATGGCCCCAACCTCAACATGCTCGGCACCCGCGAGCCTGAGGTCTATGGCTATGAGACCCTGGCCGATATAGACGACCGCTTGAGAGAGAAAGCGGCCGAGAAGGGCCATCATCTGCTGCATCTGCAATCCAATGCAGAGTATGAGTTGATTGAGCGGATACACGAAGCCCGGGGCGAAGGGGTGGATTTCATCATTATCAATCCGGCCGCCTTTACCCACACCAGCATAGCCCTGCGGGACGCCATGCTGGCGTCAGGCATTCCGTTTATCGAGGTGCATCTTTCTAACGTGCATGCGCGGGAACCTTTCCGCCATCACTCCTATTTTTCAGATATCGCCGAAGGCGTTATCTGCGGGCTGGGCAGCCAGGGCTACGACCTGGCACTGCAGGCTGCCCTGCATCGAATTCACCGATAGACCAGAGACAACGGGACTGGAATAGTTATGGATATTCGCAAGATCAAAAAGCTGATTGAACTGCTCGAAGAATCCGACGTCGAGGAGCTGGAGATTCACGAGGGAGACGACTCTGTACGCATCTCCCGTCGCCGCGAGCAAGCCGCTTCGGCCGGCCATTACGTGAGCCACTACTCTGCACCGGCGCCGCAAGCACCTGCACCGGCTGCCGAAGCAGCACCTGCTGACGCACCGGCAGCTCCCGCTACGATTAACGGCCACGCGGTGAAATCCCCGATGGTTGGCACCTTCTACCGGTCACCCTCACCCAGCGCCTCCGCTTTTATTGAGGTTGGTCAAAAGGTGAATGTCGGCGACGTCATCTGCATCGTGGAAGCCATGAAGATGATGAACCAGATCGAGGCAGACAAAGCCGGTACGGTCACTGAAATCCTGGTCGAAAACGGCCAGCCGGTTGAGTTTGACCAGCCCCTGGTCGTCATTTCCTGAATTCGGTGATTGCTAACCATGGCTATGTTAGAAAAAGTTCTGATCGCAAACCGCGGTGAAATCGCCCTGCGGATACTCCGTGCCTGCAAAGAGCTGGGTATCAAGACAGTGGCCATTCACTCTCAGGTAGACCGTGACCTCATGCACGTTCGCCTGGCGGATGAAACCGTCTGCATCGGCCCGAACAGCCCGACTGAGAGCTACCTGAACATTCCCGCCATCATCAGCGCTGCGGAAGTCACCGACTCTGTGGGCATTCACCCGGGCTACGGCTTTCTGGCGGAAAACGCCGATTTCGCTGAGCAGGTCGAGAAAAGCGGTTTCCGCTTTATCGGCCCGCGGGCAGAAACCATTCGCCTGATGGGCAACAAGGTCTCTGCCATCGAAGCGATGAAAAAGGCCGGCGTACCGACAGTTCCTGGCTCCGATGGTCCGCTGACCGATGACGACGAGCGTAACCTGAAACTGGCACGCCAGATCGGTTACCCGGTGATGATCAAGGCGGCCTCCGGCGGCGGTGGCCGTGGCATGCAGGTGGTGCATTCTGAGGCAGCCCTGCTCAAGGCCGTCCAGATCACCCAGACCGAAGCCAAGAACGCCTTTGGCGACCCGACCGTGTACCTGGAAAAATTTCTGGAAACACCGCGGCACGTGGAAGTTCAGGTACTGGCCGACATGCACGGCAACGTCATTCACCTGGGCGACCGCGACTGCTCCATGCAGCGCCGGAACCAGAAGGTCATTGAGGAAGCACCGGCCCCGAACGTTAATCCGGAATCCCGCGAGCGCACCCTCAAGGCCTGTATCGATGCCTGCAAGGAAATCGGCTACGTCGGCGCCGGCACTTTCGAGTTCCTGTATCAGGACGGCGAGTTCTATTTCATCGAAATGAACACCCGGGTTCAGGTGGAGCATCCGGTTTCCGAGATGGTCACCGGCGTGGACATCGTGCGTGAACAGCTGCGAATTGCCAGCGGCCTGCCGCTGCAGTACAGCCAGGACGAGGTTCATATTTCCGGCCACGCCATCGAGTGCCGGATCAACGCTGAAGACCCGCAGACGTTCGTGCCCAGCCCCGGCAAGGTCAAGCACTTCCACGCTCCGGGCGGCAACGGCATCCGTGTCGACTCCCATCTGTACAGCGGCTACACGGTACCGCCGTACTACGACTCCCTGGTGGCCAAGCTGATCACCTGGGGTGATGACCGGGAAATCGCCCGCCGGCGCATGAAGAACGCGCTGGACGAAATGTTGGTGGAAGGCATCAAGACCAATCAACCTCTGCATCGAAAACTGGTACGCGATGGTGGCTTTAAACAGGTAGACTTCACCATCCACTACCTCGAGAAACTGATGCGGGATTAACCATGCCCTGGATACAACTCCAGATACCAGCTGATCCGGATACTGCGGATCAGCTGGAAGACCTACTGATGGAAATGGGCTCCGACGCCGTTTCCATGGAAGACGCAGCCGACCAGCCTCTGTACGAGCCAGACCCGGGTACCACACCCTTGTGGAGCCAGACGACGGTCACCGGCCTGTTCCAGTCCGACCGCAACATCGAGCAACTGTGCTCGGATATCCGCGACGCCTGGCATCAGCAAACCCAGCAATCACTGGCTGACATTGAAGTGACACTGGTAGAAGACAAGGACTGGGAGCGGGCCTGCCTGGAAGATTTTCACCCACTCAGGTTCGGCGAACGCCTGTGGATTGTGCCGAGTTGGCACGATGCCCCGGACCCGGAAGCTGCCAACCTGATGCTGGACCCCGGCCTTGCCTTCGGCACCGGCACCCACCCCACCACTGCGCTGTGCCTTGAATGGCTGGATGGCCAGGATGTCGCGGGCAAGCAGGTCACCGACTACGGCTGCGGCTCTGGTATTCTCGGCCTTGCTGCCCTGCTACTGGGAGCAGACCACGTTATAGGTGTGGATACCGACCCACAGGCCCTGGAAGCCAGCCGCGACAACGCCCGGCGCAATGGCGTAGAAGATAGCCGCCTGGATCTGTACCTGCCCGGCCAGGACCCGGACACCCGGGCCGAGATCATGCTCGCCAACATTCTCGCTCAGCCACTGATTGGCCTTGCCCCCCGACTTGCCGACCTGACCCTGCCCGGCGGCAGCCTGGTCCTGTCCGGTATTCTTTCCAATCAGGCCCGCGACGTCATGGAAGCTTACGAGCCCTGGTTCATCATGGACGAGCCAGAGCAGAAGGAAGAGTGGATACGCCTCACAGGACGCCGCAAGGGCGGGTGACGAATCAAACGTTTACGTCTAAACTGCGTGGTTCGTATTCAACACGCAGTGACCGAGCGTTCAGGACGACAGCATGACCCAGAGCAGCCTGCAAACACAGTGCCCCAAGTGCGAAACCCGATTTCGGGTAACTGATGAGCAACTCAGTATCGCCGGGGGCAAAGTCCGCTGTGGCAGCTGCATGTCAGTCTTCAATGCGGTGGAACACCAGGTTGCCTCGCTCTCTGACAGCAAGCCTGCGACTTCGGACAAACCGTCTGCTTCAGATGCGCCCAAAAGTCCCGATAGCGACAACACACGCAATGATCTGATCGACGACGATTTTGTGTTCGCCGACAACCCCGAGGAAGACGCGGCAGAAGGCCCTTATGCCGGCTCCAAACTGACCTTCTCGGATGATGAGCTGAGTGACAGCTTTCTGTCTGTTGATCGCGAAGAAGAGCACGGGTTCACGGATGATGAACTCAGCCCCAAAGAGCAGCAGGTTGATGAGAGCTGGGCGGAAGCCATGCTCTCCGATGACGAACCGGCGAGACCGCTTGCCAGGAAAGCGGCCCGAGAGCCAGAGCCAGAGCCAGAGCCAGAAAAAGTACACGAGCCCACCGAACCCGCAAGCCAGCCCGAAGCACGGAAACCCATGGCCGCCAGCGAGCTCAGCCTGAGCCTGAGCGCCGACGACGACCGGGTCGGCGACCCCATGGTCAACCGGACCCGACCCGACCGACGCACCGACACCCTGTACCAGGACCTGCGCAGAGACCCGGTATCAGTGGGTAGTGGTGGCAGCCGCATGAGAACAGCACTCTGGAGCCTTGTGGTTCTGGCGTTGATCGGCGTACTGATCGCCCAGGTTACCTGGTTCCAGTTTGATCGCCTGTCGGCCATCCCCCAGCTGCGGCCATTCTACGAGCAAGGTTGTGAACTGGCTGGCTGCGAACTCAAACCACTCATTGACGTGGAATCCATACAAAGCCGCAAACTCGTGGTGCGTACGGATCCGGACAATCGAACTCAGTTGATTGTCGATGCCGTAATCATCAACCGCGCCGGCTTCGAACAGCCGTTTCCCGCCATTGCCCTGACTTTTTCCAACCTCAATGGCGATGTCGTTGCTCAGAGCACCTTCACGCCCGAGGAATATCTTGCCGGGGAAGCAGAGGGCCTGAACAGCATGCCCGTTGAAGTGCCTGTGCAGATTGCCATCAGTATTCGGGACCCCGGTCGCGACGCAGTCAACTACAATCTGATCTTCCGTCCCTCACCCCCCTGAGCCGGCAGCTAGTAGCGCAAAAGTCAACCAGACAGCGCGAAAAATAATCAACTTTTTCGCCAGTTTCCCCCTTCAATCAGATTGCCCCCGGCGGTATCATTACCGCCCTTCGGAAACCGAGCGGTCAGTTTTTGAACAGCCGCTACAAACCGAACGTTGCTAACCCGCTGTGACACGGACTCAGATCATGCTGCCAACGGCAAAAATCGGGCCGTACACCTTGCCCAATCCATTGATTGTTGCACCCATGGCGGGTGTAACAGATCGCCCGTTCCGACTACTTTGCCGGAGGATGGGTGCTGGACTGGCAGTGTCGGAAATGGTCATAGCGGACAGCAAGCTCTGGCATACGCGCAAGTCACGCACCCGAATGAATCACCAGGGTGAACCGGAGCCCCGGTCTGTACAGATTGCCGGCGGAGACCCGGAAATGCTGGCCGATGCAGCACGGCAAAATGCAGAATTCGGCGCCCAGATCATTGACATCAACATGGGCTGCCCGGCCAAGAAGGTCTGCAACAAGGCCGCGGGTTCTGCCCTGATGAAAGACGAAAAGCTGGTCCGGGCGATACTGGAAGCGGTGGTTAACGCCGTAGACATTCCGGTCACTCTGAAAATGCGCACCGGCTGGGATCGAGACAACCGGAATGCCTCCGTCATCGCCAGGATGGCAGAAGATGCGGGCATTCAGGCTCTTGCCGTGCATGGCCGAACCCGTGCTGACAAATACAATGGCGATGCCGAATACGACACCATTGCCGAAGTAAAGGCGAGCGTCGGAATTCCGGTATTTGCCAATGGTGACATCAGCACACCGGAAAAAGCACAGCACGTACTGAAGCACACCGGCGCCGACGGCCTGTTGATCGGCAGAGGCGCCCAGGGTCGCCCCTGGATCTTCCGGGAAATCCTGCACTTCCTGGAAACCGGAGAGCACCTTCAGGCACCGGCTCTGGATGAGGTTGAGCAGATTCTTTCGGAACACCTGGCCGAACTGCACAGTTTCTACGGTGACAAGATGGGCGTGCGTATCGCCAGAAAACATGTGGGCTGGTACCTGCAGTCCCACGATGAGAGCAAACAGTTCCGCAGTCGCTTCAACGCTATCGAAGATACGGTGGAGCAGAAAGACAGCATCGCACAGTACTTTGCACGCTTACGAAATGGAGAGGTATTCGCAGCATGACCGCTGAGACTTTGGCAAACGACAACCTGAGCACCCCGGCCAACGATGAACTGCATCAGTTGCACACGGTGAATGGCAGTGGCAACAGCGTCACCCTGCGTGACAGTGTAGAAGTTGCTCTGAAAAACTACTTCGCACAACTGGACGGCACGCCAGTTTCGGAAGTTTACCAGCTGGTGCTCTCTGAAGTGGAAGCACCGCTGCTGGAACAGGTGATGAAGTACACCCGCAACAACCAGACCAAGGCATCCACCATGCTTGGCCTGAATCGCGGCACCCTGCGCAAGAAACTCAAGCAGTACGGTCTGCTATAATCAGTCCAGACCCACAAGGGCCTCCCGGATGCGTTCGCGAGGCCCTTGTTCTTTATACCCAGGCTACATCCGGCTTATCTGAACAGCGAAGAAAGTGACCCATGGCAAATCAGGCTAATACCCCCGTCCGTCGCGCTCTGATCAGCGTGAGTGATAAAACCGGCATCGTCGAGTTCGGCCGCGCCCTCACAGAACGCGGCATTGAGCTGCTTTCCACCGGCGGAACCTTCCGTCTGCTGCAGGAAAACCAGGTGCCCGTCACCGAAGTGTCCGATTACACCGGCTTCCCGGAAATGATGGACGGGCGGGTCAAAACCCTGCACCCGAAGATTCACGGTGGCATCCTTGGCCGTCGCGGTACCGATGACACCGTTATGGGCGAGCATGGCATCAACCCCATCGACATGGTGGTGGTCAACCTGTACCCGTTCGAGGACACCGTGGCCAACCCGGACTGCGACCTGGCCACCGCCATTGAGAACATCGATATCGGCGGCCCCACCATGGTTCGCGCCGCCGCCAAGAACCACAACGATGTGGCCATTGTGGTGAACGCCTCCGACTACAGCCGGGTACTGAAAGAGCTGGCGGACAACGACGGCGAGCTGACCTACAGCACTCGCTTCGACCTGGCGGTAAAAGCCTTCGAGCACACCGCCGGTTACGACGGTGCCATCGCCAACTACCTGGGTGGCCGCACCCCGGATAACGACAACGCCGACTTCCCCCGTACCTTCAACGCCCAGTTCGTGAAGGTTCAGGACATGCGTTACGGCGAAAACCCGCACCAGCGCGCCGCCTTCTATGCCGAGCGCAACCCGAAAGAAGCCTGCGTGGCCACCGCCAAACAGTTGCAGGGCAAAGAACTGAGCTACAACAACGTAGCCGACACCGACGCCGCCCTCGAGTGCGTGAAGCCCTTCGCAGACCCGGCCTGTGTCATCGTCAAGCACGCCAACCCCTGCGGTGTGGCCATCGGCACCGACATTCTACAAGCTTACGAACTGGCCTTCGCTACCGACCCCACGTCCGCCTTCGGAGGCATCATCGCCTTCAACCGGGAACTGGATGCGGCCACCGCTAAAGCGATTGTGGACCGTCAGTTCGTGGAAGTGATCATCGCCCCGAGCGTGGCTCCGGAAGCGGTCGAAATCGTTGCCGCCAAGAAGAACGT
>DATGQY010000101.1:0-34766 GCA_035303925.1 Marinobacter sp. | reverse complement strand
TAGCCCACGGAGATATCCGAGACAACCAGAGGATTTCGGTCACAGGCCTGATCGCAGGCACGCATGCCACTGGAAGTTCGCTCCGGGGCCGGAGCTATATCTTCATTCAGGCGTTTTGCGGCCGACACGGTCGCGCCCAATTTACCAAATGCATCCGGCAACATGGCGTACACCTCGCCGAGGCCCAGCAACACAATGGGAAGCAAAACCAGCACTGGCCCGGACAGGTCGCCTTTCTGAAACACATCAAACCCCGCCCAGAGCGCCACCACCGACGACAGATTGATCAATAGCTGCGTGGTTGCCAGGTGCCAGCCGACCTGACCATCGACTACCGCCTGGTTCTGGGAGAGTGCCAGCGAATGACGCATCAGTCTTCCCGAATGCTTCCCGGCACGGCCGGCAGCGGTAAGTTCTGCAAACCCCTCCAGATGTTCGATCACTTCGCTGCGCAGGTGTTCCTGGTGATCATTCAGGTGACCTGCCATAACGCGACTGCGCCGATAGATACTCCAGGTCGCGACTGCGAACGCCAACGTCAGGAGGCCCAGCAATATCAGGGCAATCTTGGCGCTGAACAGCACCCAGGCCAGCACAATGACCAACAAGCTGACCAGGGCGGCTAACGCGGCCGGAGCGATTAGCCGTAGGTACAGCGTATCCAGGGCGTCGACATCGGCAGTCAGGCGCGACAACCAGTGCGATCCCGATCGACCGCCCCGGTCACGGTGACCGGCCCTGGCAAGACGGTTAAAGAGCTCCACACGGATGTCTGTAAGCAACCTTAGAACCGTGTTGTGGTTGTACAGCCGCTCAAGATAACGGGACACCGTTCGGGACACCGCGAAGAAGCGGATACCGCTGCCTGGAACGTACAGATTGATGTAAGCCTGTATTCCAGCGGCAAACATCAACCCCACCAGAGCTGTTTCCGTCAGAAACCAACCCGAAAGCGCAAGAAGGGCGATTCCGGATACCAATGTGGCCAGCAGAAGTGTTGCCCCGACGATCAGGCGGCCTCGCCGCTGCAGGATCAACTTGAGCCAGGGCCGGAGTTCATGCATTCCGGACCTCCCCATCGCTGATGATCAGCATACGGTCTGCCAGGGTTAACAGAGCCTGGTGATGAGTCGAGAAAATCAGGGTCTTGCCGGCCTTCGCCAGCTTGTGCAGGGCTTCCAGTACACAGATTTCGCTGGTGGCATCCAGCCCGGCGGTGGGTTCATCCAGAATGATCAGGTCGTAATCCGCCAGGAATATCCGGGCCAGACTGAGCCGACGAGCCTGGCCTCCGGACAATCCCTGGCCGTCTTCGCCAATGCGGCTTTTGATGCCTTGCTCCCGGCTGTCCAGCAGATCGGCCAGGCCCACCTGGCGAAGTGCTGAGGCTATGGCGATGTCGGATGCCCCGGGACTGGTTAGCCGAAGGTTGTCCGCCCACGAGCCCTGAATCCAGAAGCCTTTCTGCCCCAGCCAACCGAAAGGTTCGCTCCCGGGCGCCTGGCCAAAAACCGAAACAGAGCCGGAATCGGGTTCGATGAATCCGGCCAGAAGGTGCAGTAGCGAAGATTTCCCTCCCCCAGAAGGACCGGTCAAAGCAACGGCTTCGCCGCGGTTGAATGTTAACGAAAGGTGGCTGAGAACCGCCGGGCCGCCGTTGTACCTGAGCGTGATGTCAGCGAGGGTAATGGCGCCGGGGTCACTCGCTTCCGGTGCCGGTGCAGGGTCAGTTGGTCCGGGAGCCGGCTGCTCGAGCCTGGCCAGGATCTCGGCGCCTGCGCCCAGGGCAGCGGCCCTGTCGTGGTAGTGTTGGGAGAGTGTTCTCAGGGGCTGAAAGAACTCCGGTGCGAGCAAAAGAATGAGCAGGCCGGAGAACAGCGTCAGCTCGGAACTTGGGCCAAAGCTGATGTATCCCAGCAGTCCGAAACCGATGTAGATAGCGATCACCGCAATGGCAACCGATGCAAAGAATTCCAGCACCGCAGACGACAGAAACGCCACCTTCAGTGTTTTCATGGTGATGTGTCGGTATTGGTCGGATCGCTGGTAGAGCGTTTCACTGGCCTGTTTGGTCTGGTCAAACAGCTGAAGCGTGGTCAGGCCCCGGACCTTGTCCAGAAATTGCCCCGACAACCGGCTGATGGTTTCAAAGTGTTGCTGATTCACTTTCTCAGCACCCATGCCGATCAGCGCCATGAACAAAGGAATCAGGGGTGCAGACAGCAGTAAAAAAATGGCCGCCAGCCAATCCAGCCAGAACACCAGAATCAGAATAAACAAAGGTATGACTGTTGCCAGAGTCATCTGTGGCAAAAAGCGGGCAAAGTAGCCGTGCAAAGCTTCCACGTGATCAAGCCACTCCCGGGTAAGGGAAGCCGCGGAGGCGTCAGCCAGGGCAACGGGCCCCAGCGACTGCCAATGCTCGTGAAGCTGTCGTCGGGCGTGCTGCCGAACCTGTTCACTGCAGCGCGCCGCAAAACGCGCCTGTAATCCCTGGCCTAAAGACCGCAACACGAGCACGCCCAAGAGGGCAAAAAACCAGGGCGTGAGCGTGGAAACAGCTCTTTCTTCAATAACTCCCTGGTAAACCAGCCAGGCCAGCAAAACCATCTGGACGATGGTTGCCAGCCCGGCCAAAATGCCGGCCAGAACCGTTGCCTGAATCCAGCGCCGGCTGACCCGGGCCAACCCGGACAGCCAGCTTCTGACATCGGCCGGGGCCGGAGATTCCACTCAGTGGTACCCTTCGCCAGCACGCACCTTGCCGCGGAATACCCAGTAGGTCCAGGCGGTATAGACCAGCACGATGGGAATCACGAACAGCAGGCCCAACAGCAGGAACAGCTGGGATTCATAGGCAGAGGCCGCGTCCCAAAGGGTGTAATCGGGCGGAATCATATAGGGCCACCGGCTAACAACCAGGCCCAGATAGGTGGTGATAAACAGTCCCATGGTGGCGACAAACGGCATCCCTTCAAACCGGTTACGCACTGACCGCCATATCTGGAAGGCACACAGCAGTGTGAGCGCCGGCAGAATCCAGATAACGCCCAGGGTAGAGAACCAGCGTTCCCGGACCATATCGTCTACAAACGGCGTCCACACGCTGATAATGCCGAAGATGATCAGTACCGCCGCCAGTAATGGGGTGGTTAACCGATAAGCCCAGTCCTGCAGGTGGCCTTCGGTTTTCATGATCAACCAGGTAGAACCCAGCAGCGCATAGCCCGCCAGGGTGCCCAAGCCGGTTACCACGGTGAACGGGGTCAGCCAGTCCAGCGCGCCACCAACATAAACACCGTCTACGGTATTGAAGCCCTGAATGTAGGCTCCTGCCACGGCGCCTTGTGCAAAGGCGGCAACAGTAGAGCCACCGGCAAACGACCAGTTCCAGAGATAGCGCGAACTGCGGGCCTTGAACCGGAACTCAAACGCCACACCGCGGAAGATCAAACCGGCAAGCAGCAGGAATACGCCAATATACATAGCGGGGAGGAGGATGCTGTAGACCATCGGGAAGGCCGCCAGCAAACCGGCGCCGCCCAATACCAGCCAGGTCTCGTTACCATCCCAAACGGGAGCAACCGAGTTCATCATAGTGTCCCGGTCCTGTTCAGAGGGCGCAAACGGAAACAGAATGCCTACCCCCAGGTCAAAACCGTCCATCAACACATACATGATGATGCCGAAACCAATAATAAACGCCCAGATGAGAGCAAGATCGAACAGTTCCATCAGGATTGCCCCCCTTCAATAACAGGTTTTACGTGGTTCACCGCGCCTTTACCGGGCTCGATCTCAAAGGGAACATGGGCGGCTGACAGAGGCCGGGCAGGGCGCTCGTTCTCCTTGTCTGCGTCGCCGTCATCATCTTCCAGCCCCACGTAGAGTACCCGCATCAGATAGTACACTCCGGCGGAAAACACAGCAGCGTAAACCACGATGTAGCCAATCAGTGTGAACAGCGCCATGCCGCCGGTCAGAGACGGCGTGACTGACTCGGCATGACTCATGATGCCGTAAACCAGCCAGGGCGAGCGACCCACCTCGGTCACAAACCAGCCGGTCAGGACTGCAAAGAACGGTGCGATGCTCATTGCACGAAGCCCCTGCAGATACCAGCGGGCACGGTAGTAACGGCCGCCGGGGCGCAGTAAGAGGCCGGTAACCGCAAACAGTATCATCAGCATGCCCAGACCGACCATGATTCGGAACGACCAGAACACAATCGCCACGGGAGGTTGTTCTTCTACCGCTACTTCGTTCAGGCCTGGCACTTCACCGTCCCATTCATGGGTCAGGATGAGACTGGCCATACTGGGAATACCAATTTCGAAATGGTTGGTCTGATTTTCCTGATCCGGTATCGCGAACAGCAGCAGGGGAACATTGCGGGAGGTTTCCCAGTTACCTTCCATCGCTGCCACCTTCATGGGTTGATGTTCCAGGGTGTTCAGACCGTGGAAATCACCCACAATCAGCTGGGCGGGGGCAATGATCAGCAGCAGCCACAAGCACATGGACAGTGCTTTTCGGTTGGCTTCTACTTCCCGGCCTTTAAGCAGGTACCAGGCGCTGACGCCTGCTACCACAAAGCTGCCGGTCAGGAAGGAGGCCAGCCCCATATGGCTGAAGCGATACCAGAATGACGGATTAAAGATGGCCTCGCTCCATGACACCACATGGAACACGCCATCCCGAAGCTCAGTACCGGCCGGAGTTTGCATCCAGCTGTTGGCCGACAGAATCCAGAAGGAGGAGATAAAGGTACCTGTGGCCACCATAATGGCCGAGAACAGGTGCACTCCCGGCGGCACTTTGTCACGACCGAATAACAGAACCCCGAGAAACGCCGCTTCCAGGAAGAACGCCGTAATGACCTCATAACTGAGAATCGGTCCCAGGAAGTTGGCGGACGCCTGGGCAAAGTTGCTCCAGTTGGTGCCGAACTGAAACGACATCACAATGCCGGAAACCACCCCCATCCCGAATACCACGGCGAAGACCTTGGTCCAGAAGCCAGACAGTTTGATCCAGACCGGATTGCGGGTTTTGAAGGCCAGGCCTTCCAGAACAGCTATGTAGGAAGCGAGCCCGATGGTGAATACCGGGAAAATGGCGTGAAATGACACGACAAACGCGAACTGAATTCGCGATAGGATTAGGGGGTCTAGTTCCATGGGAACCTCCGGTAACTTTAAACGTCACAACAAACGGGTGAAAATCCGCTCAGCCGCTGCCTTAGTCGGTTCTGTTATGTTGTTATTACCGGCAGTTGATTATGATGCTACTGAAATTCTAGCAAAAATCGATGGGGCAGTTTGTCGCACCCTTGATATAAAACAACGACAACCTAACATAACGACGGTCACCCGATGAGCTTTTACGAGAACCGGATACTTCCGCACATCATAGACAAGGCCTGCTCAATGGGCCAGGTGATGAAACTCCGTAGCCAGATAGTGCCCAGAGCCAAAGGCCGGGTATTGGAAGTGGGCATGGGCTCAGGTACCAATCTGGAGTTCTATGACCGAACCCAGGTCGAAATGGTTTACGGATTGGAACCGTCTGAAGGGATGCGCCGCAAAGCGGTCGGGAATCTGAGCCGGACGCCAGTCAGGGTAGAGTGGCTGGACTTGCCGGGCGAGAAGATTCCGCTGCAAGACGACTCCGTCGACACGGTATTGCTGACCTTTACTCTGTGCACCATTCCCGACTGGCACACCGCCCTGTTACAGATGAAGCGCGTGTTGAAGCCGGGTGGCGATCTGCTCTTTCTGGAGCATGGAGAGGCCCCTCAAGGCAGTACCCGTACCTGGCAACATCGTATCACCCCGGGTTGGCGCAAATTGGCTGGAGGCTGTCATCTGAATCGGCATATTGCGGATTTGATCGCGCAAGCCGGGTTTGAAATCCAGGAACTGGAAAACCTCTACATGCCCAACGCGCCGAAAATTGCCGGGTATATCTACAAGGGCAGGGCGACAAAACCGCTCGAATAGGTATTTTTTCGCGGGAAATGGGCAATTCTTCTGCGAACCACAGCATCGGAATTGCGTTAGGCTACCGGGCCTTATACAATTCCGGCCTTCAGATTTTCCCCTCCGATGCCCGGATGGTGAAATTGGTAGACACAAGAGACTTAAAAGTGCGCCCGTAGAGGGTGCAGGAACGATGATGCAGGCATGCATCTCTACTGGAAGTGAAGTAGATAAACCAGCGTCTTACTCGGCAAGGAAACTTGTGAGAATCAGGTAACTGATTCCCCAATTGGAAAAAATGGAAATTACATTTGCCAATTGGCGGGGACCGTAGCATGACGTGAAAAGTCTCAAAACCAGACGTGTTAATAAGGTGGAGAGGCAGGTATAAAGGATATGGTAAAAGCTAGACTGCTTGAATCCTAGTTTGAGCGCGGTTCACTGCTACCGGTGGGGAATGACACTGAGACCCCATTCCTTAAGGTTGGGAGGTAAGATTTTAAGGCCTCCCAAAGCTTCCCCTTAAGGCGTAGGCCCTGCGAGGGCTATCAAAGACGAAAGGGATACCTAAGTCCTATGCGACGTTTCTGCATTAACGCGGGGATGGCCTAAGTTGCGCAAGCGATATGGTCACGGAATGGTCATAGTAGAGCGATGCCACGGTGGTGGAATTGGTAGACACAAGGCACTTAAAATGCCTCGGCCAATGGCTGTGCGGGTTCAAGTCCCGCCCGTGGCACCATTACTTTCCTAATACGGAAGGGGGATAGCAATCTGAGAAGGTTGTGTCTCAGAAGGGCCATAGGTAGACGACGCTAGTTGGATAACTGATCAAGCTGGAGAGCTTATTGAGGATCATTGAAAGACTGGCAACGCTGAAACGGTTGAATCGAAACCCAAAATGGGTAAACGACGACCTCTTCAGGCTAGTGTGTAATCGCGACTTCGCGGTTATTGCTTACGAAAGGATTAAGTCCGATGCCGGTAATATGACGGCAGGCGATGACGGGCTCACCTTGGACAGTACGTCGCTGACGATGATGGAGAAATTGTGTGATTCGATTCGAAATGAATCATATAAACCCATACCAGTCAGGAGGAAGAACATACCAAAAGCTAACGGTAAAACGAGGCCTTTGGGAATCCCTTCTCCTCGGGATAAAATTGTTCAAGAGATGATTCGAGAGATACTAGAATCCATCTACGACTCCCCTGAACAGCCTAGCTTTAATGAAGCTAGTCATGGATTTAGGCCTAGTAGGAGCTGCCATACTGCCATTAAGGAGTACACTAGCTGGCAAGGAGCAACCTGGTTAATCGAGGGAGACATTAAAGGCTTCTTTGACAATATCGATCATCATACGTTGATTCAACTGCTTCGGCAACGAATCAAGGATGAGAGATTTATTAACCTTATATGGAAGTTTCTTAGAGTAGGGATAAGAGAAGAAAACGGGTCTTTGACCCCGAGTAAGCTTGGGACTCCACAGGGTGGCACTATCAGCCCGATACTCGCCAATATTTACCTTCACGAGTTTGATATATGGGTAGAAAAGACTCAGAAACGGCTCACTAAAGGTAAAAAAAGGAAGCCAAATCCCGAATGGCGGTCAATTATCAGAAAGAAAGAATATTTGATAAAAAATGGCAAAGCCGAGCCGGATGATGAAGAGATAATAGAGCTGTCGCGTAGGGCTGAGAATATGCCTACGGTGATGGTCAATGATCCGAGCTTTATACGCATTCGCTACGTTAGGTATGCAGACGACTGGATCATTGGGGTGACCGGACCAAAGAGATTAGCAAAGCGGCTCAAAGAGCAGGCGGCCAAATTTCTGGACGAGAAACTCAAGCTGGAACTGTCGAAGGAAAAGACTTTAATAACCAACGCTAAGGATCGTGCTGCAAAATTTCTGAGCTTTAACCTCTCTGTAGGAAGCTCCGTGAGACGCCGAATGGTGAAAACCGACGGTAAACGCACAACAATGAAGCGAACAACTGGATGGCAGCCGAGAGTTGATGTCCCTGTGAAGGAGATCGTGCAAAAGCTCCAGCAGAAGGGTTATTGCCATACGAAGGGTAACAAAGAGTTCTTCCCGTGCTCCAAGAAGTCACTGGTGGCTTCGACTGATCATGACATTGTCATGAGCTTTAATGCAGTTTGGAGGGGGATCTACAATTACTACTGCGTGTGTGACAATGCCTATAAACTGTCATGGGTCATGTACATTCTCCAGTACTCGTGTCTTATGACGCTGAGTCACAAACACAGACGGAGTCTCCCAAAAACCATCTCAGTTATTGGTGTCTTTCCAACCATTACGTATAAAGACGCAAAGGGGAAGGAAAAAAAGGTAAGGTTCTGGACTCCCAAACAGTGGCAGATGCCGAAAAAGGCGTCACACAGGGAACTGGACATGGACCAACTAAATGCCTTGACCTTCAAATTGACCCGCTCGCGCTTGGGAAGTCCTTGTATGGTCTGTGGGAGCAATGACAAGGTGGAAATGCATCACCTTCGAGCACTACGTAAAGGCAACAAGGATATTACGAAAGGATTTAATCGAATATTAAGCGCCATTAACAGGAAGCAAGTACCCTTGTGCCGGAAATGTCATAACGAGGTACATGCGGGAAGATATGACGGGCTTAGCTTGTCAGAGCTTGTTTACATTCCTGCTTGATGGAGTCTGCTGGAGAGCCGTATGCTATGAAAGTAGCACGTACGGTTCGGTGGGAGCTTATTGGTGTCCTCTTTTTTGGCGCTGGTAAGCGACCCAACTCTCTCGACCGCAAGGTCGTGCCGGTTCGATTCCGGCTCCGGGCACCATCAGCTAAAAGCACGCTAGTTCGTTTCGTCAGACACATCCTGCCCGAACATCGCCACCCGGTTTCTGCCACCTTCCTTGGCCTTGTATAACGCCTGATCGGCATTTCGCATCAGGGCGGAGCCTGACTGACGCCTTGGTCCCTCGCAGACGGCCACACCAATACTGACTGACACCACCTTCAACACGGGTGAGTCCTCATGGGGTATGGCAAGATCAATAATTGCCTGGCGCAGTGTTTCAGCGTGTTCAGTGGCTTCTTCCTCCGTGGTGTCAGGCAGGAGCGCACTGAACTCTTCGCCGCCGGTTCGGGCAACCAGATAACCGGGCCGGAACAGGGATTGCTCCATCGCTTCAGACACCTTAATCAGGCAGGCATCACCTTCCGGGTGACCGTAGTGATCGTTGTAGCGTTTGAAATGGTCAATGTCGATCATCAGTACTGACGTCGGGCCCTTTGAAACGTCAATCAGTTCAGCGTTCAGCCTTGCATCAAACAGTCGGCGGTTGGCCAGGCCCGTGAGCGGATCGTGTTGGGAGAGCTCCAGCAGCATCGCGGCCTGGTTGCGTTGATGATCCAGCAATCGCTGAAAGTGACGGGCCAGGTTACCGAACTCATCCTGTCGCTTCAGCAGAGTTAGTGGTACGTCGCCGTCTGTTTTGCCTTCCAGCATCGCATTGACCCGCTGCTGGCCGCTGGTGAATCGGGTAAGTTGGTTCAGGGGTTTCAGTACAATGAATGCCAGAAGCGCCACCACCACGGCCATTACCACCACCAATAAGACAGCAGTCCACGCCAGGGAGTAGCGAAAGATCCTGGCCGCTGTCTGAAACCGTTGGCGGGGAATTACCGTGCTCAGTTGCAGGGATGGCCCTTCCGTGTGGGTTGTCAGTGGTGTGCTGGTATGCAACTGGTCGGGTTCACGGATCAGGGTAATACCTTTCTCCGGCGTATGGCCCGGGCTCTGAGCGGATATCGTAACCGGTAGTCCGGTTTGTTCGTCGATCAGTCCGCTCAGGCGCTCGTCAATCAACTTAAGCTTGACCAACCAGCCATGCGCCGGGCCACTGCGGTCGGTTCTCAGGATGGGTGCAATGCCGGCGAGAGCAGGCCAGGGCAGGGCGAGATTGAGACCCAGCCCGGATGGCGGCACGTTGCGAAGAAAGGGGCGTAACACGTCCACAAACGGAGCCGCCCAGCGGCAGTCATCTGCTGCGCTTGTGCAAGTGGTGTAGGCATCGGTGTCTGGATCAATACCTGCGATCCATAAAGGCTGACGATCCGGCGAAAAGTAGATCATGGCCTGATCCTGCAGGTCTTCAAACATCTCGCGGCTGAAGTTGGTCGAGGTGTAATTGTAATCGTTACCCTGAACAAAAGCATGGGTATCATCCCAGTGCGCCCAATCCCGGGTTTGGGCGATCAGAGCATTCTGACTCTGTCCGAGGGCATTGGTGATGCGGCTCAGCTCCCGTTCGGCAAGATCGCGCTCGCCGTCGAGCAGTACCGGCAGGAAGACTGTTCGTTCGATGAGAAAGAGAGCGGCGATAGCAAGCAGTAACAACCCGGCAAGAAAGACGAGGAACGAGGGAATCAGTGAGTGTGAACCGGGTTTCATGTGACGGTTATTCCGAAGCCGAGGGTATCGCTGAATCCTGCGCGTCCGTCGGTGTTGATCGTCACCCAACCGTCCTGGGTAGAGATTCATGTAGCGTACATCTACATACAGTCGTCAGATTAGCCTAACAAATGATCAATAAGAACTCCGTATTAGCCGAAAGGCTAATACGGCTGTTCGCCCAAAGTCGGTTCGACAGGGTGGTATTGCTTGGTGATACTGAGGTCAGATCACATCTGGAGAATTTTGCGATGAATGTTTCAAATGAAGGCCTGGTGAAGGTTCACACGGCTAACGGCGTCACCACGATCACTCTGAACCAAGCCGAGCGCAGGAACAGCTTGTCGATGGCGATGCTTGAAGCCCTGTCGACGGTGCTGGATGACATTGCCGGCGATACGTCGTCTCGGGTGGTTGTGCTCGCTTCTGCGGGGAATGTGTTTTGTGCAGGGCATGATCTGCGTGAAATGCGGGAGCAGTTTGACAGTCAGGCGTTTCAGTTGGCGCTGTTCCGGCAGTGCAGCAAGGTTATGCAGCAGGTCGTCAATTTGCCCAAGCCTGTCATTGCACGCGTTTCAGGTGTGGCAACCGCGGCCGGGTGTCAGTTGGTGGCCAGCTGTGATCTGGCCGTGGCCGAGAGTGGCGCCCGATTTGCTACCCCGGGCGTGAACATCGGTCTGTTCTGCTCGACCCCCATGGTTGCGTTGTCCCGCAATGTGTCTCGCAAACACGCGATGGAAATGCTGCTGACAGGCGAAATGATTGATGCCGAGCGGGCCGAGCGTATCGGGCTGGTCAACCGTGTTGTTGATCCCGGCCTGCTGGATGAGACGGTATACGGAATGGCTACGGTGATTGCCGGAAAATCCGGCCATACCCTGAAAGTTGGAAAATCCGCCTTCTACCGCCAACTCGAAATGCCGTTGGATCAAGCCTACAGCTATACCGCTGAGGTGATGGCGGCGAATGTTGCGGCGGACGATGCCCAGGAAGGTATTTCGGCGTTCCTGGATAAGCGCAACCCGGAGTGGCGCCATCGATGATCAGGGCGGACAGTCGGTGGCCGGCCAGGCAAGTCGGTCACCCGGGCTGATGCCCCGGTCTGCAAAGTAGCCGGCCTTCATTTCCACTGCGTTCCAGAACGGCTCGCCAGCAGGATAGCTGGGGCAATCAGTGCCACGTGATGATGCGCAGGGATGCATATGGCGCATACTGACGATCACGCCCTGGTCATCCAGGTAAGCGATATCGAGCGGGATGAGCGTCTTGAACATCCAGAAGCCATAGCTCGCAGGCCTTTGCTCCTGGTACTGGAACAGCATGCCGGCGTTCTCCGCGAGCTCCTTCCGGCCCATCAGGCCTTTCTGTCGGGCGGCATTATCACTGGCCACTTCCAGGGAGACCGGGAAGCCACTTGCGCCGCTCACAAAGCATGCTTGAGTCGTGGGAAGCTGAACGGGTTCTCCCGCATCCACTGCACCGCATCCGGCAAGTACCAGAGCACAGGCCGGAATGAGGGCAGGCAACCAGGGCTTCATGAACGCAGCCGGTATCCGGTTTTGAAGATCCACCAGATGGTGGTCAGGCAGAGCCCAAGGAACATGAGGGTCATACCCACGCTGACGCCGATGTGCACGTCAGACACGCCATAAAACGCCCAGCGAAAGCCGCTGATCAGATATACCACAGGGTTGAACAGGCTGATGGTTTGCCATATTTCAGGCAGCATGTCGATCGAATAGAAGGTGCCGCCGAGGAACACCAGCGGTGTGACAATCATCATCGGCACAATTTGCAGTTTTTCAAAACCGTCCGCCCAGATACCGATGATAAATCCGAACAGGCTGAAGGTGACCGCAGTGAGCGTCAGGAACGCCAGCATCCAGAAGGGATGAAGTACCGAATAATCCACAAACAGCCGGGCTGTTGCCAAAATGATCAGGCCCAGAATCACGGATTTGGTGGCCGCCGCACCAACGTACCCCAGTACGATCTCCAGATAGGAGACCGGGGCTGAGAGTACTTCGTAGATGGTGCCGGAAAATTTGGGCATATAGATGCCGAATGAAGCGTTTGAGATGCTTTGCATCAGCAGCGACAGCATGACTAGGCCCGGAATGATGTAGGCACCATAGCTGATGTTGTCGATATCGCCCATACGAGAGCCAATGGCCGACCCGAATACCACGAAATACAGGCAGGTAGAGATAACCGGCGACAACACGCTCTGCATCAGTGTGCGTCGCATGCGCGCCATCTCGAACTTGTAGATTGCTTTTACACCGTAAAGATTCATTGCTCTCTCCGTTCAGGTAAGCGCCATTCAGGTACGCGCTTACTCGTGCACCAGGCCCACGAAAATCTCTTCCAGGGAACTTTCCCGGGTTTGCAGATCCCGGTACTCAATGCCCAAGTCGCCAAGCGTACGCAACAGCCTGGCGACACCGGCCTGCTGTTTTTGCGAATCAAAGGTGTAAATCAACTCAAAACCGTCATCCGTCAATTCAACCGGCTCCAGGGTGAGCTCACCGGGAATCGCTTCCAGCTTGTTCTGAAGTTGCAGGCGCAGTTCCTTTTTACCGAGTTTTGACATCAGGCGGTCTTTGTCTTCAACCAGAATGATCTGGCCCTGACGAATCACGCCGATGCGATCGGCCATTTCTTCTGCTTCTTCAATGTAGTGGGTGGTCAGAATGATGGTGGTGCCATTTTCGCGGAGCTTTCTCACCATTTCCCACATATCCCGCCGAAGCTCAACGTCAACGCCGGCCGTCGGTTCATCCAGAAACAGAATGCGGGGTTCATGGGAAAGTGCTTTGGCAATCATCACCCGGCGCTTCATGCCGCCGGACAAAGACATAATACGATTGTTACGCTTATCCCAAAGGGAAAGGTCTTTCAGCACTTTCTCGATATGGCTTGGCTTGGGCGGCTTACCGAAAAGGCCCCGGCTGAAAGACACCGCATCCCAGACAGTTTCAAAAGAATCGGTGTTCAACTCCTGGGGAACCAGGCCGATGGCTTCTCGGGCTTTGCGATAGTCTTTGACGATGTCGTTCCCGGAAGCGGTCACCTCGCCGCTGCTTTTGTTGACGATGCCGCAGATAATGGAAATCAGCGTGGTTTTGCCGGCGCCATTGGGGCCAAGCAGGGCGAAGATTTCACCCGGGAAGATTTCCAGGTTGATATCTTTCAGAGCCTGAAAGCCATCTTCGTAGATCTTGTTCAGATGCTTTACGGAAATGTCCGGCTGCACGGGTGTGTATCCTGTTTTGTGAGTGGTTCAAACCAGAAAGCCGCACATTTTCTCATGCTGGCGGCAGTTTAGAAACCTTTGCTATGTCCGGATTTATCCCCATAATGCCGGTTTCCCCCTTGCTGAGGCTGAAGATGTTACGACCGATTGCAGCAGTTGGCCTTATCGTCGCCGTGGCGCTACTGGTGGTTTTTGGCCCACGCTACCTCGTTGATTCAGACGGCAGTGCGACATACTCCGAGTGCAATCTGTTACAAGAGCCCTGTGTCTGGTCAACTCCGGAAGGGGATTGGCAAGCCAGCCTGACACCCGGAGAACTCGGCACGCAAGGCCAGGTTTACCGACTTGCAATTACCAGCCCTCAGGCACCGGATCGTTTTCTGGCGGTGCTGAGAGGCGAATCGATGTACATGGGGGAGTACCCCATTCCTTTGCGGCAGCAATCCGCTTCAGATTTCACTGCTGAATTCACCGCCCCATTTTGCACCACCGGTGGCGAAATGGTGTGGCGGGTAGATTTGCAGAGCGGCCAGGAAAAGTTGGGAAATGTGCCTTTGACACTGGTCTTCAGAGCGCAAAAGTAGTTAAATTCCGTAAAATTTTGGTACTTCCAGGGACAGAGTGATGGACTACGCGGAAAGTGTTCAGAAGGTGCTACTGCGCAAAATTCAGAAAGCAGAGCAGGATCTGTTACAGCTTAAACTGGACTACTGCCGATTTGTATTCGGCCTGACGCATCGCGCCCGGGTGACAGTTGATGGTAAATCCTGGCTGGTACGGTCAGTCGATGTCGATTCCATGAAGCACGCGGAAGAGGGCGGTTTCACCAAACCGGTGATTGCCGGCACACCGGCTGACGATGAAACCAGCCGGGAAACCGTATCCCTTGGTACCGGCTGGGAACTGGAAAACGTCAGATAAACGCGTTACTGGTTACTACCTCATAGAGACTGGAACTGGCAGGCACATAGTGGTTCACCTGCCAGAATTCCGCCCCTTCAAGTCCCGCACGATAGCACGCCAGCAAAACACTGCTGGATGTCAGTGTTGAAATAGCCTGCAAGGCTTCGGGTTGCCGAATGCCAGTTTTACGACTGACGATACCCGCTACCATGCCCGCGAGCGCCTCGGAGTGACGTACCGGTTTATGGCTCAACGCACAGCTGGCGCCATAAAGCCACGCTGCCGCGTAGGTGCGCACCGCCTCAGGAGCTTCAGCCAATACCAGTCCTTTGACCCGACAGTCCCTGTCCTGAAGGCCTGCCAGAATGTGCAGTTGGGTGAAAAGCTCGGTACGGTCGATCCGACTAGCCACTGCATTCTGCCGGGGCTCTTTGCGCTTGATACCCGCTCCAGAACGTACCGGCCCATTGTGGAAGCCTGCTGCATCTGCAGTGACTGCGACAGTGCGTTGCAGCGGCTCGGTTCGCGCTAGAGTGTACATTCGAAGGCCCAGTAGCCCCAGCAGGAGCAGGAGCCCAAGTTGGGTAACCGTGACCAGTCCGTTGACCATCATGTTCGTTTCCCGAGTTCATAGCTTGATGTGACCGTAGTGACCAAAGTGTAACAGTATGTAACGGAGCGCTACAGCAATGCATGCCGCAATTCGGGAACGGAAATTCATCGAGCTTATGGATTTGTGACGTCTATCCCAGCCAGACGGGACACTAGCAGGTGGGCATGGTTTGCAGGGCCAGCTTACGCCGGATGTAGCGGCCCAGGGCATCAACCCCAATGTTTAGTAATGCGGTAATCAGGATGAGGATCATCGCCCGGTCAAAGCGGATGTTCTGGATGGCACTGTCAACATAGAACCCGAGAGTGTAGATGCCAAGAATGCCGAGAATGGCGGTTTCCCGCATGATGATTTCCCAACGGTAGAACAGGAAGGCGAGAAAGGACCGGTACACCCTTGGAACCAGTTCCCAGCTGTATCGGGAAAATCCTGTTGGTGCGTCTGGCCGAAGCTGAATGGTATTGGTCTGCCGACCGATCAGGTGCCCGATAATCCCGCCGTTGTGGAGTGCCAGGGCGACCACCGCCGGCAACATGGATGGCCCCCAAAGTTGCAACAGAATATAGGCAAGAATGTACTCCGGGGTAGAGCGGGCAATGACCAGCAAGACATGACCGGATGTGCGGCGAACCGGTCCGCCGAAGTGCCTGGAGATCAGCGGAAAGGCGAGTAATGACAGTATGCCTGTTGCCACCAGGGCTATTTGGGTAAGCACCACGGTATTCCAGATACCCGGCAGGGCCTCATTCACCATGACATCACCAAACCAGGCAGACAACGCCCCAAGGCCTTCACCGTTACGAATGGGGGCCGGGACAATGTCTTCTGTGAAGAAGCGCTCCACGTTACCCCAGACAATCGGCAAACCGTCACCCAGGAAGAACGGTGCCGCGAGAATATAAAGAGGCAGCAGTTTGGGGCGGACCCACAGGGGCATGGTAGCGATAAAGATGTAAAACAGAATCAGCATGGCGCCGGCATCGGAATACAGCCCCTGAGAGAACGAGGATTCCAGATAGAAGCCGAGAGTCGGCAAACCGACAAACCCGAGAATGGCAGACGAACGTAGACCACACTCAAGGCGGTAGGCCGTGTAAGTCCGCATCTGAACCCAGCAATCCGGAATTCTGGCGTAGAGAAACGCTGAGATCGCGCTCGTATCGGGCGGCAAAAGCCGGCCGGGTTCAGGGTCGGCTTCCTCAAAAATCTCGGAGTACACCTTTGCAAAGATGCCAGAGTAGGGAATGGCGATGGCCAGCACACCGGTGAGAGGATGGAACCCGAAAAACTGAAGGAAAATAAGCGCCCAGAAGAGTTCGTGAATAGACCGGATAAACGCGCAGAACATGCGAACCGGTAGAAAACGATAGCCCAGTGCCAGCAGGAAACCACAGAGACTGCCGAGTGTTACCCCGACAAACGCGAAGGCGACGGTTCTCAGCAGGGCCGTCAACAGACCTTCGGTACTGAAGAAATTGGGCGTCGCCACACCCATGAACAGGCGCCCCAGGTCCTGCCAGGGATTCGCCGTCGTGATCGCAATGTCGGCCACCAGCAGACCTGCCAGTGCAATGGCAAGGAAGATAAAGCTGGTGCGAACGGTCGGGTAGGCGAACATGGTCAGGTATGGGCCTGTCAGTAAAGCGACACGATGTCAGACGGTGCCAGGTTCTTCGCCGGCTCATCCAGAGCGACCTGCCCGTCCTGAATGCCGATTATCCGGTCGCAATAGGCCAGGGCCATTTCAATGTCATGTAAAGCAATGATGCTGGTGTTGAATCGCCGGGTCAGCAGTTGCATAACCAGCTGCGCCATAGGGCCGTCGAGCGCGGAGATTGGCTCATCAGCCAGTAAAACAGGCGCCTGGCGGTACAGTGCCCGGGCAATTGCTACCCGTTGGCGCTGGCCACCGGATAACGTCGCTGCCGGAACCCACTGCTTTTCGGAGATATCGAGTTCGCCCAGCAACGCTTTGACCGACACTCTGTCTTTCTGGAAGGGCCGGATCAGCGTGAGCGTGTTGTACCAGGTGGGGTGCTGATCGAGCTGGCCCATGTAGATGTTATGAAACACCGGCAAAGCGTTCACCAGGCCAAGGCCCTGGGGGATCAGCGAGGCCTGCTGGTTCAGTCGGTCGTAGAGCAGCCGGATCAGTGTTGATTTCCCGGCGCCACTTTTACCGACCAGCGCAACGTGCTGGCCTTCTTTGACGTGAAGAGACAGCGGGCCAATCACCCGCTGTCCTTCAAAGCTGGCCGTCAGGCCGTGGAAGTCAAATCCTGACATCAATCGAGAATTCCGATGTTTTCACCGGTTTGACGGATGGGCTCGTAATCTTCGTTGGAGGCAGGAATGAAGCCTGAGCGCGGGAAGCTTTCCAGCAGGCTCTGGTCATCCAGCTCAAGAAGCGCTTTGGTGACTTTCTCTTTGAAGCCGTCACCAAAGGTATCGTTTACATCGCCGCGGATTGTCCATTGGTAGTCCGGGTAGGCCGGAGTTTTCCAGATCACTTTGACGGCGTCGGTATCGATATTGCCATCTGACAGTTCTTTTTCCCATACCTGGAAATTCAGTGCGCCAACGTCGTAGGTGCCCGCTTCAACCAGTCTCAAGGTGCGTGTGTGGTTATCGCTGAAGCCGACGCGGGAGAACAGCGCTTCCGGCGCTTCGTCAAACGTGTCACGAAGATGGAACTCAGGCATCAAACGACCGGAAGTGGAGCCTTTGGAGCCGAACGTGAAGGTTTTGCCGCGAAGGCCATCTTCAAGGCTTTCGAGGGTTTTGGCGGGCTCAATGCCGGTACTGGTATTGGCAATAAAGTAGGTGACAAAGGCTTCGTCTTCAACGCCCTGGGCGATGGCCTCAGAGCCTGGCACCAGACGGCGGGCCTGCACGCCGGACAAACCACCGAACCAGGCCAGCTGCACCTGGTTATTGCGGAACGCAGAGACAGCCGCCGCATAGGATTTCACCGGGATATAGCGGACATCCACATCCAGCTCTTCCGACAGGTAGTCGGCAACACCTTGGAAGCGCTCAACCAACTTGGTTTCGTCTTCGTCAGGGATGGCAGTAAATACGAAGGTCTCTGCCTGAGCCGCAGAAAAAATGGACATTGAAAGCAGGCCGGTAGCCAGCCAATTGCGGAAATTTTTCATCGCCATGGTATTCATTCCTTTGTATTGGATTCTTTACGGGAGGCAGGCAGACGCCAAATGCCGATTCAGGATACCTTGATTTGCCTCAACTCTGAACCGGTATACGTAGCAATGCTTTACCTGGAGCATTGGCCCGTGCAGAATTCCGGAACATTTCATTCGTGGCTGCCATGAACATCATCATTGTTACTCCTGCAGGACCTGACTCTAAAGCCGGCAACCGGGCAACGGCCATGCGTTGGCAAGGACTACTGCATGAATCCGGGCACGAGGTTGATGTGCTCACCGACTATCAGGGTGAGGCGTGCGATGTACTCATCGCACTGCATGCCTGGCGCAGCGCCAAAGCCGTGGAGGACTTTCGGCGGCAGTGGCCAGACAAGCCGTTGATCGTCGTGCTCACTGGCACCGATATCTACTTCCATCAGCACGAGTATCTGGAGGTAACCTACGCGTCGATGGACAAGGCGGATCTGCTGATTGGTCTGCATGACCTGGTAGGCCTCGACATCCCGGAACGATACCGGAGCAAACTGCTGACACTCCGGCAGTCGGCTGAAAAACCACAGCGTCCCGGTGGTTCCCGCCTGGAACCCGGCCAGTTCAACATTTGTGTGATCGGCCACCTTCGCGATGAAAAGGACTCTTTGAGAGCCGCATTTGCCAGCCGCCGTCTTCCGCAGGACTCCCAGGTAATCGTTTCATGTGCTGGTAAGCCTCACAACGATGAATGGCGGGATAAAGCGCTGCAGGAAAGCAGGGATAATCCGAGGTTTCATTGGCTGGGCGAGTTGAACAAACCTGAACTTGCGAATCTGATGGCCATCAGCAGTTTGATGGTGATCAGCTCGGTTATGGAAGGTGGGGCTAACGTGGTTTCTGAAGCATGCAGGGCGGGATTACCAATTCTGGCATCGGATATTCCGGGAAACAGGGGACTCCTGGGAGAAGACTACCCCGGATACTTTCCTGCGAGGGATGACAGAACACTTGCTGAGCTTATGAATCGTGCAGAAACGGACGCTGAATTTCTCGCGGAGCTAAAAAAACAGGTTATCAAACTCGCGGCTTCGTTTACGCCAGAACGGGAGCGCCAGAGCCTTGAACAGGCTTTGGCGCTCGCCCTTCAGTAGCACTGTTACAGCACTTTTTTCGCTTCTGCGGACAGCTCGTTAAAGCCTTTGATGCTCTTGAAGGCTTCGAGTTTTTGCTTGTCAGCATCACTCGGGTTGGCAATCTGCTCAATGGAGGTAATGCCCGCCTCTTTCATTTTCTTGGCAGTGGCCGGACCGACGCCCTTGACCTTGGTGAGGTCAGATTTGTCGACCGGTTTGGCGGCCTTGGCTGCGACAGGCTTAGCCTTGCTGGCGGCCGGCTTTTTCGCTGCAGGCTTCTTGGCCGGGGCTTTCTTGGCCGCAGGCTTGGGCTTGGCTGGTGAGGCTGTTTTGGCAGCTTTGTTGGCCTTGCCAGCGACGGTGTCCGCTGCTTTTTTGGCATCCTTTCCCACTTCTTTAGACGCGATGCCCAGTTTGTCCAACAGGCTGGCCTGAAGTTCGTGGAACTCATTCATGCGGCGTTCGAACTCTTCGTTAAAGCGGGTCATTTCCCGTTCACGCAGCTCATCCACTTCTTTGAGCAGTTTGCGAACCGGGTCTTGAACCTGATGCTGCAGATGGTCGAACTGCTTTAGCGCATCGGTGATCAGACTTTCGATCTGGGAGGATGCCTTTTCAAACTCCTTGTTCACTTTCTTGACGATCTTATCAACGCTTGGTTTGGCTTTCTTCGCCATGGATTGTCTCCTTACGGGCACGGGGCATGTTGGGGTGGAACGAATTCAGGCCAGTTGCCTCATCGCGGATGCAGGGCCGGAGGTCCTGCGGGATTTGAGGCTCTGTTTTTTCAGCAGGACTTCACGGATGCGGCGCAATTTCTCGGACTGCGGCGAGTCATCTCTCGCATCAAGGTTAGCAAAATCAATTGAGTAGAAGAAATTGCTACAGTGCTTTCTTTTTTCTGTGACGAGGCCGGGGATGCCTTCGGCACGAATTTTCTCAAACGGCATGTCCATAACCAGGTCGAGAGTCACCGTGTCACCCGGCTCAAACAGCTTGTCGGTTTTCATCACACAACCGTAGCTATCTAGCTCGTACAGACGAGCTTCAACCTGTTCTCGACGGAAAAGGCCGTGGCGAAAGCGAAAGCGGGCAACGATGTCCGGTAGTTCTTCGTTCATGAAGCGTTTTCTCTGCCTTTCTGTGCGGTCAAAGACTGTGAACACAATTTAAACAATAGACGGGCTGAAACCTTTTGGCAATGCCGTCAGTCATCTACCAGAACCCCTTCATGGAGTTATTCAACACTGGCTCGTCAATTCAAGAGCAAATCACCGGGTTTTCAGTTCGTAAAGATCCACCCGGCGGTCCTTCAGGTTGGTGACGGAGCCCTCATTCCGAACCAGCTTGAGTTTTTCCAGGTCCATATCCGAGAACATGATCATCTCGGTATTGGGCGTGGTTTCCGCCATCACGGCATCGTGGGGAAACGCGAAATCAGAAGGTGAAAACACCGAAGACTGGGCGTACTGGACGTCCAGGTTCTCTACCTTCGGAAGGTTTCCGACACTGCCTGTGATCACCACATAACATTCGTTTTCGATGGCGCGAGCCTGAGCGCAATGGCGAACACGCAGGTAACCGTTTTTGGTGTCGGTCCAGAAGGGTACGCAGATGATGTCCACTTCATCACTGGCGGCCATACGGCCCAGTTCCGGAAACTCGATATCGTAGCAGATCAGAATGGCCACCCGGCCGGCGTCGGTTTCAAACACCTTGAACTGATCACCGCCTTCGATCACCCAGTCGCGCCGCTCATGGGGGGTGATGTGAATTTTCCGTTGTTCATCCACCCGGCCATCCCGATGGCAAAGGTAGGACACATTGTAAACCCGGTCATTTTCAATCAACGGCATTGAGCCGGTGATGATGTTGATGTTGTAACTGACGGCCATTTCCGACATTTCGTTACGGAACTGCTCGGTGAATCCCGCCAGGAAACGAATTGCCCGGGTCTGGTCCATCTGGTCAGTCAGGCCCATCAGCGGGGCGTTGAAGAACTCCGGAAACAGCGCAAAATCACTTTTGTAATCGGAAAGCGCATCGACGAAGTACTCGACCTGCTTCAGAACCTCTTCAACCGAGGTGAATTCCCGCATCTGCCATTGAACTGCCCCCATTCGTACCTGTGTTTTCTTCACATTGAGTACAGACGAAGGTGGCAAATAAAGAATGTTTCGCCACTCCAGCAGGGTGGCATAGCCCAGAGACTTTTCGTCCTCCGGGAGGTATTTGTGCATCAGCCGGGTAACCTGGAAATCGTTCGAGAGCTGGAAGCTCAGAATCGGATCGTAGATTTCCTTACGGTCTACCCGCTGGATGTATTCTTCCGGGGTGTACTGTTCGGCGTACTTGAAATAGTTCGGAATCCGGCCACCAGCCAGAATGGCCCGAAGGTTCATGGAACGGCAGAGTTCTTTCCGGGCTTCGTACAGTCGCCGGCCCAGGCGATAGCCTCGATATTCCGGATGAATGAACACATCGAGACCGTAGAGGGAGTCGCCGTTCGGGTTATGCCAGAGTTTTTCATTGCGAAGGATAAGATCGTCGTATGCGTGCGGATTGCTGAACCGCTCGTACTTCACGCAGACGGTCAGTGCCACGGCAACCAGGTGCCCGCTTTCTTCAATACAGATCTGGCCGTCGGGAAACTGCTCGACCAGTGCTTTGATGGTTTCTTTTGGCCATGCACCCCCGATATCGTCGTAAACATCGTCCATCAACTCCTGAAGTTGACTATAGTCTTCAAGAGTGAGGTTGCGCAGGTTGAGGTGCAGATCTTCATGGGCCATTCAAACGTTCTCCGTGAGTGTCCGGTATCGGCATAAGGCGACGATGTATCGGATTTTAGCAGAGTAGGGGGCCACGGGGATAACTCCGACACTAAAGACTTTCCGGTATTAGCCGAAACACTCAGTAACAGCGATGGCCGCGCCGGTCCGTTATGATCGCGTCCCGCTCAACCTCTGGAGGAACCGATACTGTGCAACTTTCATTCGGTCAGAAGCTTCTGATTGCCGTCGGCGTATTGATCATTGTGATCATGGCCGTTTTTACCTATACCGCAGATCGCCGCCTGCAGAGCACCACTGATACCTACGTCTTTGCGATGCTGGATGATGCGGTAAAGCAAAGCACCGCCAGTATTGCTGACTGGCTCAACACCCGACTGGACATGACCGAAGCGACAGCTGGAGCACTGACCGCCATTCGTGTGGAAAGGCAGGTGCGCACCATGATGAATGCCATGACGGCGGGAAGTGGCGCGAAAGACGTCTATGTCGGCACCACCGGCGGCCGTATGATCATGCGCTCCGAGGAAACCGAGCGCGGCTTGCCGGCCGATTTTGATCCCCGGCAACGGCCCTGGTACAAGCAGGCCCAGGATCAGGGTAAGGCTTCGTTTACCGGCACCTATCAGGACGCAGAAACCGGTGAAACGGTTCTGTCCGCCATTGCCCCCGTTCGTTCCGGCGATTTCGAGGGGGTTGCCGGGATGGACATCAGCCTGAATGCCATCCAGAAATTGCTGGCCTCCATCACGCTTGGTGATGCCGGCTACGCGGTGCTTGTCAACCGGCAAGGCACCATCCTGTTTCATCCGGACACTTCATTGATTGGCTCCAACGTGCGTGAACTTCTCGGGTATGTGCCGCAACTGAATGGCACACCAGCTCGGTTCGAGCGTGAAGAAACAACCTGGAGCGCGGCCTTTTTTCCCATTGCCGACGCCCGGAGCGTGGACTGGTACCTGGGCTCGGTGGTGAACTGGGACAAGATCAGCCAGCCGGTGGTCGATGCCAGAACCACTGGCATTGCCATTGCTGTCATTGGCTTGTTTGTGGCGCTGGTGGTGCTTCATTTCGCTATCCGGACACTGATGGCTCCGGTGCGCAGGCTCAACAAGGCCATGTCGGACATCGCATCCGGTGATGCCGATCTCACGCAGCGGCTCGACGACAACGCCAACGATGAATTCGGAACGCTGGCGAAGAGCTTCAACCAATTCGTGGCCAATATTCAGCAAGTGGTCCGGGAGGTGAAGGAGCGCAGCGAGGAGTTGGCTGATAACGTGACGTCTTTGAGGGAAACCTCTCGCAGCAGCCGGTCAAGTGTTGAAGGCCAGCAAGTCGAAGTGGATATGATTGCGACGGCTATCAACGAGATGTCTGCAGCCGCCGGCGAGATCGCGCAGTCTGCACAGCAGACGGCAGAGGCCGCCGAAAATGCGGATGAGGAGAGCAGGGGGTCACTTGAAACGGTTGCCGCATCCCGCGATGCCGTGCAGAAACTGTCTCATGAAATCAATGCGGCGGCAGAGGTTATCGACACCCTTGGTCGCGACGTTTCCTCGATTACAACCGTGCTTGAGGTGATTCAGGGCATTGCTGAACAGACCAACTTGTTGGCCCTGAATGCCGCCATTGAGGCAGCTCGGGCGGGTGAGGCGGGCCGCGGTTTCGCGGTGGTTGCCGATGAAGTCCGCAACCTTGCCCAGAGAACACGGGCCTCCACTGAAGAGGTCAACAACATGATTGAGCGCCTGCAAAAGGGCGCGGGTAACGCCGTTGAAGTGATGAAGGCCTCAACGGCCGTGTCCAACGTCAGCATGGAAAAGGCCCAGGATGCCATGGAGTCGTTGAACCGGATTGCCGATGCCATTACATCGATCAGCCAGATGACGTCGCAGATTGCCACGGCGTCGGAAGAGCAGACGTCGGTTACCGAAGAGCTGAATGCGTCGATCACCCGAATTGCCGATCAGGGGGAGTCGGCAGCGAAGGCCGCCAGTGAAAACGATGTCTACAGCGGTCAGATTGAAACTATCGGCCACACCCTGCATGACAAGGTCAGTCGCTTCAGGGTTTAGCGCTCGGAAAGGTTCCATGGGCAAGGCCAAGGAGGGCTTGCCTGCCTATCAGTTACCGCTCGTCAGGTATTCGATTCGGCGTTTCAGGTTCTCCAGGGTCTTCCGGCCAACCCGTTCTGAATCGTCACTCAAATAGGGGTTTTCAAGGGTAATCACCGTTCGCTTGTCCAGTCCAAGCTGGGCAACCGCTTTGCCGAAGGAGTTTTTGAGGTATCGGGCAAAGCTTCCGTCAAGAATGGCTCTCTCAAGGCCCAGTTGAAGGCGATGAGCAGTTTCCTGGTCACCGGGCGCCACAAACAGATAGGACGGCATCGCGTAGGCCAAAAGGAGATTTGGTTCAATAACCAGTCCTTCCGCCTGCCTTTGATTCAGGTCGAACAGCACTTCACTGATGCCTCTGGCAAAGCATTCAAAACGCCGGTTCTTCAGCATCCCAAACAGGATTTCGTAGCGGGTGTGGGTAATCACGCTCACCCCGTTACCTTCGAGAATGGGTGTGTCTGGCCAGTGGGAGCCTTGTCCTATCCGTACGTTACGACGTTCAAGGTCTGTTAAATTCCGGATACCTTCGAACTTGTCGAGGTTTTCCGGTAATACCAGGCAAACCCTGAAGCCGAGCAAGCCACCATCTACCGGGACAGGGATAGGGGTCAGCATGGATTCTCGCTCAGGTGTTGTGGCCACGTTAGCGATATCTACCAGACGGCTACTTTCATTGGCGAGTTCGCGCAATACCCGGCCCTGACTTAACTCTTCACTTCGGATCAGCTCAAACTCGCCGTACTCTGACGTTTTGGTCAGCGCCAGTCGAACCAGTGATTGAATGGCGGGGTTGTCAAAATTCCGGTACCAGAGGATGTAATCACGTTTTACAGGTGTTGCGTTGACCGAGGCGAAAGCCGGTGCCGGCAGCATCAGGCAGACCAGGCAGAAAGGGTAGAGCACGCGTCTTGCTTTTGTTTTAATCGTTGTGAGCAAGCCCTTGATCCTTCAATGAACGGTAGCCGGGGGAAGAGCGCGCCAAGGCACGCTCTGTTGTAGATTAAATCAGAAAATGAAAACCGAGCGGTAAAATTTAAAAAAAACTGTAAAAGATTCTTGAACCGCGTCAAATGCGCTGCAATTATCCGCACCTCATCAAGCAAGGATCACCGTTATGGCCATCATAGATACATTAATCGGCACCGCGGGCCAGTGGGTAACGTCCAGCGACCCCAAAGCCACGCTATTACAGCCTGTTGAGTGGTTGAAGAAAACCGGAAGCTATGCCGCAGTTAACCGGATTATTGGCATGGCAATCCCGTTTGCACCCCGCAACGGCTTTAGCGTAGAAGAAATGCGCCCGGGCTATGTGCGGGCGAAAATAAAGCTGAAGGGTAATAAGAACCACTTTGGCAGCCTGTACGCCGGGGCCTACTTTCTGGTTGCCGAAATCCCCGGGGGAGTCATGGCTCTGTTTGACCTGGGGCCGGCCTATACGCCGATTCTCAAGGAGATGACACTGCAGTTTCTGCAGCCCGCAAATTCAGACGTAACCGTTGAGTTCTCACTATTACCGGAGACGGTAGCAGCTGTGCTGGCGGAGGCAGATGCCACCGGCCGGGGCAAGTTCACCCTTGAAGGCATTCTGCGGGATGAGCAGGGCAATCACGTTGCAACCTCATTAGCCCAGTACCGGGTGCGCAAGAAAGGATTCAACGCTCAAGCCTGATCGATCTCACGCAGGGTTTGCAGGAAAATATCACCGTATTTCTCCAGCTTGGCTGCGCCAACGCCGCTGACTTCTCCCAGCTCTTCCAGGGATTTCGGTCGGCGTTCCAGCATGTCGAACAAGGTGGTGTCGTGAAAAATGACGTAGGGCGGCACCCCCTGCTTATCGGCCAGCTCCTTCCGGCATGCTCGCAGCGCCTCCCAGCCCTCGTGATCGGTAATCTGATCCCGCACGTTCTGACCGGTACGTTTGCCAGACGACTTGCTGGCAGCAGATTTCTTGACCACCGGATCTTTGCGCAATTCGATGCTTTGCTCACCCTTGAGCAGTGGCCGGCATTGTTCGGTCAGCTGCAATGCACCGTAGCCTTCTGGGTCGGCCCGCAGGTAACCGTTGGCGACCAACTGACGGAACACCGACTTCCAGTCATTGGCCGATAACTCCGTTCCAATACCGAAGGTAGAAATGGATTGGTGACCAGCCTGCAGAATGCGTTCGTTTTCAGAGCCCCTTAACACATCAATCACGTAGTTAACGCCGTATCTCTGGCCCGTTCGGAACACGCAAGACAGTGCTTTCTGCACGGCGACCGAACCGTCCCAGGTTTCCGGAGGATTCAGGCAGGTATCACAGTTTCCACAAGGTTCTTCAAGGGTGTCGCCGAAGTAACGCAACAGTATCTGGCGGCGACATTGGGTGACTTCGCACAGGCCGAGCATGGCATCCAGCTTTTGCCGTTCCACTCGCTTGAACTGATCATTGCCTTGCGACGCTTCCAGCATCTGCCGCAGCTTGATCACATCCTGAAGCCCATAAACCATCCAGGCGGTTGACGGTTTGCCATCGCGCCCGGCACGACCGGTTTCCTGGTAGTAGGCTTCCAGGCTTTTGGGCAGATCCAGGTGCGCCACAAAGCGCACATCCGGCTTGTCGATGCCCATTCCAAAAGCAATCGTGGCCACAATAATGACCCCGTCTTCCCGCAAAAAACGGTCCTGGTTGCGAGACCGTTCCTCGCTGGTCAGTCCGGCGTGGTAGGGCAGTGCGGTATAGCCTTTGCTCGCCAGCAATTTTGCGGTGGCGTCTACCTTGTTGCGGGACAGGCAGTAGACAATGCCGCAATCACCTTCATGCTCTGCCTTAATAAAATCCAGCAACTGCTTGTTAGCATTGGTTTTTGGTGTTATCCGATACTGAATGTTCGGGCGATCAAAGCCGCTAATAAAGTGCCTGGCCCGGGTCAGCGACAAGCGTTCGGCAATTTCCTTTCGAGTGCGCTCGTCCGCTGTGGCGGTCAAGGCAATGCGAGGTATGCCCGGGAAGGCCTCCGCCAGCATACTCAGCTGCAGATAGTCAGATCGGAAGTCGTGCCCCCACTGGGACACACAGTGAGCTTCGTCGATGGCAAAGAGCGACAGCGAGGCGCTGTGAAGAAGCTCTATGGTTCGCGGCTGAATCAAACGTTCCGGAGCACAGTAGAGCAAATCAAGCTCGCCGGTCATCAGGGCATATTCGGTCGCGCGGGCCTGTTCGAAGTCCATGGTGGAGTTCAAAAATGCTGCCCTGACGCCCAGTTGGCGAAGGGCATTCACCTGATCCTGCATCAGTGCGATCAGCGGCGAAATCACGATCGCGGTGCCCGGGCGTACCAAAGCCGGCACCTGGTAGCACAGAGATTTACCACCCCCGGTGGGCATCAGAACCAGTGCATCACCGCCATTAACCACTTCGCGCACGATGTCGCCCTGCAACGGACGAAAGGATTCATAGCCAAACACCTCATGAAGTACCTGTTCAGGGTCCTTGCGGGAGGCTGAAGGTGGCTCTTTGGTAAGTTGCTCGAAGTCATGTTCCGGATACATGATTGCTGTTAGCCTTTGGGCGAGTCCGTTTCAGGCCGGAAATGATACCAGATCCTGCGTTCTGATTGGCGCCTCCGGCTTTCGGATAGAGGTAAACCGGTGATATAACCGTTACAATATCGCACCTTCTGAGACTTCGATTAACCACTTCGAACAACAACAGGGCTTGCATGCAGGAATTTGACGCAATCCGACCATACTCGGACGAAGAAACTGCCCCCGCCATTCAACGGCTGGTAAACGATCCCGAATTCCTGAATATGATCGGCCGGTTTAAATCACCGACGCTGGCAAAGTGGGCGCCGGCACTGTTGCGGGTGTTCATTCGGCGTTGGTTGGTGGGTCATTTTGGCAAGATCAAACGGGTGGATGATCTGCAGGCAGGCCTGTCTGACTACGTTGCGGAACTGGTGGACAATACCACGGCGCGGGTGACCCACAGTGGGTTGGAAAACCTGAGCAAGAAAAACGCCCATTTGTTCATATCCAACCACCGGGACATCGTATTTGATCCGATGGTGGTCAACCATCTGCTGTTTCAGAATGGCTTCCACACCACACGCATCGCCATTGGTGACAACTTGTTGGCCAACCGGGTGTTTGCCGAGATGATGCGGCTCAACAAGAGTTTCGTGGTGCGCAGGAGCATGACCAGCCCACGGGAAATGCGGGACGCCTATCTGACCCTGTCGGCGTTCATCAACCACAGTATCGATACCAATCACAGTATCTGGATTGCCCAGCGTGAAGGCCGGGCCAAGGACGGCATAGACGCCACCGACCCCGCCATCATCAAAATGTTCTACATGAGCCGCAAAAAAACCGGCCAGAGCTTTGATGAGGCCATGAACCGCCTTCACATTGTGCCGGTGTCCATCGCGTACGAGTACGACCCGTGCGATGTCGATAAAGCCACCGAGCTGGAAGTCCGTGCCCGTACCGGCATGTACCAGAAGACCGAAGGCGAAGACACAAACCAGATCATGAAAGGACTGACGGGGTACAAGGGGCACGTTCACGTTCATTTCGGAACACCGATTGCGGATGCTCCTGATAACCCGAAAGCGCTGTCAGCTCGCATTGATCATGAGATGCACGCCAACTACCACCTGCACGCCTCTAACCTGGTGGCTTACCAGTTGCGTGGCGTGCACCCGGATGCTCGGGAAACGCCGGACAGCGTCAGTGAGAGTGTGGTCACCGCAGAAACCTGGTCACCGGCAGATCTTGACGCTGCGAGGGCTGAAATGGAGCGGCGCCTGGAAGCCTGCAATCCAGACAGCCGGCCGTATCTGCTGGACATGTATGCCAATCCGGTTGTGAACGCCCTGGCCGCTAACCGTCACGGCGAACCCATCACTCCTGCGTAAGGCTGATTCAGGCCCAGAGCATCGCGCCCAGCTCCAGTGGGTGTGTTTGTGCCTCATGGTAAGGGCAAATCCTCACGCGCAAGGTCTGTAACCCCGGGTACGGAGGTGTTATCCGGGCGCTGTACAGGGTCTCGCCGTTTTCCTCTCCTGCTGGTTCAAGCAGAAAGCGGTCTGGCCCCGGCTCCGCGTGGGAACCCGTACATTCGGGTGCGACCAGGCATTCCACTCTGACATCCCCCGGTGCCAATCCGTTCAGGGCGACTGACACGGTGATCTGGACGGATTCATCCCAGGCACAGCGGTCTTCCACGCAGCCCTGTGCTTTTATCGACACACCACTCCAGGCACCCCGTACTCGAGCTTTCCATTCAGCCAGTTCCGTAGCCAGGGCGGCGTTATCGGCAGTGAGCCGAATTCCCTGTGCCGTGGCTGGCTGGTAATAATTACGCACATAATCCATCACCATTCGTTGAGCGTTGAAACGAGGCAGAATCGTTTTCATGGAGGCCTTGGAGCGGGTAACCCATCCCTTCGAATAGCCTTGAGCCGCGCGGTCGTAATAGAGGGGGACAATGTCCTGCTCCAGCAGGTCGAGCAGGTCCCGGGCTTCCTCCCGGTTGCGGAACTCCGGGTCCAGTTCGATATTCCGGGGCGTGATCGCCCAGCCGTTGCTGCCGTCGTAACCTTCGCCCCACCAGCCATCCAGAACACTGAGGTTCAATGCGCCATTGAGTGCGGCTTTCTCGCCGGAGGTACCGCTGGCCTCTTTCGGGTATTCCGGGGTGTTCAGCCAGATATCGACACCACTCAACAACCGGCGAGCCATGGCCTGATCGTAATCTTCCAGCAGGAGAATATGCCCCATCAGAGAGGGCTGCATGGACAGGTCGTGGATCACCTTGATCAACTGCTGGCCCGGGGTGTCCTGGGGGTGGGCTTTGCCGGCAAACACCAGCACCACCGGGTGCTCAGGGTTTGTCAGAAGCCGCTCAAGCCGTGGCAGATCGGAGAAAATCAGGGTTGCCCGCTTGTAGGTGGCGAATCGGCGAGCAAATCCGATCACCAGCGCATCTTTTTCCGGCGACGCCAGTTGTCGGGCCATTCTCTGGGTGACAGATTGCCCGGTGCCATTGCGGTTGTGCTGGCGTTGCAAGCGGCGCACGGTAAATTCCGCCATCTGTTGTTTCAGTGCCTTGTGAACACTCCAGTAATGGTAATCGGGAATCTTGTCGACGAACTCCCAGAACGGCGGGTTCCGAAGCTCACTCTTCCAGTTCGGGGCCTGCATATCAAACAGGCTGGCCCATTCAGGAGCCAGAAAGGTCGGCACATGAACTCCGTTGGTGATGTAGCCAATCGGGTTTTCATCCGGCGGTATCTGGGGCCACATGTCGCTTTCCATTTGCGATGCCACGCCCCCATGAATTCGGCTGACACCGTTATGGAAGCGCGAGCCGCACAAGCCGAGGCTGGTCATATTGAAGCTGTCGCCGCCATGCTTCGCACCCAGGGCGAATACCCGGTCGAATTCCAGGCCGGATTGCTCAAGATACGGGCCAAGGTTGTGGGCCAGGAGGTCTCTCGGGAAGATGTCGTGGCCGGCGGGCACCGGTGTGTGAGTGGTGAAGAGCGTGGCACCGGCGACGGCTTCCAAAGCCGCTTCAAAGGTCAGGCCGTTTGCCATGGCCAGTCGGCAGCGTTCAAGTATCTGGAAAGCGGCATGGCCTTCGTTGATGTGCCAGGCCGTCGGTTTAATGCCAAGGCCGGCCAATACACGGGTGCCCCCGATACCCAGCAACATTTCCTGGCTGATTCGCGTGGATGAATCGCCACCGTATAGCTGCAGTGTCAGCTGCCTGTCGTCCGGACTGTTCTCCGGTGTGTTGGAATCCAGCAGGTATAATCGTATGTGGCCGACACGGGCCTGCCAGACTCTGGCATGCACCTCGCGGCCGGGGAAGGGCACCGACACGGTCATGTGCTGGCCGTTGGCCTCGACCGGTGTGATAGGTAACTCATCGCTGGCGTGGCATTGGTAACGGGCAATCTGGTGCCCCTGGGCATCAATGGTCTGAATAAAGTAGCCCTGTTGATACAACAGCCCCACCGCAACAAAGGGCAATCCCAGATCACTGGCGGCCTTACAGTGATCACCGGCCAGAATACCCAGACCTCCGGAATAGATCGGGAAGCTTTCGTGAAAGCCGAATTCAGCGCAAAAATACGCCACCAGGTGAGTCTCCGGATTGAGCGATTTCTGCACTTCCGGGCCGGGCTCGGCGTCCAGATAGGCGTCATAGCTGGACAGAACGCGGCGGTACTCGGCCAGGAACACCCTGTCCTCGGCAGCCTCGGTCAAACGTTTCTGGGAGACTCGCCGTAAGAATAATTTTGGGTTGTGTTCCACCTTCTGCCACAGCCGTAGATCAATGCGGGCAAACAGGCTCCGTACCCCGTGATCCCAGCTGTAGAACAGATCATTCGCCAGCACCTCCAGGCGATCGATGGCTTCTGGAACATGGGGCCGGGCTTCCAGCCTGAATTCGGTTGCCTTGTGCATGATGGTGAACTCCTTGTGGCTGCGGCTCTGGGTTAATCGTCGTGGGTGTGGTTTTTGCCGGTGAGCAGGCTTTGGTAAAGGTCTGCGTATTCCTGGGCGCGGTGTTTCCAGGAGTAGTCCCCAGCCATTCCGTTTTCCTGTAACCGGCGCCACGCCTTTCGCTTGGAAAACACGCCTAACCCCCGTTGTATGGTTTGGAAAAGGGCGTCGGCAGTGGGCTCCCGGAAAACAAAGCCATTCGCTGTGTCGACGGCCTCGTCGATCGGGTCAAATACGGTATCGTTCAAACCGCCTACGCCGTGCACGACCGGCACCGTCCCGTAACGCAGGCTGTACATCTGGTTCAGCCCGCACGGCTCAAACCGCGACGGCATCAGAAACAGATCGCTGCCCGCGGTTATCTGATGCGCAAGGCCTTCGTTGTAACCCAGGGTCAGCGAAAGCTGCTTTGGCCATTCCCGCGCCAGTTCCCGCAGGCGTTCCTGGTAGTGCGATTGCCCGGCGCCCAGCATGGCAAACTGACAGCCCTGTTCCAGCAGTGGTCGGAGTATAGCCAGCACCCAATCCAGCCCTTTCTGTTCCACAAGCCTCCCAACAAAACCGAACAGCGGGGCGCCAGTGACCTCCAGGCCCAGATCTCTTTGCAGTTTGGCTTTGCATTGGGCTTTGTTCTTAAGGTTGCCGGGGCCAAAGTGAAAATCGAGCCATGGGTCTTCGGTCGGGTCCCAGATGCGGGTATCGATACCGTTCAGAATACCCTGCAGGTGTGGTGACCGGTGCCGGAGCAGGCCATCCAGGCCATAGCCGAACCAGGGGGTCTGGATTTCATTGGCGTAGCTGGGGCTGACGGTGGTGATGGCGTCACTGAATACCAGCCCGCCTTTGATAAACGAGAGCTGATCGTGAAATTCCAGATGGTCATAGCGCCAGAGGTAGTCAGGCAGGCCCAGTGCTCTAAAGGTTTCGTGGGAAAATAGTCCCTGATAAGCAAGGTTGTGGATGGTAAATACCGTTTTGGGTGGATGCTGAACGTTACCCAGAAACACCGGAATCAATCCCGTTTGCCAATCATTGCAGTGCACAATTTCTGGCTGCCAGTTCAGCTCCAGCTGGCCGGACGCCATCATGGCACCAACTCGGGCGAACAAGTGGAATCGGTGCGCATTGTCCCACCAGTCTTCACCGTCATCGTTCTGGTACGGGCTGTCGCCAGGGCGGTCAAACAGGGCCGGGCAATCGATCAGCCACAAAGTAACCGCAGTTCCGGGCAGACGGGTTTGCCAGAGCGACACATCGTACTGGCCATGCTGGAATCGGGTTTTTCGTCGTGATCCTGCCTCTCTCGCGGCTTTCAGCGCAGCCGGGTAGCCCGGCAGCAGGATCTGGCAATCGTAGCCGAGCTTGCAGAGTGCTTCAGGCAGGCTGGCCGACACATCGGCCAAACCGCCGGTTTTGACCAATGGAAAGACTTCGCTGGTCGCAAACAGGATTCGGGTCATGATTCAACCCTCAGAACGATCAGCCCAAGCGGTGGCAAGGTCAGCTCCAGTGAGCAGGGCCGGCCCATCCAGCTATCGCCGGAAGCCCATAACGGCAGCGGGTTCCCTACATTGCTTCCGCCGTAATAGATGGAGTCGGAATTGAATATCTCCTGCCAGTTTCCACCCGATGGCACCCCGATCCGGTAGTGGTATCGGGGCAGTGGAGTATAGTTGACGATAACCACCAGCACCTGGCCGTCGTCTGATTCCTTGCGCAAATAGCTGATCACCGACTGCGTCGAATCGTGGCAGTCAATCCACTCAAACCCCTCGGGGCTGAAGTTATTCCGGTGCAATGCCGGCTGGCCGCGATAAAGGGCGTTCAGGTCCTGCACCAGTTTGTGGATGCCCTGGTGCTCCTGATACTGTAACAGCGCCCAGTCCAGCTCACGCTTTTCACTCCATTCCTGGCGCTGGCCAAACTCGCCGCCCATAAACAGCAGTTTGGCACCCGGGTAGGTGAACATATAGCTGAACAACAACCGCAATGATGCTCGCTGCTGCCATTCATCTCCCGGCATTTTCTGTATCAGGCTGGATTTTCCATGAACCACTTCGTCGTGGGACAGCGGCAGCAGAAAGTTCTCGGTGTACGCGTAGAGCAATCCAAAGGTGAGCTTTTCGTGATGGTACTGGCGGTACACCGGGTCTTGCTGGAGATAGTCCAGAGTGTCGTGCATCCACCCCATGTTCCACTTCAGGTTAAATCCAAGCCCGCCGATCTCCGGCGGTCGGGTGACTCTGGGCCAGGAGGTGGATTCCTCCGCCATCATCAGAGCACCGGGGAACCGGCTCTGACACACTTGATTGAGGTCTTGCAGGAACCCGATCGCCTCGAGGTTCTCATGGCCACCGTGTTCGTTAGGCACCCATTCACCGGCTTTGCGGGAGTAGTTGAGGTAAAGCATTGAGGCGACCGCATCAACCCGAAGACCATCCAGGTGAAACGTATCAAGCCAGAACAGCGCACTGCCAATCAGAAAATTGCGCACTTCATGGCGCCCGTAATTGTAGATCAGTGTGCCCCAGTCCTGGTGGCGGCCCCTGCGCGGGTCTTCGTGCTCGTACAGTGCGGTGCCATCAAAGTGGGCGAGGGCGTAGGCATCGTCCGGGAAGTGTCCCGGCACCCAGTCGAGGATCACACCGATGTTATTGCGATGACACTGGTCAATGAGGTACCTGAGATCGTCCGGGCTGCCGTATCGGCTGGTGGGGGCGTAATAGCCTGTGGTCTGGTAGCCCCAGGACTCATCCAGGGGGTGCTCGGTTATCGGCAACAGCTCGATGTGGGTAAATCCAGTTTCGAGCACATAGGGAACCAACTGCTCCGCCAGTTCCCGGTACGAAAGCCATCGGCCGGAACCGTGGTGTCGCCATGA
>DATGQY010000100.1:0-12074 GCA_035303925.1 Marinobacter sp. | reverse complement strand
AAGCTCACGCTTTTGGCGCCAACGGTGTATTTGGCTTCAATGGCGGCGATGACTTTGGGGGGATCGCTGATGGTGCGGTTGATTTCGCCGCTGGCCGGGTAGGCTTCGATTCTGGCGTCGATCAGGGACGACAGGGTTTGGCCAGACTGGCACAGGCGTTCGGCGATCAGCAGCCAGGGGATCATGCCGCTGTCGCAGTAGGCGAAGTCTCGGAAGTAGTGGTGGGCGCTCATTTCGCCACCGTAGACCGCGTCTTCGTCGCGCATTCTCTGCTTGATGAAGGCGTGGCCGGTTTTGCTTTCGATGGCTTCGCCGCCGGCGGCTTTGACCAGGTCCAGGGTGTTCCAGGTCAGGCGGGGGTCGTGGATGACTTTGCCTCCGCCGGTTTTTCTCAGGAACTGGTCCGCCAGCAGTCCGACGATATAGTAGCCTTCGATGAAGCGGCCGTTTTCGTCGAAGAAGAAGCAGCGGTCGTAGTCGCCATCCCAGGCGATGCCCATGGCGGCGCCGTGTTCGATGACAGCCTCGGCCGTGGCTGTGCGGTTTTCCGGCAGGATGGGGTTGGGCACGCCGTTGGGGAAGTGGCCATCGGCTTCGTGGTGCACTTTGATGAACTCGAATGGCAAATGTTGTTCGAGTTCGTCGATCACCAGGCCTGCGCCGCCGTTGCCGGCGTTGCAGACGATGGTCATCGGTTTGAGTGCCCCCGCATCAACGTAACCCAGCAAGTGGTCGATGTAGGCTGTCATCACTTCCAGGGTTTCATATTTGCCCTGTTCCGGGGCATTGGCAAAGGGTTCCAGTACCCGGTCGCGGATGTCGTTCAGGCCGTTGTCGGAGCTGATCGGGCGGGAGCCGGGTCCGACCATCTTCATGCCGTTGTGGTTCTTCGGGTTATGGCTGGCGGTGACCATAATGCCGCCATCCATGCCGTAGTGGCTGGTAGCGAAGTAAACCTGCTCGGTGCCGCACAGGCCAATGTCGTAGACATCCGCCCCTGCCGCCATCAGGCCGGAGCTCAGGGCCTCGGTGATGTCCGGGCTGGACAGACGGATGTCGTAGCCTACGATGACTTTTTTGGCCCCGGTGACGGCCACATAGGCCCGGCCGATTTTCTCGGCCAGGTTGGGGTTGAGCTGTTCCGGAACGCAGCCTCTGAGGTCGTAGGCTTTAAAGCAGGACAGGTCCATTGTCGAGTTTTACTCCGCAGCTGAGGATTGCAGTTGGATGTAGTTCTGGATACCCATCTGGGAAATCATTTCCAGCTGGGTTTCGAGCCAGTCGATGTGTTCTTCTTCGCTGTCGAGGATGTGGCGGAACAGTTCACGACTGGTGAAGTCCTTGACCTCCTCACAGTAGATAATGGCTTCCTTGAGGTCTGCGTGGGCGATTTCTTCCAGTTTGAGGTCGCACTGGAGCATTTCCTCAACGTTTTCGCCAATCATCAGTTTGTTCAGGTCCTGCAGGTTGGGCAGGCCTTCGAGAAACAGTACGCGCTCGATCAGCATGTCGGCGTGTTTCATTTCATCGATGGATTCTTCGTATTCCTTGGCGGCCAGCTTGGTGATGCCCCAATCCTTGTACATGCGGGAGTGGAGAAAATACTGGTTGATAGCGGTCAATTCGTTGGCCAGGACCTTGTTCAGGAACTGGATGACTTTCTTATCACCTTTCATAACCGGAATCCTTTATCTCTTGAGCATTGACCTACAAGGATAGTCGGTTTCCGGGTGATAAAAAATGTCTGTCGTTTAAGAGGCCGGGGCAATCCCGGTTGGTCAGGCAGGCTGGGCCAGCATATTGGCGAGTGCCAGGTAATCCGTGGAACGGGATTCCCTGAGAATCTCTTTGGCCGTGCAGGCGCAGCGACCGCACTGGCGACCCACACCCAGTTCTTTGCCAAGTTGGCGCATGGAACTGACGCCGTTTTCAGCGGCTTCGCGGATTTTTCTGTCTGTCACGCCGTAGCAAAGGCATACATACATGGCAATCTCTCACTAACAGCCTTAAAGTTAGTGATAATTATTGTCATTACGATATGAGATTGCAAGAGCTTTGCATTCAACTTTTTGTAACAAGATCGTTACCGGTGTTGTTCCCGTGTCAGATTTCGCATCCCACCCTCGGTCACCAGAACGTTGTCTTCAATCCGGATACCGCCACACCCTCGCAACTCGTTCAGCATATCCGTGTTCAGATATTGGCGCCGCTGGTCCTTCAACAACGGTTCCAGCAGAGACGGAATGAAATACAGACCAGGCTCGATGGTGACCACCATGCCGGGCTCCAGCGTGCGAGTCAGTCGCAGGAACGGCGCATCTTCCGGCGGCGGAGCCGGTTTACCGGCTACGTCGTGCACCTGAATACCCAGAAAATGGCCGATGCCATGGGGGAAGAACGCCCGGGTAATACCCTGCGCCACGATGGCTTCGTCATCCAGCCCCACGACCAAACCTGAGGCTGACAACAAAGCGGCGATGCCATGATGTGCCTTACGATGGATATCCAGGTAGTCCACCCCCGGCGCTACCATGTCGCACAAACGCAGCTGCAGCCGGTCAAGCCCGTGTACCAAGGCCGCGAAGCGGGATTCGCCCGGGCCTGCGATGGTCCGGGTGATGTCGGAGCAGTATCCCCGGTAGCGCACACCGGCATCGATCAGCAGGCTACGGGGGTGGCCGGGGGGCTGAATGTCGTAATACTGGTAATGCAGGGTGCCGGCATGCGCGTTAAGTCCGATGATGCTGTGATAGGGAGCATCGGCTTCGCGCTGACGGGAGGCTTGCTGATAGGCGAGACTGATCCCGAACTCGCTTTCGCCATTAACAAATGCATCCTGAGCAGCCCGGTGTCCTGCCAGCGCCACAGTGTTGGCCCGCGCCAGGCATTCGACTTCGTAGGCGGTTTTATGCACCCGGGTTTCATCCAGTGCCCTGAGCAATTTCTCCGGATTGATATCGCCGGGCAATCCTGCCAGCAGGGCGGGGTCACCAATCACGGCCAGACCGTTGTCACTCTCAAGCTCCGGAGCCTTTGGGCTCTGGCTGCTGTGCACCTCAACGGCTTGCAGCCAGGGTTCGTCCGGAAGCGGTTGATGGGCGTGCCAGAAATCCACCGGCTCATACAGCCACAGCACAGGTGTTTGCCCCGGCCGGATCAACAGCCAGCAATGTTCACGACCGGTCAGACCGGTCCAGTGCAGGAAGGGGCCATAGCCCTGAAAGTGCCAGGCCTGGTCGTCGCCATAGCGATAAGGTGCGGCGCCGGAAGCGATCAACAGCGCCTGGTAGCCATGAGCCTCCAGCGCACGCTCATAGCGGGCTTGCAGCTGGTCGATATGCTTAGGCTGCAACGCCAGCAGATGTTGTTGGTCAGCCATAATGTGATCCCAGTTTATCCCAGAGGTTTAACAGGTCTTCAGAGCGGGCGTCCCGTAACCTGATCAGACGAATATCCAGGGGTACATCCCACCGTTCACCGCCGGCCCTCACCAGGGCGCCAAACTGTTCGCTTTTCTCGGTCATCCGTTTCGGCAGCCAGCCCATGCCAAAGCCCTGCTTTACCAGCGCTTTGACACTGGCCGACTGGGTATTTTCGTTCAGCGGCCGCATATTGGCCCCGGCGTTCAGACCTGCCAGGTGGCCTTCGATAGCGGACTGCAGGAACCCCCGGTTGTGGTAGGCAATCAGTGGTACCGGCTGAGCCGGACTGCCGGGCAATTCAAACCTCGCTTGCCCTGCTTCGTTACCGATACTCACCGGCACCAGAGATTCCTGAGCCAGCACCAGCCAGTCGAATTTATCGCTGGCCAACCGGTTGCCCCAGGGCAAATGCGGGTGCCAGTAACACAGCACCAATTCGCATTCGCCACTCTCCAGTGCATCCAGAAACTGCTCACCTACCCAACTGGTGGCCTTCAGGTTCAGCTGCAATCGTTCCGCGATACCGGCGTCTTTTGCCCAGCCCTGATAGAAGTGAGAGAACAGGCCCTGCGTTGAACCAACGCTGATTCGAGCCGACGTTTCCGCATCCAGTGCTTTGATGCGATCACGGGTGTCTCGCACCTCCCGGGTAACCTTTTCACATAGACCCAGGAACAACTCCCCAGCCGGGGTCAGCGACAAGGGTAAGGTCTGACGGTTGATCAACGTGCTGCCCATGGCTTCTTCCAGCAATTTGATGCGCCGGCTGAACGTAGGCTGGCTCACGTGCTGCATTTCAGCAGCACGTGAGAAGTGGCGCGTACGAGCCAGCGCCATGAAATCTTCAAGCCAACGTATTTCCATGAGTGCCCCGGGGCGTTATGGCTGTTTGGTTACAGGGGTAGTGTCAGCATCATAGCCTATCCCCAGCCATCGCTTACAACCGCCCTTCCTCCACCGCATGGCAGGCTACCTGATTGCCGCCGTCGGTGGTGATCAGGCCAGGCACTTCCTGCCGGCAACGCTCGTTGGCGTAGGGGCAGCGGCCATGGAACACGCAGCCCGACGGCAGGTTTACCGGCGTCGGCACCTCGCCCTTCAGGCGGATATGATTGGGGCGGTCGTCTTCCAGCTTGGGAATGGCAGACAACAGCGCCTGGGTATACGGGTGTCGGGGTGTCGCAAACAGGGTTTTGGTGTCGGCCAGCTCACACACCCGGCCCAGGTACATGACCGCTACGCGGGTGCCGAAATGCTCTACCACCGCCAGGTCATGGGTGATGAACAGGTAGGTCAGCCCCCGGCTTTCCTGGGCGTCCATCAGCAGGTTCAGCACCTGGGCCTGAATGGACACATCAAGGGCTGAAATGGGCTCATCCGCCACGATGAATTCCGGGTCTACCGCCAGCGCCCGGGCAATGGCGATACGCTGGCGCTGGCCACCGGAGAATTCGTGGCCAAAGCGGCTGCCCCAGTCGGGATCGATTCCCACAGAATGCATCACCTCATGGATCTTGTCCCGCACTTCGGTTGCAGACCACTCCGGATGATGGAAACGAATCGGCTCTTCCAGGGTTTGCTGGATGGTCATCCTCGGGTTCAGGGAGGCATAGGGGTTCTGGAAGATCATCTGCATCTTGCGCCGGTAGGGCAGCGAGGCTTTGCGCTCCAGGTTGTCGATGCGTCGGCCTTCGTAATGAATCTCACCAGCGCTCGGGGAAAGCAGCCCCATTACAGTGCGGGCTACCGTCGACTTTCCACAGCCGGATTCGCCCACCACACAGAGCGCCTCACCTTTGTACACGTCCAGATCGACGCCGTTTATTGCATGCACCGCCTCCTGCTTGCGCCGAAAACGACCCGCTTCGAAGGTAATCTGTTCCAGCAGACTACCGGACAGGTCGAAGCGCTTTTCAAGTCCGCGAATGCTCACTAGCGGCGAGGTCATGATTCGGCCTCCTGCATGCGTTTCTCCTGCTCAATCAGGTTAGCGACTTCAAAACATGCTACATCCACGTTACCCGAACGCACATACTCGGGCATCGCACGCTTGCACTGTTCGGTAGCGAAGTTGCAACGCGGGTGGAACGGGCAACCGGACGGCACGTTTTTCAGGGACGGCATGGAGCCGGGAATCTGGAACAGTCGCGCCCCAGGCTCGCCCATCTGGGGCAGCGCGTTGATCAGCCCCTGGGTGTAGGGGTGCTGGGCATCGTTGATGATTTCCCGGGTCGGGCCCTGTTCGATAATCCGCCCGGAGTACATCACCAGCATGCGCTGGGTGACCTGGGAGACCACGCCGAGATCATGGGTGATCAGCATCAGCGCCACGTTCTCCTGCTCGCACAGGTTCAACAGCAAATCCATGATCTCTGCCTGGATGGTCACATCCAGGGCGGTGGTGGGCTCATCGGCAATGATGATCTCCGGGTCCAGCAGCAGGGCGATGGCAATGATCACCCGCTGGCGCATGCCGCCGGACAGCTCATGGGGATACTGGTCCAGCCGCTTCTCCGGCGACGGAATCTGCACCTTCTGCAGGCGATCAAGGGCGATGGCCTTTGCCTCTTTCTTGCTGATATTCCGATGCGCCAGAATGGCCTCTACCATCTGGGTTCCGATGGTGAGCACCGGATTCAGCGTCATCATCGGGTCCTGGAAAATCATGGCGATGCGGTTGCCACGAATCTTTCGCAACTCCCGTTCGCTCATGGCCGCCAGGTCTTTCCCCTCAAACAGGATCTGACCCCCGGCAATGTAACCCGGCCGGGCGATCAGGTTGAGAATGGAAAAGGCCGCCACCGATTTACCAGCGCCAGATTCCCCCACCAGCCCCAGCCGTTCGCCTTTGTCCAGGCTGAAGCTGATGCCCCGCAAGGCGGTCAGATCGCCACCACGCACCGCGAAACGCACATCCAGATCTTTCACTTCCAACAGCGCCATGGTGTTACCCCTTGTACAGCCGTGGGTTCATCACATCCCGCAACCAGTCACCCAACAGGTTGATGACCAGCACGAGCACCACCAGCACCAGGCCGGGGATCAGCGTGATCCACCAGGAACCGCTCTGGATGTAGTCAAAACCGGACTTGATCAGCGAGCCCAGCGACGGCTGGGTTTCCGGCATACCAAGGCCCAGGAAGGACAAGGCCGCTTCGGAAATAATGGCGTTGGCGATCTGCACCGTACCGATCACGAAAATGGGCGACAGAGTGTTCGGCAGAATGTGCCGGAACATGATCCGGCGGGTGCCGAAGCCCATCACCTTGGCGGCATCGACGTACTCCTTTTTTTTCTCCGCCAGCACCGACGCACGCACAGTTCGGGCAATCTGGGGCCACTCGGAAACACCGATAATAAAAATCAGCATGTAGATGGCAATCTCGCCGAACATCAGGTTGCCGAAGCTGGCCTTGAACACCGCACCCACAATGATCGCGACCATCAGGGTGGAGAACGACAGCTGCACATCCGCAATGCGCATCAGAATGGCGTCCACCTTGCCGCCGAGATACCCGGCCAGCAGGCCGAATAGAATGCCCAGCACTGACTGCAATACCACCGCCCCGAAGCCGATCATCAGGGAGACCCGGGTACCGTACAGAATGGTGGAGAGCAAATCCCGGCCCTGGGCATCGGTACCCAGCGGAAAGGCCGGATCGGCCCCGTCCAGCCAGACCGGCGGCAGTTCGGAATTCAGGATATCGATCTGCGCCAGATCGTAAGGATCAGCCGGCGCCAATAACGGCGCGAACACCGCTGCCAGCACCATCGCCAGCAGCACCAGAGAGCTGGCAATGGCCACCTTATCGCGCTTGAAGCTGTACCAGAAAAAGGACTCGCGGAAGCGGTCCCAGCGGGAAACCGTTGCCGTTGTCATGCTTTTTTACCTGTCAGTTTAACGGTGGGGTTCACCAGCCCGTAGATCAGGTCCACGAGGGTGTTGGTCACCACAAAGATCAGGCCCACCACCATCAGGTAAGCCACAATCAACGGAATATCGCTGCGGGTGATGGCCTCGAGGAACATCAGCCCCACACCCGGCCACTGAAAGACGGTTTCGGTAAGTATGGTGTAGGCCACCATAATGCCGATCTGCACGCCGCCCACGGTGATCACCGGCAACATGGTGTTCTTCAGTGCGTGCAGGAAGTTGATGCGGCCCGCGCTCAGGCCCTTGGCCCGCGCATAGCGAATGTAGTCGCTCTGCAGCACTTCCATCATCTCGGCTCGGATGAGGCGGATAAAAAGCGGCAGCATGATCGAAGCCAGAGACACCGACGGCAGGACCAGATGCATCAGTCCACCACTGGAGAAAAAGCCCGACTCCCAAGTGCCAAACAGGTGAACCAGATCGTCACCGCGGCCATAGGAAGGCAAACCGCCCTCGGTGGACAAGGCCTCGTTCAGCCACTGGCCCCAGCTGGTCTCTACCGGAAACCAGCTCACCGTAACGCCGATGGAGAACAGTTGTATCAGCACGATGGCCGTCAGGAAAACCGGGATGGAAATGCCCACGGTACTGACGCCCATGAAGAATTTGGAGAGCCAGGCCTGGGGACGGATGGCGGCATACACCCCGATGGGCACCGACAGAAACACGATGATCAGGCTGGCACCGATGACCAGCTCCAGGGTTGCGGGCAGATGCTCCGCAATCACCTCAAGGGTCGGCTTGCTGTAGAAGTAGGAGTTGCCCAGATCCCCCTGAATGGCATTGCCGGCGAAGCGCAAATACTGCACCACCATGGAATCGTTCAGACCGAGCTCATCACGAATGGCTTCCCGCTCCTCCTCGGAGACGGACATGCCCACCATTTCCTGAAGCGGGTCCCCGAGGCCATCCTGTATGGCAAAGGCGATGACACTGATCACGAACATGACCAGAAACGCCTGGGAAATCCGCTGAACCAAAAACGCTAGCATGGGAGTTTTCCGGATAAAGCCTGCAAACAAAAAGCCGGCACCGAATCACTCCGGCGCCGGCCTACCACTTTCAGTCGTTACTCAACGACCAGGTCACCCAGATAGGGGAAGTTCATCACGTTGAGCACCGGCTCGATATTCACACCCTTCCGTGAAGCCCAGGCCAGATCCTGCCAGTGCAGCGGAATGAATGCAGCATCGTCATACAGGCGCTTCTCGACGTCCTGCAGCATGGCAGCGCGCTTGTCCAGATCGGTTTCAACGTTGGCTTTCTGCACCAGAGCGTCGATTTCCGGATTGCAGTAGTTACCCGCGTTGTACTGGCCGGAACCGCTGTCGGCATCCGGACAGAAGGTCAGGAACTCGTAGAAGTTGGCGGAGTCCTCAGTATCTGCGTGCCAGCCGATCAGCATCATATCCGCTGCGCGATTGTCATATTCCGGCCAGTACTGGGCCTTCGGCAGGGTTTTCAGATCCACCTTGATGTTGATGCGAGCCAGCATGGCCGCTGCCGCCTGAGCGATCTTGTCGTCGTTCACGTAGCGGTTATTGGGCGACATCATGGTGATGGTAAAGCCATCTTCGTAACCGGCTTCTTTCATCAGCTGCTTGGCTTTCGCCACATCATAGCGGGGCTTCAGGCTTTCGTTGTGGCCCTGGTAACCCGCCGGAGACATCTGGGCCGCGGGCGTTGCAAAGCCCTTCATGATCTTGGCGGCAATGCCTTCCTGATTGATGGCGTAAGCAATGGCCTGACGAACCTTCGGATTCTTGAAGGCTTCAACCCGCTCCTGATTCATGTGGAACAAGATGATGCGGGTACCGCTCATGGTCACCAGATCGGCGTTCTTGTCGCGCTTGATCCGCTCAAGATCGTTGGGCGGGACCGGGGCAATAAAATCCACACCGCCAGACAGCAAAGCCGAAACCCGGGTGTTGTTTTCCTTGATCGGGGTCAGCACGATCTTGCCGACATTACCCGGAGACTGGGTATCCCAGTAGCCATCAAAACGCTCAAACTCTACCCGCACGCCCTGACGGCGCTCGGAAACAGTAAACGGGCCGGTGCCGGAAAGGTTCTCGGATGCAAACGAATTGCCATGCTTGAGAATGGCGCCCTTGTCTTTGCCGTCTTCGGTCTGGCCAGTGTAGAACTCACTGTCCAGCGGGAAGATGTAGGTGGCGGTATTCAGCAACAGCGGATACGGCTCACTGGTGACCAGCTCAAAGGTATGATCATCAATGACGTTGATGCCGCTGAAGGGCTTGAAAATGGCCTTGAAGTCCTGGCTTTCCTTCAACCGGTCGAAGGTGAACTTCACGTCAGCCGAGGTGAACTCGTTACCCGAATGGAACTTCACGCCCTTGCGCAGCTTGAAGCGCATGGTGTTTTCATCAACCCGCTCCCAGCTTTCCGCCAGGCGGGGCTCAAAACCGAGATCCTGTGTCCAGCGGATCAACGGGTCAAACGTCATATGGGACAACTGCAGAATGCCGCCGGAAAGCTGCTCATGAATATCCAGCGTTACCGGATCGGAGTCATAAGCCACCTTGAGTTCTTTCGTCGCTTCGGCGGACACGGCTAAGGGCGCTGCGGCCAGCGCCATCGAACCCACAAAAGCTGCCAGGAATTTTTTCATCGCGTTTTCCGTCACTGTTTTAGGAATTTTCACGGAAAATCAGCACAGTTTGCGCCGATTGCCTGAAAAACACGCTAAACGCGACAACGCCTTACGGCAATCGAAATTGCAACATTGAGTTATTCGCGAGATGAATCACCATTATGGGGGGGGCATCCACAGCTGAAACGCAAACGGCAGCAGTAGCGCCGTAAACACACCGGTCAGCCCCATGCCCAGGGACGAAAAAGCCCCTGCCGTCGGGCTGATCTCGAAGGCTCTGGCGGTGCCGATCGCGTGACCGTTCAGCCCCAGGGCAAAACCGATAATGCGCTCATCCCGGATGTTCAGCCACCTGGCCACCCAGTCCACAAACAGCGAGGCGAGTACGCCGGTAATCAGCAAACCGCCCAGTGTGAGCGATACCGAACCGCCCAGTTGCTCGGCAATCCCCATGGCAATGGGCGCGGTCACCGATTTGGGCGCCAGTGACGCCAGCACGAGAGGCGAAGCCCCCATCAGCCAGGCAATGCCGAGGGCGTAAACCGCTGCGAGTGTGGCCGCCACAGGCACCGTGGCGAGAATGGGCTTCCAGAGCGCACGAATATGGTGCATTTGCTGGTACAGCGGCACACCTAATGCCACCGTTGTCGGGCCCAGCAGAACCGTCAGCCAGGCCGCCCCCTGGTTGTATTGTTCAAACCCCAGGCCGGTCGCCGCCACCACGATGGCAAGCAACACCGAGGCAATCAGTACCGGAGGCATCCACAACGGCCGATGAAAACGGGCAAATAACCACTGCGCCGCCATAAAAGCGCCGAGTGTCAGCGCAATCGACAGCATCGGCCCGGAGGTCCAGGCCGCCATCAGTTCCGCGAAAGCCGGCGCATCAGCCATGGTCGCCCCCGTTTTCCGGAACGCCCGCGACTTGTTTCATCAATAACAAGGTGGTGACCACGCTGAGCAATGTACCCAATACCAGTGCCACTACGACGGTGGTCCAGTGCCCGGCAAACTGATCGACAATAAAGAACACGCCCACCACGCCCGGCGTAATCAGCAGTACCAGCACAGAGATCAGCCCTCTGCTGGCTTCTGCCAGTTCATCACTGACCCGGCCGCGAACCATCAAGGTAAACGTGACCAGCACCATACCCAGAACACCCCCGCTGACCGGTAGCCCGACAAACAACCGGAGCGCCTCACCGATCAGGAAGAACACCACCAGAACCAGAAAACCGCGCAGCATCACCATAGCGCTATGCACCGCCTCTTCAAATTTGCTTTACACTAATGCCCTGCCCGACACACAAACAGGACTCGCAATGGCACTGAAAGCCACCATCTTCAAAGCCACACTCCATATTGCCGATATGGACCGGCACTACTACGCTGATCACCACCTGACCATTGCGCGCCACCCGTCCGAAACCGACGAGCGCATGATGATCAGGCTACTGGCCTTTGCCCTGAACGCCAGTGACAACCTGGAGTTTACCAAAGGCCTGAGCAGCGATGACGAACCGGAACTCTGGCAGAAATCGCTGACCGATGAAATTGAACTCTGGATTGATCTGGGCCTGCCCGATGAAGACCGGATTCGCAAAGCCTGCAACCGGTCGCGACGGGTTATCCTCTACGCGTACGGCGGCCGCGCCGTGCCGGTATGGCTGGAGAAGCACCATAACAAGCTGACCCGGTTTGGCAACCTGACCATTGTAGAGCTTCCTGCCGACCCGATCACCGAGTTGGCGGCCCTGGCCGAACGCTCCATGACCCTGCAGGTCTCCGTTCAGGACGGCGAAGTCACTTTCAGCAACGAGAGGGATCTGGTCAGCATCATACCCGTGCAACGCCTGCCGGAAATCTGATGAAATGACTTACCGTCAGGGGGCTGGACAGAAACGCCCCGCGCACGTAAGATTGCGCACTCGAAATTGGCGAGCAATCAACAATCTCGAATGCGCCCGTAGCTCAGCTGGATAGAGCGCTGCCCTCCGGAGGCAGAGGTCAGAGGTTCGAATCCTCTCGGGCGCGCCATATTTTTCAAGGGCTTACGTGAAAACGTAGGCCCTTTTTATTTGTCTGTGTCCAAATTGTGTCCATG
>DATGQY010000099.1:0-5218 GCA_035303925.1 Marinobacter sp. | reverse complement strand
TCGAACCAGCACAGGACTTTCACCATGGTGCCGCCGGTGACTCGGGTCTGGCCGCCGTCTACCACGCCGGAATGGGAATCATGGTTAAAATCCGAGCTGGCCAGTAGTTCATCAGTGTAGCCGAGGATACCTTTCAGCGGCCCTCTGGCCGAGTCCTTTAATAACCGGTTTACTTCAGCCACATCGGTGGCCTTGCGCACATTCACCACCATATCAATGGCAGACACGTTCAGGGTCGGCACGCGCATGGCGACGGAGCTGAAGCGGCCTTCCATATGGGGCAGCAAGCGTTCGATGCCGCGCGCCAGGCCGGTGTCTACCGGTACGATGTTATGGAGTGCGCTGCGGGTGCGGCGCAGATCCTGGTGATGATACGCATCGATAACCGGCTGATCGTTCATGGCAGCGTGGATGGTGGTGGTGCTGCCCTGCTCTACGCCGAAGGCGTCATCCAACACTTTGATCACCGGCACCAGACAATTAGTGGTACAAGAGCCCGCCGCAACGATCACGTCGTCCGGGCTCAGGGTATTGTCGTTGATGCCAAACACCACGGTGCGATCGACGTCGGCTTCGCCGGGCTGGGAGAACAGCAAACGCGGGGCTCCGGCATCAATGTGCTTTTGCGCCGTCTTGCGGTCGGAATAAGCCCCGGAGCATTCCAGCACCAGATCCACATCCAGCAATCGCCAGGGCAGATCGCTCGGGTCCGGGTGTCGCAGCACGCGGATGCAGTCGCCGTTTACCACCAGGTTGTCGCCATCCACCGCCACCTCACCGTGAAACCGCCCATGGGTGGAGTCGTATTTGGTCAGGTGAGCGATGGTGTCGATGTCTGACAACTCGTTGATCGCGACCACCTGCAGGTAATCGCGATAGCCGTTTTCATACAGTGCCCGCAACACGCACTGGCCGATACGGCCGTACCCGTTGATGGCGATTCGAAACGGCGTTGAGTTGCTCATCAGGCGTCCAGCAGTTCCGCAGCCACTTCAAGAATGTTATCGACGGTGAAGCCGAATTCCTTGAACAGCTCGCCAGCCGGCGCAGACTCACCAAAGGTGGTCATGCCGACAACCCGGCCGTCCAGGCCAACGTACTTGTACCAGTAATCGGCGATGCCGGCTTCGATGGCGATACGATTAGTGACTTCCAGCGGCAGTACCTGTTGCTTGTAATCGGCGCTCTGGGCGTCGAATACATCGGTCGACGGCATAGACACAACGCGAACACCGTTGCCTTGCTCACGCAACTTGGCGGCAACGTCTTGCGCCAGGCCTACTTCAGAGCCGGTAGCGATCAGGATCAGATCCGGAGTGCCTTTGCTGTCTGACAGTACGTAACCACCTTTAGCGACATTGGCCAGCTGCTCGGCGTCACGCTGCTGGTGTGGCAGGTTCTGACGGGAGAACACCATGGCCGTGGGGCCATCGTTACGCTCCAGAGCTGTCTTCCAGGCCACGGCAGATTCCACCGCGTCGGCCGGGCGCCACATGCTCATATTCGGCGTGGTGCGCAGGCTCGCCATCTGCTCGATGGGCTGGTGGGTGGGGCCGTCTTCGCCCAGACCGATGGAGTCGTGGGTGAATACAAAAATGGAGCGCTGCTTCATGAGAGCCGCCATGCGCACAGCATTGCGGCAGTATTCCATGAAAATCAGGAAGGTGGCGCCGTAAGGTACAAAGCCGCCGTGCAGCGCCAGGCCATTCATGATGGCGGCCATGCCGAACTCGCGTACACCGTAGTAGATGTAGTTACCAGAGGCGTCGTCTTTGGTCACACCTTTACAGCCAGACCAGATGGTCAGGTTGGAGCCGGCCAGGTCGGCGGAGCCGCCCAACAGTTCAGGCAGCATCGGGCCGTAGGCATTCAGAGCATTCTGGGACGCTTTCCGGGAGGCAACGGTTTTGCCCTTGTCCTGGCATTCCTGAATGTAGGCCTGAGCTTTTGCAGAGAAGTCTGCCGGCAGATCACCGGCCATACGACGCTTGAACTCGGCTGCCAGTTGCGGCTCGGCTTTTTCGTACGCTGCGAATTTTTCTTCCCAGGCGCTTTGAGCAGCAGCACCTTTCTCTTTGCCGTCCCAGGCTGCGTATATTTCAGACGGTACTTCGAACGGACCGTGCTCCCAGCCCAGCGCCTTGCGGGTCAGTGCGATTTCATCGTCACCCAGCGGGGCACCGTGGCAATCTTCCTTGCCCTGTTTGTTCGGGGAACCGAAGCCAATGATGGTCTTGCAGCAGATCAGGGTGGGCTGCTCAGTGTTAGCCCGGGCCTGCTCTACCGCTGCACGGATGGCGTCGGCATCGTGGCCGTCAACGGCGGGGATAACCTGCCAGCCGTAGGATTCGAAACGCTGCGGAGTGTTGTCGGTGAACCAGCCTTCCACTTCGCCGTCGATGGAAATGCCGTTGTCGTCGTAGAAGAACACCAGCTTACCCAGGCCCAGAGTGCCGGCCAGCGAAGCTACTTCGTGGGAGATGCCTTCCATCAGGCAGCCGTCGCCCAGGAACGCATAGGTGTAGTGGTCAACAATATCGTGACCCGGGCGGTTGAACTGGGCGGCCAACGCCTTTTCGGCAAGCGCAAAGCCCACGGCGTTTGCAATGCCCTGCCCCAGCGGGCCGGTAGTGGTTTCGATACCCGGTGTGTAACCGTATTCCGGGTGCCCCGGGGTCTTGGAGTGCAGCTGACGGAAGTTCTTGATGTCGTCAATGGATACGTCGTACCCGCTCAGATGCAGCAGGGAATACTGCAGCATGGAGCCATGGCCGTTAGACAGCACGAAGCGGTCACGGTTGGCCCAGTGCGGGTTGGCCGGGTTGTGGCTGAGGTAATCATTCCACAGCACCTCGGCGATATCCGCCATACCCATGGGCGCGCCCGGGTGGCCGGATTTGGCTTTCTGAACCGCATCCATGCTCAGCGCGCGAATGGCGTTGGCGAGATCTTTACGAGACGGCATTGACATTTCTCCAGTGTTTTTCAGGAAAAGACTTCAAGCTGCAAAAACTGCTCAAAAAGAAGGCGCGTATTTTCGCCGATTACTGTGTGCCGGGGCAAATCCATATGTAGTGGTTTTCCGATGGCGGCGGCACAAAATCACCAAAGCGACTGATTTCACAGAAGCCGCAAACCTATATCAAAAAATTTTGATATGGCTATTGATCGATCAACCGAACGCCCCTACACTTGCCAACCATGACCTCACTCAATGCACATGCGAACGAATTGTCCTCCGTGGACACCCTGGCCCCGATCTTCAAGGCAAGCGGCGATCCGCTGCGCCTGGAAATCCTGCGGGTGCTGCGCCGGGATACCTTTGGCGTGCTTGAGTTGAGCCAGCTGTTCGACATGCGCCAGTCCGGCATGAGCCATCACCTTAAAGTGATGCACAAAGCCGGACTGCTTGAGCCCCAGCGGGAAGGCAATGCCATCTTCTACCGCCGTCCGCTCCATCTGGACAGCGACAAGCTGACCGACCAGGCCATCCGGCAAATTTTTGAGACCGTCGATCGGGTACCCCTGCCCCCGCAGCTCGAGGAAAAGATCGAGGCAATCCGGGAGCAAAGGGCCGAACAGTCCCAGGCGTTTTTCTCTCGCCACTCGGAACAGTTCCGGGAACAGCAGGAGCTGATTGCCGCGTTTGACCTGTACGCCGATCCGACGGCCGGCTTGATCCGCAAGCGGGCTAGCCGACAGGAATGGCGCAGCGTGCTGGAAATTGGCCCGGGTGAAGGCGGCTTTCTGCCGGTGCTGTCCGAGTTGTTCGAGCATGTGGTTGGCCTGGACAACAGCAAGGACATGCTCGCCAAGGCTACTCGCACCTGCATTGACGAGCGCCTGAACAACGTGGACCTGATTGAAGGGGTCACGGATACGGTTCTGGCACGCGGCGACGCCTTCGACCTGATCGTCGCAAACATGGTGCTGCACCATGTGCCCAGCCCGGCAGACATCTTTCTGGATGCGGCAGCCCTGATGAACAACGGCGGCTGCTTTATCGTCAGTGATCTGTGTAGCCACGATCAGGACTGGGCCAAGGAAAACTGCGGCGACCTGTGGCTGGGTTTTGAACCGGAAGAACTGACAGCCTGGGCGGCCGATGCAGGCCTGGCGGCAGGCGAACAACTGTTTATTGGGCTGCGCAACGGCTTCCAGGTGCAGGTTCGGGAGTTCTGGAAAACAGCAACATCTGCCTGAAACGCCCTCAGGCAAAGGAATATCTAAAAATTTTGATATAGAGTAAGTAGTAATACTTACCCCTGACAACCACTAGGCATCCGGCGAATCATTCATGACGACACCGGTACGAACATGAAAACGCTCACAGAGGAGCACCACTATGTCTGACTACAACATTTTCACCTCCGAATCGGTCTCTGAAGGCCACCCGGACAAACTGGCCGACCAGATCTCCGACGCGGTACTGGACGCCATCCTGACCGACGACCCGCACGCTCGCGTGGCCTGCGAAACCATGGTCAAGACCGGTGTTGCCATCGTTGGCGGTGAAATCACCACCAGTGCCTGGGTCGACCTGGAAGACCTGGTGCGTGGCGTGATCAAAGACATTGGCTACACCTCCTCGGATGTGGGCTACGACGGCGACACCTGTGGCGTAATCAACATCATCGGCAAGCAGTCCGTCGACATCGCCCAGGGTGTTGACCGCCAGAAGCCGGAAGACCAGGGCGCGGGCGACCAGGGCCTGATGTTCGGCTACGCGAGCAACGAAACCGACGTACTGATGCCGGCGCCGATCACCTTCTCCCACCGTCTGGTACAGCGCCAGGCAGAAGCCCGCAAGAGCGGCCTGCTGCCTTGGCTGCGCCCGGATGCCAAGAGCCAGGTCACCTGTCGCTATGAGAACGGCAAAGTCGTGGGCATCGACGCCGTGGTGCTGTCTACCCAGCACGATCCGGACGTCACCCAGGAAGACCTGAAAGAAGCCGTTATGGAGCTGATCGTCAAGCACACCCTGCCGGCCGAACTGCTTCACAAAGACACCGAGTTCCACATCAACCCGACCGGCAAGTTCGTAATCGGCGGCCCGGTGGGCGACTGTGGCCTGACCGGCCGTAAAATTATCGTAGACACCTACGGCGGCATGGCCCGTCACGGTGGCGGCGCCTTCTCCGGCAAAGACCCCTCGAAGGTTGACCGTTCCGCCGCCTACGCTGGCCGTTACGTGGCCAAGAACATCGTAGCCGCAGGC
>DATGQY010000098.1:0-13180 GCA_035303925.1 Marinobacter sp. | reverse complement strand
TCCCTGTTAACCTGGGAGCCCGGCACACCGAGCAAGCAAACGGTGTTGATTCCCGTGCGTCAGGTGGACAACTCACCGCGCCAAGCTCGCGTCTGAAATCAGGAGTCGATATGGAAGAGTGGGTCGGATTAAAGTGGCACGACTACGTTACCCGCCAGGCCATGGGCGAGTTTCCCGAATACGCCGTGCATCTGAAAGACGAAGCCCGCACCCTGGGCGTACTGTTCCGAGCGATGGGCGGCGATCCGGCCCTGAGCCTGGTTATGGCCGAGCCCAGACACTTTCAGATTCGCCGAAAATTCCTGCAGAAACTGGCGGGCACCCACCGCAAATTTGAACTGGCCTGGCGCGACGAGGAAAGCCTGCGGCTGCCAGACCGGCTGGCCCTGTTTCCGTCCTTCAAGGTCAACCGTGAACTTTATCTCTGGCTTGCGGCCCTGGCCTCTCTGGGCGAGATTAACCATCACAGCTGGCTCAAGGGCAATCAGGCTATGGTGCAGGAGCTGCTTGCCCGCTGGCCGGGCCTGGAGCCCATGTACCAGCGGCTGGTCAAACACACCCTGCGGTGGCGGCCAACTCCGGAGAGCCTGCCCGGCAACGAAGGCAAGCGTGAGGCCGCCATTCGGCAAGCCCTGATTCACCCCGGCAGCGTAGATGACCTGCCCGATGCCCTCACCGACCCTTGGCCCGTTGTGCTCTGGCTCTATCCGGTTCTAGGCCGAGGAAAGCTGACTGGACAGGTCATTGGCGATGACAACACCCTGTCCAAATCCGGCGGTCTGGCAAAGAAACGCAAACGCCGTCGCGCCGAGCGGGTAGACGCTTTCGATAAAGATCAGGGGCTGATGCTGTTCCGGCTTGAGAGCATGTTCTCCTGGTCTGAATTTATCCCCATCGATAGGGCCGGCGATGACAGCGAAGAAGACGATGCCGACGCCGTAGCCGACGACATGGATATGATCTCGGTCTCCCAGGATCGTCGCGAAGCCTCATCGGCCATCAAGTTCGACCTGGACCTGCCCTCCGAGGAAAACGACGACCTGTTTCTGGGGCCGGGTATTCACCTGCCGGAATGGGATTGGCGGCGTCAGGACTACCGGGAAAGCTTCTGCTGCCTGCAGCCAATGCTCAGTAAAGATGCCGTTCCGTCTCCGCTGCCAGAACGCCTGAACCGCTCCGCCCAGACCCTACGCAGGCAGTTCAACGCCCTGAAGCCCCTGCGCCAGTGGGAACGCCGGCAACTGGAAGGTGAAGAGCTGGATCTGGACGCCTGCCTGGAGCGTGTCGTCCAGCACAAGCGGGGGATTGGTGAGGTGGACCAGAAACTGTTCCGCCAGTGCAAGCAGAACCAGCGTGACCTGGCGTGCCTGGTGCTGACGGATATTTCGCTGTCCACCGACACCTTCATCAACAACAACCAACGGGTCATCGACATTGCCCGTGACGGCCTGCAGTTGCTGAGCGAAGCCCTCACCGCCAGCCGCGACCCCTTCGCGCTGTTTGCCTTTTCATCCCGGCGCAGGGACCACATTCGCTTTCACCACATAAAGGGGTTTGACGAACCCTACAACGACACCACCCGTGGCCGTATTCAGGCACTGGAACCCGGTTACTATACCCGCATGGGCGCTGCCATCCGCCAATCCATCAAACTGCTGCGGGGCCGGCCCGAACACCAGAAAATCCTGTTACTGCTGACCGACGGCAAACCCAACGATCTGGACCTGTACGAAGGCCGCTACGGCGTGGAAGACACCCGAATGGCCGTTCAGGAAGCCCACCGGGCAGGCCTGACCCCCTTCTGCGTGACCATTGACGAAGAAGCCAACGAATACCTGCCCTACGTCTTCGGCAGCAGCAACTTCGTGGTCATCAAAGACCCCACGCAGCTACCCGCTCAGCTACCTAAGCTCTACCTGAACCTGACCCGTTAACGGAGACTGTAATGGCTAACGTTCAAATCGAACGTACACGGCACCTGCCAGGCGACATCGCCGTCTGGTTTTTTATCTTCGCGGAGTTAGCCGTTTTCGGCATTATGTTTATCGGCTTCGGCGTCGCCCGAAGCATGGACCCGGCTACCTTCTCCGCAGGGCGTGAAGCTCTCCACCCCTGGACCGGCCTGATCAACACCATCGGCCTGATCACCGCCAGCTACCTGGTCGCCCTGTCGGTACACCACCTGCGTGATCGCAAAACCGGAGCCTCAGGCCTGCTGTGGGGCGCAATCGCCGCCTCCTCAATCTACACCTTCGGCAAAATCTGGGAATACGCCGACCTGTACTCCAACGGCTACAACCTGGGTACCGACACCTTCTTCATGTTTTATTTCTTCCTGACTTTCTTCCACTTCATGCACGTCGTGCTGGGCCAGATCATCCTGGTGGTGCTGGCAGTGAAGGTGAAAAAAGGCGACGACATGAACGGCATGGAATCCGGAGCCTCATACTGGCACATGGTCGACCTGGTGTGGCTGGTGCTGTTCCCCATGCTCTATGTTCTGGCGTAAGGAGAGATGCCCATGTTAGCGGTTTATATCATCCTGATGATTTGCACCATGACACCGGTTATCGCCATGCAGATGGGTGCCGACCCTCTGATCCTGATCTGGCTGGTGTTCGCACTGGTGATTGTCAAAGCGGTACTGCTGGTGGACCATTTCATGGAAATGAAACACGCGCCGCTCGGCTGGCGACTGGCGTCACAGGGCTGGGCAATTGTAGTGGTTGCAGTTCTGGCAGGAGTTCACGCCGCTGGTTGACACCTGAATCTGGAGCAAGCGCCAGGACTGAATTCGCGGAAGCCCGTGACACTGTCAGAAGGAGCGGCCGGGTAGGCCTTCCCAAAACTGTGCGGAGCCATGGATGGCGGAGCCCAAGCGTCACATGGATGTGCCGCAAGGAGCGTGTTTTGGGAAGGCCTACCCGGCCGCGACCTCACCCATAATCAAGAGTTCACAAAAAGCGCCGCGGAAAATAAGGGGGCTTATTGCCAATGGCCTGAGCCAACGCGACCATACCCCAAAGCACAAACGACGTGTGCAGCACGATGGCCCAGACAATCGCAAAGGTCCAGAAATTCCCCGTATTGCCAAACAGCAACCAGGAAATCCCCACACCAGAGCCGATCAAAACCGCACCCAGAACCGACATACACACCGCCGCCTTACTGTGAGCCCGGCGCAACGCACTGGCCTCCCCCGACTTCAGGAACATCCACAACAACACCCCGAAGCCAATGATCGGCAATGCCAACAAATTCAACAAATACCAAGCAATCGGGGCAATTGCCCCGGGCGATTCATTCTTCCGACTGCCCGAATAAGGCATACACCACCTCCATTAGTGCGTTAACGGTCACCGCGTCATCCGATAGCGGCTCGATCATACCGGCCCTGCAGGCCTCCACAGCAGGCATACCTGACGCCATCAAATAGGCCGTATGAATCAACAACCGCGTGGACGCAGCCTCTTCCAGATCGTGATCCTTCAGCTTACGCAACGACGTTGCCAGGCCCACCAACTGCTTTGCAAGATCCGCATCACAGCCAGATTCCTGCTGAACAATGGTTTGCTCTACTTCCGGCTCAGGGTAATCAAAGCTCATCGAAACAAACCGCTGCCGAGTGCTCGGCTTCATACCCTTCAGCAAGCTTTGATAGCCTGGGTTATATGACACCACCAGCATGAAGCCGGGCGCGGCCTTCAACAATTCACCGGTCCGCTCGATCGGCAGTTCCCGGCGATCGTCAGCCAACGGGTGCAGCACAACCGTGGTGTCCTTTCTTGCTTCAACTACCTCATCAAGATAGCAGATGCCACCTTCCCTGACCGCCCGGGTCAAAGGCCCATCCTGCCAGTAGGTGCCATCGGGACCGATCAGGTGGCGACCCACCAGATCAGAAGCGGTGAGATCATCATGACATGCGACGGTATAAACCGGGCGCCCCAATTGCTCGGCCATGTAACGCACGAAACGGGTTTTACCGCATCCTGTCGGGCCTTTGATCAGTACTGGAAGACCGTTGTCGGCCGCTGCACGGAACAGCTCTACTTCGTTGCCTGCTGGCTGGTAAAACGTCATTGACTGGATTCCTTATGTTGCCTGGATTCGGGTGCAGAAAACTGATGCACCCATTCCGGAAAAATCTGAAAGATCTGGCGGTCGTCTTGTCTTTTCAGCTTTGCGAGAGCCGTGAGACAGGGGGCCACGGCCCCTTCAGGGTCAAACTCCTGTGTTCCGGCATACCACCCGGCGCCTTCAACCGTCGCTCCCTGCCAGGTAATAACCAAGCCTTGCGTCGCCATCAGAGGCTGTACAAATGCCAGCTCAGAGACCGCAGCGTGGGTGTTGTTATGCAACAGCAACCCCAGCGCAGAACTGTAATCTGCAGCTTCATAGCGCTGCCCCCTCGAGGGCCTGACACCCTGTTGCGCCAACGCCTCCAGCGCCAGCTCGCCGCCCACCGGATCGGCTCCGGCAACCACTGAGACGTCCCGCCCCTGCAGCTCGGCAAGCCCGCGAACGCCCGCCGTTGCCCGGGTGACCCACACAGGCACCGGCGCGGTGCCAACTTGACTCAACGCCCGGAGAAAAAGCTCACCCCGGCCCTGGTCGGGATGAAAGCTCAGGTGGCTGGGTGCCCCCGGCTCGAACACAAGCTCGGCGACACATCCGTTCCTGGCAAGAAACGCTTCCATCCGGTTCTTCGCTACCGATGTTGACTCCAACTCTGTCAGCACACGCAGCCGGGTTGGCTCGCTGGCGCCCGCAGCCGGTACTGCGGCCACAACCGTGGCCATCACCCACCAGCAACGGATACTCACCTTACAATCCCAGGGCGTGCGCCCGGTTGGTGAAAAAGATACCCGAGGGCTTCTGGGCCGGAAGTGTGGCAACTTCCTCCAGCGTGCGAGTGTTGTACACGGTAATGCGGTCGCTATCCCGGGAGGACACCCACACCTCTTCACCGCGAGGCGTGAATTCCATGTGCAATACCGATTTGCCAGGTTCCAGGGTGCGTACAACCTCACGGGTCTGGGAATCAATCACCTGCACCACATTGTTCTTCGGGTGAGCAAAACTGACCCAGATCTGGCGGTTATCCGGACTGGCCATCACAAACACCGGCTGACCCTGAACGGGAATACGCTGCACCATGCTCCAGTCGTCCATCTTCGCCACCAGGACTTCGTGGCGACCAACCGCGGGCACGAATGCGTGGCCATCCGCAATCGCCCAGCCTTCCAGATGCGGCATCTTGTAGACCGGCAAGCGCTGCTCACCCTTACCGTAGTCCGGCAGGATAGTCTGAGCGCCCTGCTCCGGGTGCCATAAATCCATCATCGACAAGCCATCTTCGCCAAACAGGCCCGCAATGTAATAGCGGCCATCCGGGGTGATCAGTGCATCGTAAGGCTCTTTACCTGCGGGATGCCGGGTGACCTCAGGGGGTGTAGCCACCATATCCACGGTCCAGATTTCCCCGGCCTCGAACAGGCTGAAAACAAACTGGTTGCCGGGAGCATCGACCAGACCAACGGTTTTCGACTGGTCCTGCTCACCGTTGTCATTGACATAGTTCGCCGGCAGAGTCAGCACGGTGTCCAGCGTTTCACTGTCAAACACGTTCACGCCGCCCGGCTCATAGTTGGACACTGCCACATAGCGACCGTCCTGAGAAATAGCACCACCAATGCTGTTGCCGGACTGGATCACCCGGTTAACAATTTGTTGAGTCAGCAAATCCACCTTTGTGAGGCCGCCGTCGCGCCCGAACACATAACCGTATCGGGCATCCCGGGAATACACCACGGAGGCGTGTGAGAGGTCACCCAAGCCTTCAACCCGCCCCAGAATGTCGTGTTCCGAATGGTCGATCACCAATACCGAGCCAGTCGCCCGCTCAACAATCAGGCCCAGATCACCGGTACCGCGCAACTCGACAGGTTCCTGAGACTGCATGGTCTGACAGCCGGACAACAGAGTTGCAGCAATGAATGTTGCGATCAGGGAGGTCAGTTTTCTCATGGTATGTCCTTGGTCGATAACAGGGTTATGGGTTGCTGCCACCGTCATCCAGTAAAGCACCAGATTTCAGTTGCTTGCTGATCCAGGCAATTTCCTGGTCCGTCAGCAGCGCTTTCCAGGGCGGCATGGCCGTACCAGGAACCCCCTCACGAATAATGGCTTCAATGGCCGCTTCCGGCAGCGGATCGATATCCGAAGGCCGGAGTGGTGGCCCCAGGCCACCTTTAAACGTCAAGCCATGGCAGGAACCACAATCCTGTATGACAAAATTTTTCAGCTCCGCTTCAGTTTTGGGCTCTGCGGAAAACGCGAGTGCCGGCATCAACACTAGCACAGCCAGAACTCCCGAATACCTGAACGCTTTACGACCCGAGCGATTCATTCCCACATCTCCTGAACCTGTTTTGCCATGCTGCGGCGCTGAGGAAACCAGAACCTTGATATTGCTTAAATTTCCTGTAGGTATCCAGTGATCTTTGGGCATACCCACGGGGAGGTACTCTCTTGAATTCCGCTCACTTTATGACATAAGTCAATGTTCATAAGCCTTAAGAAGAGAACCCTAGCAGTACTCTTGAATCCCAAGGAGAGCACCTGATGAGAGTGAGCAAAATGATCATGAAACCTCTGGCCCTGGCAGTGGCCTTTACGTCTCTTGGCGTAATGACTGCCCACGCGGCACCAAAGAATGGTGATGAAGCCATTATGGCCTACGAAGGCACCCCCAGTGCCGTTGACGCAGCATCTGCGAAAATTGTTCGCAGCCCTGGCGCGCCGGACCTGACCGATGCCGAATTCGAAAAAGCCAAGGAAATTTACTTCCAGCGCTGTGCCGGCTGTCACGGCGTACTGCGTAAAGGCGCCACCGGTAAGCCACTGACTCCGGACATCACCCAGGAGCGTGGTATTGATTACCTGAAAGCCTTTATCAGCTACGGCTCTCCGGGCGGTATGCCGAACTGGCTGACTTCCGGTGACTTCGATGAAGAAACCGTAGAACTGATGGCCAAGTACGTTATGCACGAGCCGCCACAGCCTCCCGAGTTCGGCCTGGCCGACATGAAGAAAACCTGGGAAGTGATCGTGCCACCGGAAGATCGCCCCAAGAAGCAGATGAACGATCTGGACCTGGAGAACATCTTCAGTGTCACCCTGCGTGACGCCGGCCAGATCGCCCTGATCGACGGCGACTCCAAGGAAGTTGTGAAAATCATCGAAACCGGCTATGCGGTACACATCTCCCGGATGTCTGCCTCCGGCCGTTACGTGATGGTTATCGGCCGTGACGCCCTGATCAACATGATCGACCTGTGGATGGAAGAGCCGCAAACCGTAGCCAAGATCAAGGTCGGCATGGAAGCGCGTTCTGTTGAAACCTCCAAGTTCAAAGGCTGGGAAGACAAGTACGCCATTGCCGGCACCTACTGGCCGCCCCAGTTCGTGATCATGGACGGCGACACTCTGGAACCGAAGAAAATTATCGGTACCCGCGGTATGACCGTCGGCGATCAGGAATACCATCCTGAACCTCGCGTGGCCGCCATTGTCGCCTCCCATGCGCACCCTGAGTTCATCATCAACGTCAAGGAAACCGGCAAGATCATGCTGGCCAACTACGAAGATCTGGACAACATGAACATCAGCTACATTGATGCGGCGAAATACCTGCACGATGGCGGCTGGGATTCCAGCATGCGCTACTTCATGTCTGCCGCCAACAACTCCAACCAGATTGCCGTTGTTGACGCCGTGGACCGTAACCTGGAAGCACTGGTTGACGTAGGCAAGATCCCGCACCCGGGTCGTGGCGCCAACTTCGTGGATCCCGAGCATGGTCCGGTCTGGGCGACCTCTCACCTGGGCGACCAGACTATCCAGATGATCGGTACCGACCCGAAAAACCATCCGGATAAGGCCTGGAAAGTCGTTCGCACCGTTAACGGACAGGGCGGTGGTTCACTGTTTGTGAAGACCCATCCGAAGTCCAAGAACCTGTGGGTAGACACAGCTCTGAACCCGGCAGAAGACGTCAGTCAGAGTGTAGCCGTATTCGACATCAACAATTTCGATGCCGGCTATGAAGTACTGCCTCTGGCCGAATGGGCCGACCTGGGTGAAGGTCCCAAGCGTGTGGTTCAGCCGGAATACAACAAAGCGGGCGACGAAGTCTGGTTCTCTGTCTGGAATACCCAGGACAAGAAATCTGCCATTGTTGTGGTTGACGACAAGACTCGTAAGCTGAAGAAGGTGATCAAGGGCGACTACATGGTCACCCCGACTGGTAAGTTCAACACTTACAACACCCAGCACGACGTGTACTGATCCGGCCCCTGGCCCGGAGGAGATAGCCTGATGAGACTGGATACAGTAGACAAGCAGCTGATCAATCACTACCAGCGAAACCTGCCGGTGTGTGAGCGCCCTTATCAGGAGATGGCCAGCAACCTGGGCATCTCCGAGGACGAAGTGATCAGCCGGCTGGCTACACTCCAGTCGCATCAGGTTCTCAGCCGGGTCGGCCCGGTGTTTGAACACAGCCAGGCAGGCGCAAGCCTGCTGGCTGCCGTGGCTGCCCCACCCGAACAAATGGATCTGGTGGCAGCCCGGATCAACAAAGCGCCCGGCGTGAATCATAATTACGCGCGGGAGCACCTATACAATCTCTGGTTCGTAATGACCGCTCCGGATGAAGACACTCTGGACGAGCGACTCGACGAACTGGAACACCACTTGAAGTTGCCTATACTCCGGCTCCCCATGGTTGAGGGTTATCACATTGACCTGGGCTTCGACATCGACTGGGATGCACTACCATGAACCACCCAGCGCCACACTTGAGTGGCTCCACCGGCAACTTCCTGTTAGACACTGAAGCATTCAGCGCCTGGGGGTTGCTCAGGCTCCGCCAGCAATTGGAGGAAGGCCTGCCTCTGACGCCTCGCCCTTACCTGGCTCTCGCCGAGCGCACTGGCCTGACCGAGCAACAAGTGATGGATGCAATCCGCCACTGGCAACAACAGGGGCTGATTAAACGCTCCGGCCTGATTGTGAAGCACCGCACCCTGGGCTATAACGCCAATGCCATGGTGGTCTGGAATGTACCGGACGACCAGGTCGGCAAACTGGGCAAAACCCTGGCGGCAGTCCCATTTGTTACCCTGTGTTACCAGCGACCGAGACGACTGCCAGACTGGCCCTACAATCTTTTTTGCATGATTCACGGCGTCAGCCGGGAACGCGTGCTCGGCCAGCTCGACAAAATGATTGCCGACCACAATCTGGGCGACACACCCCACTCGGTACTGTTCAGCAACAAAGCCTACCTGCAACGGGGAGGGCGTTATGTCAGCAACAGCTGAGCCGACAGCCCGCCGACCAATGTCTGACGACAAGCCCGCGTTCACCGACATCGAAAGAGCCATCATCAACCGCCTGCAGTATGGCCTGCCACTGACGCTGACCCCCTATCAGGACGTTGCCGACGAACTCGGCATCACCGAACAGCAACTGCTGGACCAGCTGAAAGCCCTGCTCGCCAACGGCACCCTGACCCGCTTCGGCCCCATGTTTCATGCCGGTGAAATGGGCGGCGGCCTGACCCTCGCCGCCATGCGCATTCCGGCAGAGGACTACGACCGGGTGACCGAACAGGTAAACAGTTTTCCGGAAGTGGCCCACAATTACCGCCGGGAGCACGAACTGAACATGTGGTTTGTACTGGCCACAGAAACCCCCGAAGGCATTGCAGACACCATTGCACGGATCGAAGCGCTCACGGGCTATCCGGTCTACAACATGCCCAAGGAGCAGGAGTTCCATGTCAATCTCCACTTCGAAATCTGAACAGGCCAAGCTCACCGAACAGGATCGCGAACTGATCATGGCCACCCAGGAAGGTCTGCCACTGGTTTCAGACCCCTGGGGCGAACTTGGCCGCCAACTGGGCATGCGTGCCGAAGACGTGCTTGCCCGTTTTCAGCAGATGCAAAACAGCGGCGTAATTCGGCGGGTGGCCGCCGTGCCCGACCACTACAAGCTGGGCTACCGCTACAACGGAATGACAGTCTGGGATGTCAGCGACAGCGCCATTTCAGAGATGGGCCAGCGGGTCGGTGACCTGCCCTTTGTCAGCCATTGTTACCGCCGGCCAAGGCACCTGCCCTACTGGAGCTTCAACCTGTTTGCCATGGTGCATGGCACCAGCCGGGAAGAGGTGGAAGACAAAGCTCGCCAGATTAAAGACCTGTTGGGCGACAGCTGCGCGGGGAACACCATTCTCTACAGTTCGGCAATCCTGAAAAAAACCGGGTTGCGACTGAGAAAACAGAAAGATACCCCCTGAAGTACTCCATCAAAGGTATGGATACCGCCCGCTCCAGAGGGGATAGTAAAGGGCATAGAGCCGCTAACGGCCAGCCCGGAGGGCCCATCACGCCACTCCCGATGAGAGAGAGAATTTATGTTTCGAATGACCCGTTACATCAAAAGCCTGATGAACCCGGCGCCGGTGCGCCCTGTGCCCAAACCCAGCGGCCCGGTGGTAATCTGGAACCTCATCCGCCGCTGTAACCTGACCTGCAAACACTGCTACTCGATCTCTGCCGACATCGACTTCAAGGGCGAGCTGAGCACCCAGGAAGTCTACACCGTGATGGACGATCTCAAGGCCTACGGCGTACCGGTGCTGATTCTCTCCGGCGGTGAGCCGCTGATGCGCCCGGACATTTTCGAGATTTCCCACCGGGCCAAGGAAATGGGCTTCTACGTTGGCCTGTCCACCAACGGCACCCTGATCACCGAAGAAAACATCGACAAGATTGCCGCGGTTGGCTACGACTACGTGGGCATCAGCATTGACGGCCTGGAGGCCACCCACGACGAATTCCGCCAGAAAAAAGGCGCCTTCCGGGAATCCATGCACGCCGTGGCCCTGTGCAAACAGGCCGGCATCAAGGTGGGCCTGCGTTTCACCCTGACCCAGGATAACTACCCGGAACTGCCGGCCATGCTGGAGATGCTGGACGAGCACCAGATCGACAAGTTCTACCTGTCGCACCTGAACTACTCCGGCCGCGGCGGCCGCAACAAGAAGCGCGACGCCTGGTACGACATGACCCGCGACGCCATGAACCTGCTGTTCAACCACTGCCACGACGAACTCAAGCGCGGCATCGAGCGGGAATACGTCACCGGTAACAACGATGCTGACGGTCCCTTCCTGATCGAGTGGGCCAAGAAACACTACCCGGACCAGGTAGATGCACTCACGCAGCGGCTGACCAACTGGGGCGGCAACTCCTCCGGCGTGAACATTTCCAACATCGACAACCTGGGCGTGGTACACCCGGACACCTTCTGGTGGGACCACAACCTGGGCAACGTGCGGCAGACTCCGTTCTCGAAGATCTGGTCCGAAACCACCGACCCGCTGATGCAGGGCTTTCGCCAGCACCCGCGCCCGGTCAAAGGCCGATGCGCAGACTGCAAATATCTGAACATCTGTAACGGCAACACCCGGGTGCGGGCCTACAACGTATCCGGCGATTTCTGGGAAGAAGACCCGGGGTGCTACCTCACCAACGAGGAGATCGGTGTCGTGGAAAATACGCCACGCCGAGTTGCCGCTGCCGCCATCGAAATCCCGGTAAATAACCTGTAAGGAAGCACACCATGACCACAAGCCCACGCAAGAAGTGCCTGGTGGAATTCCAGCTGGCGGAGCAACCCTTACGGCCCGGAGAAGTTGCTATTGTTGGTGCAGGCCCTGGTGATCCCGGGCTGCTCACGCTCAGAGCTCTGATGCTGATCCAGCAAGCGGATGCCATTGTCTATGACCGGCTGGTGTCCCCCCAGATCATGGAACTGGTGAACCCTCGGGCAGAACGCATCCACGTGGGCAAAGCCAGCGGTTGCCACTACGTACCACAGGAAGACACCAACGAACTGCTGGTCAAACTGGCCGTCCAGCAACGCAGAGTCGTGCGCCTGAAAGGCGGTGATCCGTACATCTTTGGCCGGGGTGGCGAAGAGGCCGAATTCCTGGTCGATAACGACATCGACTTCCAGGTAGTGCCCGGCATTACCTCCGCGGCCGGTTGCTCATCTTACTGCGGCATTCCACTCACGCACCGGGACTATGCCCAGAGCGTGACCTTCGTGACCGGTCACCGCAAAGCGGATCAGGAACTGGAGCTGAACTGGCAGGTACTGGCAGCCCCAGGGCAAACCCGCGTGTTCTACATGGGCCTGCACAACGCACCCACCATTGTGCGCCAACTGACGGCCCACGGCCTGTCCGGCAGCTGCCCGGTAGCCCTGGTGGAGCGGGGTACTACCCCACTGCAACACATGACCGTGACCACCCTGGATGATCTGGTAGACACCATCGAACGGGAAGACTTCCAGCCGCCAACCCTGATTATCGTGGGCGAAGTCGTGCAACTGGCCGAAAAGCTGGCGCGCCCGGCTCAGGCAGGATGGAACAGCGCCCTGGCAGGCCCCGCGTCAGCTACCGCTGCCCGTCGGCCAGCCTGAAACAGAACTCAACTCTGACAACCGGGAGCTGTAGCTGGTGAACCTGACCCAAGCCCGAGCAAACCTGATCAAAACCCTGCTGCTTGCAGGCAGCTTCATGGCAACCCCCTTGTTGGCTGAAGAAGCCGGCAAGAGCAGCATCGACACACTCTATCTGCAGCAATGCGCCGCCTGCCACGGCCCCGACCGCCTTGGCGGCATGGGCCCCGCCCTGCTGCCGGAAAACCTCGGGCGACTGAAGAAAGCCGAGGCCGAAAAAGTCATCCGCGAAGGCCGCCCAGCCACCCAGATGGCGGGCTACAAAGACATCCTGAACGACCAGCAGATCGCCGCCCTGACCGACTTCATCTATCAGCCTCCGAGCCACGAGTTGAAATGGGGCGAGGCTGAGATCCGCAACAGCCAGGAAGTCAGCCATGCCGCTGGCTCCCTGCCGGATGAACCGGCGTTCGAAGCGGACATGATGAACCTGTTCCTGGTGGTAGAAATCGGCGACCACCACGTCACCCTGCTGGATGGCGACAAGATGGAGCCCATCCACCGGTTCCCCAGCCGCTTTGCCCTGCACGGCGGCCCCAAGTACAGCCCGGACGGCCGCTACGTGTACTTCGGCTCC
>DATGQY010000097.1:0-3301 GCA_035303925.1 Marinobacter sp. | reverse complement strand
AACTCCACCGCACTGTAAGTGGTGGTATAGGCCCCGGTAGACAACCAATACATCCGGTCACCAATCGCCAGATTCAACGGCAACGGATACTTATGGTGCTCATACATGATATCGGCACTGTCACAGGTCGGCCCGGCAATCACGCAATCCTCGCCCTCGCCAACCTTCTCCGTCCAGATCGGAAACTTGATCGCCTCATCCAGTGTCTCGATCAGCCCCGAAAACTTGCCCACATCGGTAAACACCCATCGGTGCAGAGCCGTACGCGACTTCCGGGAAATCAACACCACCTCACTCACCAGCACCCCGGCGTTGGAAATCAGCGACCGGCCCGGCTCAATAATAATCTCCGGCAGATCATCCCCGAAATCCTCTTGCAGGAAACGGGCAATCTCCTCCGCATACACACTCAGCTCATTGGTCCGGCTGATATAGTTGGCCGGAAAACCGCCACCCATGTTAATCATCTTCAATTCAATGCCGTCTTCTTCTTTGAGACGCTCGAAGATCACCTTCACCTTGCTCAACGCCGCATCCCAGGCACCGATTTCCCGCTGCTGGGAACCCACGTGGAAGGATACACCATAAGGCACCAGGCCGAGATCACGGGCCAGAATCAGCAGATCCATGGCCATATCGGTCTGACAGCCAAACTTGCGAGACAGCGGCCAGTCTGCCGTCAGCGTGCCTTCGGTCAGAATCCGCACATACACCTTCGAGCCCGGCGCCGCCTTGGCAATATTGCGCAGATCCGCCTCGGAATCCGTCGCAAACATCCGCACACCCTTTTCATAGAACGTGCGAACGTCCTTCGCTTTCTTGATGGTGTTGCCGTAGCTGATACGATCGCCAGTGACACCCAGCGACATCACCTTGTCCAGCTCATACACCGAGGCAATATCAAAGTTCGCCCCTTTGTCCCTCAGCATGGTCAGAATCTGAGGCGCCGGGTTCGCCTTCACCGCGTAATAAACCTTCGCATACGGGAATCCGTCCACCAGTTCATCGTACTGGCGGTTAATTGTGGCGGTATCAATCACCACGAACGGCGTTTCCTTTGTTTCGGAAAACTCTTTGATCCGTTTGAACGTCTCGGCGTCGTAGTAATCAGCGATGTTGGCGTTGGCGACTTCGGTCATGGGTGGTGTGTCCCTCCACAGGGCAAACGGGCAATAAAAAAGGCACCACAGCAAGGCTGCAGCACCCATGAGATTTCGCGATCATCAGGCTTTTCCCTGGCTACCGCAAATGCGCAAATATACCCATAAATCGGCCCGAAAAAACCGGGCTTTCAGCACAGATTCATCATCGGCTTTCAGAGCTAGACAGCCACCGGCCAAAGCGGTGTAGGTTCTGTCGGGCCTTCCGGATTCCGGGGGCAGTTCTGTCGTTGCAGGTAGTCCAGAATGGCGTCTTTCAGATCGCTACCTTGCCCCAACCCCTGATTGCCAAACAAACGGTTGAACTCCAGTACAAAAGGGTAGCCCTCAACCAGCGCAATATCAAAACCGGCGTGGTCGACCTCCAGTTCCCGCGCCAGCCTGAGCGCCAGATCGGTGACCACCTTTGGTACCTCACTGGTGTCTATCTGTCCGCCTTTGGCCACATTGTTATAGAAACCCTGTTCGGCCTGAGTCCGCCAATAGGCCGCCACAACACGGTCACCCACAACCACCACCCGCGCATCCCGGTCGATGGGCAAATATTCCTGAACGTACAGCACATCAGTGCGATCACAGTAGCGCAGCCAGTCCTCTCTGGACTCAATCAACCACACGCCGTCACCCATGCTGGCCTTCGGCAGCTTGGCAACAAACGGCAGGGCCATGCTGTTCCAGAGCATCTCCCGCTCCTCCGGCCCATTGCCTTCAATCATCGTCCAGGGAGTGTGCTCGGGCGCAACCGTCTGGAAGGCACGGGTCATCTCGACCTTGTCATGGCCAATGCGGTAGCTCGCCACACTCGGAAATACCCGGCACTTCAACCCGTGAACCAGGGCGTTCAACTGCCAGTATTCCGGAAACAGAACCCAGTCTGCCTCTCGCAACTGATCCCGGTGCCGCAGGAAATGTTCTGGTTTGAGGACGGTGGTATCGGGGAAACCCAGAGTACGAAAAACATTGAAAGACACAAGGTGCATGGTGGCTGCCGCACGAATGAAAGTGGCTGCATTTTAACCAGCTTCGACCAACTGGCAAGCGTTTTTTCATGCGTAAATTGACCGATCTCATGGTCTACACGGATAAAACTGATAATAATTCGTATTACCGTTAATTAACCGAGGAAACCGCTATGAAACCTGCTCTGAAACTGGCCACGGCCGCTGCAGCTCTGATCTTTTCCCTGCCAACATTCGCCGATGAGAAGTACGAGCACTTCAAAGGCGAACCGTCGAAAACACTGGCACAGGCAGTCGCCAACTTCTCTGAATACAACAACCGCCTTGAGCAGGTACTGGCCGGGGAACTGACCCCCGAAGCCATGAACGAAGTGCACCAGCTCACCTACACCCTGGAGAACGCATTGGGCAAACTCGATGACGAACTTGAAGAGATGGCAGAGCGACTGGAAAAGGTACACAAAGCGTCCGAACGTGCCGGCGCGACCACCGTGAAGGAAGAAGGCGCGGTTTACCTGGAAAAAAGCCGCACCATCATCCAATAGCCGTATCGCTCTTACGGCCAGCTCAGGGTGCGGGGCGCTTCTTCGTGCCCTGCTGGGCCACGGCAGTGAGCGGATCTTCTGGCCAGGGATGTTTGGGGTAGCGGCCCCGCAGTTCCTTGCGCACTTCCGGGTAGGCGTTCTGCCAGAAACTGGCGAGATCCGCCGTTACCGCCAGCGGCCGCTGAGCCGGTGACAGCAGGTGAATCACCACCGGCACCCGGCTGCGGGCCACTTTCGGGGTTTCCGTCCAGCCAAACAAAGCCTGAAGCTTGGCCGCCAGCACCGGGCCGTTGTCGGCACTGTAATCCAGGGTCACGTTCTGGCCGGTGGGAATGGTCAGGGATCGGGGCGCCAGCTCTTCCAGTTGCTGTTGTTGCGGATAATCCAGCAGAGAATTCAGGGCCTGGACGAGGTTGATACCGGCCAGGTCTGACCAGCGCTTCATGCCCGCCATAAAAGGCGCCAGCCAGGTCTCCAGAGTGTCCAGCAAAGCCTGGTCGCTGACCTCCGGCCAGTCGCCGGGAAACTGAGCCGCCAGCAATCGCACCCGGGCAACCCACTGGCGGGCGCCCGGATTCCAGGGCAGGCTGTCCAGCCCCTTGCGGCGCACCGCATCCAGCAAACCCTGCTGGATCAG
>DATGQY010000096.1:0-3061 GCA_035303925.1 Marinobacter sp. | reverse complement strand
AAGTACGGCCGTTGCCAGAAAGACAACAGGCATGGCAGTTCGGGCGGGCCATCGCAGGCCGAGAAGCAGAATTCCGGCCAACAGAATGGGGGCAAATGCCAGCAGGGCGAGTAATCCGGATGACATGGTTTTCTCCAGAGTATTGTTATTGGGCTCTATTTTTGGATAATTGGTCTTACCAATTGACAAATCTGATCCAAGCACAGTATTTGAGCGATTAAAGACTGTCAAAACCCCAAACTAAGACATTGGTCTTAAGGGCTTGCTGTTTTGCTGTTAAAACAAGTACAAAGGCAGTCAGTTTTTTTTGGTAAGACCAATTTAATCCGTGAACTCCGGAGCCCCTATGTCGATCAACCAGATCGCCCCGAAACGCCTGGCAGACACCATTGTCGAACAGCTGGAAACCATGATTCTCGAAGGCACACTGAAGCCCGGCCAGCGCCTGCCACCTGAGCGGACACTGGCCGAGCAGTTTGGGGTTTCCAGGCCTTCGTTACGGGAAGCGGTGCAAAAGCTCGCAGCGAAAGGCCTGCTGATCAGCCGCCAGGGTGGCGGAAATTTTGTAACCGAAAGCCTGGGGGCAAGCTTCAGTGACCCCCTTATTCAGCTGCTGGAAAACCGACCCGAAGCCCACCGAGACCTGCTGGAGTTCCGGCGCACCCTGGAAGCAGACTGCGCCTACTACGCGGCGCAGCGGGCGACTGAAGTTGACAAGGCGCGCCTGACCAAGGCCTGGCAGGACCTTGATGCCTGCTACCAGACCCCTTCCAAAGAAAACATCGAGCAGGAAGGCGCGGCGGATGCCGGCTTTCATCTGGCCATTGCCGAAGCCAGCCACAACGTGGTGCTGCTACACACCATGCGCAACCTGTTCAGCCTGCTGAAGAACAATATTGTCACCAACATCGGCGGGATGTACTCCAAGGAAGCCGCCACCCGGACGGGCCTGATCAGCCAGCATCAGAAACTGTTTACCGCGATTGTGGAAGGCCGGGCCGAGGCGGCACGGGCAATAGCCGGAGAGCATATCGAATTTGTGCAGAAAACCATTGAGGAAAACACGGAAAGCGAGCGCCGTCGGGAACGGGCCCTTCGCCGGGACAGTTCCGGCAAAAAACACCAGGCGTAAAAAAGCCGGGGAGTCCCCGGCTGAAGCAATCACACGATGCACCAACACAATGCATTGTCCTGATGAATCCTCAGAATACCCGTTCTATATGACCCTTTCGTGACATCGCGGTTAATCCGGTAATTTTTCCCAGACCGTCAACTCAGAGAAGCTGTGCTGGAATTTGTTGCGGGTCTCGCGAATGACAAAAGGCAGGCTCCTGGGTTCGCCCAGCATCCGGAAGTGGGGCGCCAGCATATCCTTCAGGCCATCCAGTGTGGTGTAAGGTTTGCCATCTTTCAGGAAACCGCCAACCCACTCGGCCTTGGGCGTGTATTCTTCCAGCCAGGTGTACGGGGAAGCGATCACCAGCAAGCCCAGGTCATTTATGCGTTCGTGAACGGTTTCCAGGAACAGGGATGGTTTGTAGAGTCGATCAATGAGGTTGCCCGCCAGCACCAGGTCGTAATCCCGGTAACTCGCACCCAGCTGGCAGGCATCGCCCTGGTGAAAAGCCACCCGGTGCATGGCATCAGACAAACCCAGAGCTGCCAGCGAACGCTCCTGATAACTGACCAGTTCACCTTCTTCTGGCCGGGCATAGCGGGCCACTCCCTCCCGCACCACTTCCTTGCATTTGCGGATAAACGTTTCGGAAAAGTCGATGCCATCCACGTGATCAAAATGCCGCGCCAGCTCCAGTGTGGTCCGCCCCACCGCGCACCCAATATCCAGCGCCCGGCAGAACTCCCTGCCATCCAGCGCCTCCATGGCGGCATCCGCCAGCTCTTTCGGAAAGTTCGCCTCGCCATGCCAGCTCTCGCCAAAGTGGAACTCCAGGTACTGGGCCAGGGTTGTGTTGTCTTCGTAGTAGCCCGTCGGCTCCGTCATTTTGTTCTCCTCGTACCGGCAGGTCAGGACTTGCCGGCCAGTTTCGGGTAAAGCGGTTCCACCAGGGGCTTCAGGCCCTTGGCTTCATCAATAAACAGCTGCAGGTGCGGGAAAGGAATCTCGATGCCGGCGTCATCCAGTGCTTCCTTAATCTGCTCCAGCACATCGGCCATGATTCTGGGCTGCACATCCAGGTTATCCGGCGTAATCCAGATTTTCACTTCCAGGTCCACCGAGGAATCGCCCAGGTTTTTCAGCACCACCCGGGGCTCCATGCCGGCGCTTTGCAGCACTTCCGGATGGGATAGCAGCACCGGCATGATCACCTCCCGGGCCGCCTTGGCGGACTCCTTGTAGGCGATACCCACCGGTATATTCAGCCGGGTTGCGCCCTCGGCACTGTAATTGACGATATCGGAAGACGCCACGCTGTCGTTGGGAATCATGGTGAAAATGTTGTCCCGGGTGCGCAGCCAGGTGGTGCGCAGGGCTATCTTGACCACCTTGCCGTCCTGGCCGTTGATGGTCACCCAGTCGCCAATCCGGAATGGCCGTTCGATCAACAGGGTAATGCCGGCAATGAAGTTGGACAGGGTCGATTGAGCGGCAAAGCCAACCGCAATACCGACAATCCCGAGCCCGGCCACAATCGACACCACGTCAAAGCCAAACTGTGCCAGCACGGTGACCGCCGCAAAGGTAGCGGTAAGCACAGAGAACAGGTTTTCCACCAGCTGCCGGATGGACGGGGCCAGCCGGTAACGGCTCATGGCTTCCCGGATCAGCCGGCCGGCAACCAGCCAGCCCACAAAGAACCCCAAGGCCATCAGCCCGGCCCGGGCCATGGATTTCAACAATTCCGGCGCCGCACCGAACTGGGCCATGATCACCAGCAAAGCGCCCAGCCCGAACAGATATCGGATCCCGGTACGGGCATGATTGAACAACGGATGCTGCGCCCGTTTTTTGCCCACAGCAAAACGCACGATGCTGATCAGCAGGGCGTACACCACCAGAAACAGCCCCAGATACAAGGCCGAAATCAGAAGCTGGCTAAGG
>DATGQY010000095.1:0-5892 GCA_035303925.1 Marinobacter sp. | reverse complement strand
GCCGCTTCCGCCAGAATGCCCCGCATGGCATTGGGGGAGCGCACGAAGATGTTGGACATCACCTCGTCGCCCCAGTCGTCCATTTCCTTCCAGCGCCGGTGAGCGGATTCCAGAAAGCGCAGATAACCCAGATCATGCACTTTCGAGATCGGCGCAGAGCCCTGGTCTGCCGGTTGCAGCACCGGAATGCCCAGCGTCTTAAGTCCTTCCAGCATTTGCTCGGTGCGGTCCGGAACCTCCTGAGGCTGACGCATCTGGCCTCGGGTGAAATACGTTTTGGGAATATGAAGATCCTGCGCAGGATGGAAGAATGCCTTCATTGAACCGCCTCCTCGGGAGTCTCGAATTTCTCCCTCGAGTATAGGCAGTGACGCCGAGGGGTCAAAATCACAGGGCGTGATTCTGACGTCGGCTTTACAGGCCAGCGATCAGCATCCACTATGAAAGACGTTCCAATACACCCGCGCCATAATGCACCTGGCGCAACCAGGTTAGTGAAGAGGAGCCGAAATGATCGAGTCACCACTGCTGCAAAACCTTACGGGCTACATCGGCGGGCGCTGGACGGACAGTTCCGGAGGCAACACCTTTGACGTGTTTAATCCGGCCACCCGGGAACGGATTGCCGAAGTGCCTTCCATGCCGGAAGACGACATCCTGGCGGCGATAGAGGCGGGAAAGTCTGCACTCCGACTGACCAATCCCTGGCCCATCGAAACCCGTCGCAAGTGGCTCGAAGATATTCGCGACGGCCTGAAAGCGCATAAAGACGAGATTGGCCGCATTCTGTGCCTGGAGCATGGCAAGCCGTTGAAAGAAGCTCAGGGCGAAGTCGAATACGCGGCAGGCTTCTTCGATTACTGCGCTAAACACATCGATGCGCTGGATGCCCACACCATCCCCGAGAAACCGAAAGACTGCACCTGGACGGTTCATTACCGGCCCGTTGGCGTGGTCGGTCTGATTGTGCCCTGGAACTTCCCGATTGGCATGATTGCCAAGAAGCTGTCGGCGGCCCTGGCGGCGGGTTGCCCGTCGGTGATCAAGCCAGCCAGCGAAACTCCGCTCACCATGGTGGCGCTGTTTGCCCTGATGGACAAGCTCGACCTGCCGGATGGCATGGTCAATCTGGTGATGGGCAAGGCCAGTGTGATCGGCAAGGTATTGTGTGAGCATAAAGACGTGCCCATGCTTAGTTTTACCGGCTCAACCGAAGTCGGCCGCAGACTGATTCTGGATACGGCTGAGCAGGTGAAAAAGCTGGCGTTGGAGCTGGGTGGCAACGCGCCGTTTATCGTGTTTGACGATGCCGACCTGGACGCGGCCGCGGATAATCTGATCGCCAACAAATTCCGGGGTGGTGGCCAGACCTGCGTTTGTGCCAACCGGGTGTTCATCCACGAAGACGTGGCAGAAGCCTTTGGCCAGAAGCTGGCTGATCGTGTTAACCGGATGACCGTCGGTGACGGTATGAACGAGGGTGTGGATATTGGCCCGCTGATCAATCAGGCCGGCTTTGACAAGGTCAAACGCCATCTTGAAGACGCTCTGGCAAACGGTGCCACTCTGGTCGCCGGCAAGCAGCCGGGCGAGCTGGGGGACGGCTTGTTCTTCCCGCCAACCGTTGTGACGGGTGTTCACCGCAAGATGGCCTGCTACCGGGAAGAAACCTTTGGTCCCTTGGTGCCTATGGCGTTGTTCCGTACCGAGGAGGAAGTGATCGAGGCGGGTAACGATACGGAATTCGGTCTTGCATCCTATGTGTTCACCGCCAACGCGGAACGAGCGCAACGAGTCGCCGCCGGCCTGCGGTTTGGCCATGTCGGCTGGAATACCGGCACCGGCCCGACGCCGGAAGCGCCATTTGGTGGCATGAAAGCTTCAGGCATTGGCCGCGAAGGTGGCCTGGAGGGCTTGTTCGAATTTGTGGAAGCGCAGACGGTGCCCCGGGGGTTCTGATCGCCGGGTTTCAAACAGCAAAAAGGCGAGCCATGGCTCGCCTTTTTGCATTCAGGGATGAGCGGTCAGGGCGTGAGGATCACCTTGACGCTGCCATCCACATCGGCGGCATCGATGTAACCAATGCTGCCCGGCGTGGATGACACCTGGGCTTTTACCGCGGCGGGATTGCCGACTTCTTCCGGTGGCTGGCCACGGCCGGTGAATACCTGCTGAGACCAGAACGCCTTCAGCTGGGCATCGTTACGGCCAGTGACCTTGCTGTGGAACTCGGCACGGACGGCGTTGCCCTCTGGCAGTTCAAACGGCTTGGCACTCTGGCCATCGGGCAGGGCCTTGCTGCGGTTCAGGTACAGATCCCGCACCTCGTTGGCGCTGATGCTGTCTGGGCCGGATGGGTGACCAATCACCACAACCTCGGCCAGGGCCAGGGGGCTTGCCAGCAAGCTGGCCGCAAAAATCAGGCTTAGCTTTTTCATGGGGCCTCCTTAGAATGCCGAGTCGATTATCAGGGTGTAGACGTTGGTGCTGTTGGTGCCTGAAGCCAGAATGTAAGCTGGATTCAGGTTGCCGGTTCCTTTGTCAAAACCGCGAGAGTGGGTAATGTCTGCCTTGATGGCAACGCCCGGTGTGATGTCCCAGCGGGTGCCAATGCTGTAATCCTGTCGTTGGAAATTCAGCACGGATTCTGGGGCCAGGATCGCTCCGGTATTGGTTGTGACGAAACCAAGGCGTTCTTCATCATCTTTGCTCTCTACCCATCCAGTGGCCAGGTAAGGGGTCCAGCTGCCAAACCGATGTCCTACGGATAGGTAGGCGGAATCGGTATCGGCATATTTACCATCTACCTCAACTCGGGTAACTTCGCCAATGACTTGCCAGTTCCCATCGTCGTAGTTGAAGCCCAGGCCAAAGAAATTGCTTCGACCGCCATCGGCGAGAACGGTATCCACTTCGATTCCGAGCGGAACCTGGGCAGAAAGGCTGGTTGCGTCAATGGATGTTTCAGCCGTTGCAGCTGTGCCACGGAAGGTCCACACATAGTTGGTCCAGCTGAGGTTAATTCCTGCCAGGTTGCGCAATTCCACAACACCGGCATTATTGTCTTCGTCTGTGAATCCGGCGAAGGCCGTTGTGGTCAGGGAAGAATTTGCCAAGTTGAAGTTGTAGCTGGCATCTGCGCCTACATAGCTGGTGATCTGAATTGGGCCATATACGCTTTGGGGTGGGCGTGCCCATGGCTGGGAGTAGCCAACTTCCAAGGAGTCAGAGTACATAAAAAACGGGACGCGCATTTTGCCTGTCCGCAGCTGTAAATTGCTGGTCGGTCTGTGGCTAAGATAGGCCCACTCGACCTTTGGTTCCCAATCGTCGGCGCCACGACCAATCAGCTGCATCACAATCTGGCTTTTCTTGGAAACGTCAAAGGTACCCTGCAAGGCAAAGAGGCTTAGATCCTTAACTTCGGACTCCTCGGTAATGCCTGCGTAACCAGCATCGTTACTGGCACGGGCATAACCCGTACTGAAAAAGCCGTTAAAGCGCACGCCGGTGTCTTTCGCCGAGTTCAGCTGCTGCTGCATGGAATTAAGCTGTTGCTGCATGCGTTCCAGCGTGTCTTCTGTGCTTTCTTGAGCCAGGGCCGGTGTAGCCGCAATGGCCAGCGCCAGAGGTGCGACTGAGAAAAGTCTCTTCATCAGGAATATCCTTTGTCTTGGGTTCTACATTAAACGCGGAACTGGCCAGCGACGCTCTGCAAGCCATTACTGACGTCCTGGATCTTGCGGCTGACGTTGTCCAGTTCATCGGTACTTTCCATCACGGCCTCGGCGTTGCGATGCATATCGCCCATGTGGCCGGTGACTTCTCCGAATGTGGTGCTCTGCTCGTAGGTGGCGGCAGCAATCTGCTCGTTGAGTTCGCTGATCTGTTGAACGTTGTCGAGAATCTTGCTCAGCACCTCGCCGGATTCGGTGGTGGCATCCACGCCCTGTCTAGCCATTTCGACGCTGCCCTTCATGGAAGAAACCGCATTGCCGGACAGCTTGGAGAGCTCGGAGATGACTTGTTGAATCTCTTCGGTGGCCTTGTGGGTGCGCACCGCCAGGCCTCGAACCTCATCCGCCACGACGGCGAAGCCCCGGCCATGCTCGCCGGCTCGGGCGGCCTCGATCGCAGCGTTCAGTGCCAGCAGATTGGTCTGCTCGGCGACGGTCTGAATGGTTTCCAGAAGACCACCGACTCTCACTGAGAATTCGTCAAACTGATTCACCAGGCCTGCGGTTTTCTCAATTTCGGCCATCAGCTTCTGGATGGTCTCGATGTTGCCGTTGACCTTCTGCTGGCCAGTGGTAGCAAACTTGGCTGCGTCCTGGGTCTGGTCAGAGGCAGACGAGGCAAAGCCCGCGACTTCTTCAACACTTTTAACCAGTTCTTCAACCGAGTTGCGGGTTGAGGAGATGGCCTGAGCCTGCTGGCTGATGCGCTGAAGGTTGGTCTGGCTGGTGCCGGCGAGGTGAGCGGCCACGCCGTTCAGGTCACCGATGTCGCGCTGGATGGTGGCAAAGGATTTGTGCAGTTTTTCAACGAACAGGTTGAACTGGGTGACCAGCTCCCGAAGTTCGTCTTTGCCTTCGTAGGCAATACGAGACGTCAGGTCGCCCTCGCCGGAGGCCATGTTTCTGAGCGAGGTGATGATTTGTTCGAGGCTGCGGGAGATGGATCTTCCGATCACCAGGCTCAAGGCAACCAGCACAACCAGCGCCACGATCAGGATAGTCAGGGATACGGTTCCGGCTTCACTGGAATCGGCGATGGTGTCATCAATGGCGCCGGTCAGCTGGGCTTCCATGGTGTCGCGCATCTGATCCAGATTGCTGCGAAGCCTCTCCAGGCGTTCTGCATTCGCAGACGCATCCTGGCCGATTCGGCTGAAGTCGGCGGTGCCCTCAATAATCGATGTGGCAATGCGTGAAGCGTTGTCGTAGTAGGTTTCCAGGTCTGTTCTCAGGGTCGCTGCACGGTCTTTCAGGCCGGGGTTGAGCGTAGCAATCTTCCCCAGGTTGCTGGCAATCTCGTCCCGCTGTTCCCGGGTGGCTGCCAGTTGCTGGTCATCACCGGTGGTGACGGCGCTGTTGATCTGGTTTTCGATCAACTGAAGCAGGCCGCGGTTGATGGTAGAGAGCTCCAGGGAAGGGTAAAGCTGGTCCCGGACTTCACTGAGGCGCTGGGAGTTCCCGCGCTCCGTGATGATGGAGAAGGCCTGACTGACCACAAAGGCGGCAACGGCGACGATGACCAGCATTGCCAGCTTGTGAGATATCTTCAGTGATGAAAGCATGTTCTCAGTCCCTGTCCGCCTGACCTACGACTTTAGTCTGGCGGCATTCTAGGTTGTTTTTTGAACGTCTGACACAGAATTAATGTGTCAGTGTGTTAAGTGGTGTATCGGCAAAGATGCTCTCTTCTTTAAGGTTAGCGGCTGAATTTTCAGGTGATATACCCGTATAGGGGTAGGCGGTGGGAGCGAGGACGAAAGCGATCAGGCCTGATACAATGCCTGTAAATTTAACCAGTGATGAAGCCGATCTCCATGGATGTCTCCCACATTATTGATCCCCTGAACGATGCCCAGCGTGAGGCGGTCACCGCCCAGAACGACCACCTGTTGGTGCTGGCCGGCGCGGGCAGTGGCAAGACCCGGGTGCTGGTACACCGGATTGCCTGGCTGATGACCGTAGACCGTGTGCCGCCCACCGGCATTCTGGCGGTGACCTTTACCAACAAGGCCGCCAAGGAGATGCGTTATCGCATCGAGCAGATGATGGACATTCCTTCCCGGGGACTGTGGTTCGGTACCTTTCACGGCATTGCTCACCGTTTGTTGCGCTCGCACTGGAAAGACGCCGGCCTGCCGGAGAACTTCCAGGTGCT
>DATGQY010000094.1:0-8197 GCA_035303925.1 Marinobacter sp. | reverse complement strand
TGGACAAACTCATCAGTGAAGAGACCGGTCTGCCGGTGATCATCGCCGAAGACCCCCTGACCTGTGTCGCCCGTGGCGGTGGCAAGGCCCTGGAAGTCATTGATCGCGGTGGCATCGGAATGTTCTCCCAGGAGGGCTGATCCCGTGGGAGGATCTTGCCATTAAGACCATCTTTGTTCAGGGGCCGGTGCCCGGTTTCCGGCTCTTCCTCGTGATTCTGGTGTCGGCAGCGTTGATCGCTGCCGATGCCCGTTTTGAGAAGCTGACTCTGGTTAGAAGTACCCTCGCAACGGGCCTTGCGCCGGTCTACTGGCTTGGCAATGCGCCATCTCGTTTCGGTGATTGGTTTGGTGGCTTGTTTATCAGCCGTGATGACCTGCAGCGGGAAAACGAAGAGCTGAAAACCCGGATGCTCATTCTCGAACGCCGAGCCCTCAAGTATGCAGCGTTGGCTTCGGAAAACAACGAACTGCGCCGTCTGTTGAATTCTGCTGAAGTGCTGGATGACCGCGTCATCGTTGGCGAGGTGGTGGGTATTTCACCTGACCCCTATTCTCACGAAATCGTTATCAATAAGGGCGAGAGCGATGGCGTTACCGTTGGCCAGGCGGTGCTTGATGCCGAAGGTCTGATGGGGCAGGTGGTTCAGGCCAGCCAGTTTACGTCCCGAGTCTTGCTGGTCTCCGATAGCAGTCATGCGGTTCCAGTTGAAGTGATTCGGAATGGCCTGCGCGCCATTCTTCTGGGGAGTGGTGAAGCTGACGAACTTGATCTGGTGTACGTGCCCGATACGGCCGACATACGGGAAGGAGACATTCTGGTCAGTTCCGGGCTTGGCGGTCGTTTTCCTCGAGGGTACCCGGTGGCGGAAGTCAGTGAGATTACCAAGGAATCTGGTGAGCCGTTCGTTACCATTCGCACCACCCCAAAGGCACAGCTGAACCAGAGCCGTATGGTGCTGGTTGTATTCCAGCCTGAGACCCGGGAAGAGGAACCTGTTCCAGAGACCTCCGCGAGTGATGAAGAGGAGGCGCGCTGATGCTCTCGGTCATCAGTTATCCGTTGTTTGCGTTATCGGTCATCCTGTCTCTGGTTCTGAGTATTTCCCTGTTTCCGGTGGACTGGTTCGAGTATCGGCCGGAATGGTTAGGGCTGATGGTGTTCTACTGGACCTTCAGAGCGCCTGCTCAGTTCGGGGTGATTATGGCGTGGTGCCTGGGGTTGCTACTGGATATCCTGGAGTCCACGCCACTGGGCGTTAATGCCATGGGCATGGCGCTGATTGCTTTTCTGGTGCTCACCATTCACCAACGCCTGCGTATGTACCCGCTGCCGCAACTGTGCCTGATGGTTTTCCTGCTACTGGGTATCAACCAAATGCTGGTGCACTTTGTGAAGCAGTTGGTCGGGGCTGAAAGCTCGGGATTCAGCTATCTGTGGCCAGCATTGACCAGTGCACTACTCTGGCCTGTGATCAGCAGCCTGTTGGACCACATCAACCGAAAACTTGGATAGAGCAATGAGTGACCTGATTCTGGCGTCGGCGTCACCCCGTCGGGCTGAACTTCTGAGACAGATTGGTGTGCGTTTCGAGGTCCATCCGGCGGACATCGATGAAACTCCGTTGCCTGAAGAGTCTCCCGAGCACTATGTTGAGCGCCTGGCCCGGGAAAAAGCGTTGTTCATGGCGCGCCAGTACCCGGACAGAGTGATTATGGGCTCGGATACGTCGGTCGTGCAGGGTGGCGTCATTCTGGGCAAGCCGGAGTCAAGCGAACAAGCAGTGGCCATGCTACAGGCGCTCTCCGCCAACACTCATCAGGTGATGACGGCGGTTGCGGTGGCCTGGGGCGAACAATGCCGGTCCCGAGTTGTGGTTACAAGCGTGACGTTCCGAGCGCTTGCAGCCGAGGAGATACAGGCTTATGTACTCAGCGGGGAGCCTATGGACAAGGCCGGCGGCTATGGTATTCAGGGGCTGGGTGGAATTTTTGTCAGCGGCCTTGAAGGCAGTTACAGTGCGGTAGTCGGCCTTCCCCTCACAGAAACTGCAGCGCTGCTGGCGGAGGCGGGCCATCCGGTCTGGCAGAACTGGCCGAGCAGTAAGGAGCGCCAAACATGAGTGAAGAAATTCTGATCAACGTGACCCCGGTGGAAACCCGGGTTGCGCTGGTCGAGAACGGAATGCTGCAGGAAGCCTACATTGAGCGCACCAGCCGCAAAGGTATTGTGGGTAATATCTACAGAGGCAAGGTGGTTCGTGTACTGCCTGGCATGGAGGCTGCTTTTGTGGATATTGGTCTGGAGCGGGCCGCCTTTATTCATGCCTCTGATGTGGTTGTCAGCCAGCCTTCGGCGGACGACGTCACCGATTCGCCAAAAGTGGTTCCGGATATCAGGACGCTTCTGCGGGAGGGGCAGTCGCTGGTGGTGCAGGTTACCAAAGACCCGATTGGCACCAAGGGTGCGCGTCTGACAACACAACTCTCCATCCCGTCCCGGTACCTGGTTTTCATGCCCGGGGTCAAACACATCGGCATCTCTCAGCGCATCGAAGACGACAACGAGCGGGCACGATTGAAGACCTTGATCGAAGACGCTGCTTCTGAACACGAAGAAGTTCAAGGCGGGTACATCATTCGGACCGCCGCCGAAGGTGCACAGGCGGAAGAATTGATTGCCGACATGACGTACCTGCACCGTCTGAGCCAGTCCATTCACGAACGCATTGCCAAAGTTCCGGCACCTTCGGCGGTCTATCAGGACCTGCCACTGTTTATCCGGACCATCCGCGATCTTATCCGTCCGCAAACCGAGAAAGTTCGCATCGACAGTCGGGAAAGCTATCAGCGGGTGATGGACTTCGTTCATGAATTTGTCACGGAGTTTGCCGACAAGGTTGAGTATTACCCGGGCGAGCGACCGATTTTTGATCTCTATTCGGTGGAAGACGAAATTCAGAAAGCCCTGAGCCGAAAGGTTCAGCTCAAGTCCGGTGGTTATGTGATCATTGATCAGACCGAGGCGATGACCACCATTGATATCAATACCGGTGCGTTTGTTGGCCACCGGAATCTTGAAGAAACCATCTTCAAGACCAACCTGGAAGCGGCGCGAGCCATCAGCCGGCAGCTTCGGCTGCGAAATCTCGGCGGCATCATTATTATTGATTTCATTGACATGGAAGACCCAGAGCACCAGCGCCAGGTACACCGAATGCTCGAGAAAATGCTTGAGCGGGATCACGCAAAAACAAAGATCACCGGTGTTTCCGAACTTGGTCTGGTGGAAATGACCCGGAAGCGCACCACCGAAAGCCTGGGACAGGTACTGTGCGAACCCTGTCCGATCTGCGACGGACGGGGCTTCCTGAAAACGGCAGAAACGGTTTGCTACGAGATATTCCGGGAAATTCTTCGGGTTAATCGGGCCTACGAGGCGGAGAACTATCTGGTTATGGCTTCCCAGAATGTCGTGGACCGTCTGCTGGACGAAGAATCCGATAACGTAGCGGATCTTGAAACCTTTATCAGTAAAACCATTCGATTCCAGGTAGAACCCTTCTACAGCCAGGAACAGTACGATGTGGTTCTGCTCTGACGCCTGACCAGCGGAGCAATTCAGGGAGTTGACGGACAGTATGTCGAGCCGCGATCAGGACAGAGTGCAGGCTGACCCACCCCCGGGCGGTCTGGTAGGCAGGGTGCTGGCCAGCCTTGCTTCGCTTGTTTGGTGGTCGCTGCTGGTGTTTCTGGTGCTGCTTGCCCTGTACGCAGGATTGGGCCGGCAACTGACAGCCAATATTGATCAGTTTTCCGCCCGGGCGGCGCAGATTCTGTCAGAGAAGACGGGGCTTGAGGTCTCCGTAGGTCATCTGTCTTCTTCATGGCAATGGCTTAACCCCTCGATAACGGCCTCTACTATCTCGGCGATCAACCCTGACACCGGTCAGTCGGTGGCCGAGCTCGAGCATCTCAGGTTTCGGCTGGATTTCCTTGCGTCGCTCCTGCGCCTTCGAATTGTATTTGAAGACTTTGAAGCGGACGGGCTGTCCCTTACTGTGAGGCGTCCCGTCGGTAGCGGGTTTGCCGAACCGGTTGAAGACTTGCTTCAAGGCCCCCGAAACCTCGATGACGAGCTGCAGGCCTGGTTCGATTTTGCCGGTCGCTGGCTGTCCGATCCTCAGGTACGAATTACCCGCGTGAACCTGGTGTTGGATGATGGCAAAAATCACCTCCGTCATATCGATATACCGCAACTGGATCTGCTCTACCGCCGCGGGCTTTTTCAGGCAGCAGGCCGCGCCATGCAGAGTGGCACCACTACCCAGCTGGCAAGCTTTGCCTTGGTCGGACAGCATTTCTTTCGCGGGGATTTTACCGGGCAGTTGTACCTGGATATCGATTCCGGTCGGCTGTTTGACGGCCTGATCGATGATGTCAGTTGGCGAGGAATTCGCCTGGAGGGATTTGATCTTGGAGGTCGGGCCTGGCTAACCTTCGAAGAAGGCGAGCTTCAGCAGGTGCAGGGCCGCGTTCAGACGCCCTATCTGCAACTGGGAGTGAACAGTCAGTCGTTGGCGCCTCTGGAAAACATCTACGCCCGGTTCGGCTGGAAGCGAGGGCAGGCGGTGATGTTGCAAGAGTTGCAGTGGCAGTGGGCCGGGGATGTCGTGCAGCCGTTCAGCTTCAGAATTCAGCCCCACGCGACCGGCAATGCGCTTGTCGCCAATGCCCTGCCACTTGAACCTCTGCGACGACTGGTACTTAACCTGGAGTTGTTACCTGACTCTGCGAACCGCGCTCTAGAGCATTACCAACCCGCAGGCTTCCTGGATGATATGCTCCTGATTCTGCCTGAACAGGCTGAGGACTTCCGGCTGTCGGGACGAGTTCGTGACCTGAGTGTTCAGGCCTGGCAGGGGGCGCCGACCGCCAGTGGCGTGAATGGCCGTTTTGAGCTAGATGCCCATCGGGGATTTGTTGATCTCGATTCCCGTGAAGTCGTCACCCTGGGCTTTCCCCGTTTGTTTCTGGAAGACTTTTCATTCACTTCGCTGTCGGGCCGTGTGTCCTGGCTGATGTCAGGCCCTATCACCAGAGTATATGCCGACGACATCCGTTTTGGTTACCAGACGAATACGGAATTGACCGGCGCGTTTGATTTGCGCATGGACCGGGAGGGCGAGGATAACCTGGGCTTGCGCATCGGAGTAAAAGATGGCGATGCCTCCATGCTGGGAACGTTTGTGCCCGCAAAAGCAGTGGATGAAGGTCTATATGAGTGGCTAACGACGAGCATTCTGGAAGCGGATATTCGGAGTGGCGCGTATTATGGCCACGGGCGTATCGATGCCTCATCGCCCCGAGGCTCTTTTGTCTCTGCCATGTGGTATGAGTTTGATAACGCTCGAGTACGTTACGACGAGCTCTGGCCAGAAGTCGATAAGGCTTCCGGACGAGTCGAGGTTCAGAATGCCGATACCCTGGTAACCCTGAATACCGGTATCACCGGCGGCCTCAACGTTGAAAAAGCGCAGGTTCAGGTGGTGCCGGGACAGCCGGAAGAGCCTGCCCGGATTGTGGTCGATGTGACCGCGCCTGTGCCGGGTGACGCCGTTAGCTGGTGGATGGAAAACAGTCCTCTGGGCGGTATGGCAGGGGCCACAGTGGCGGGTGCGGAGTTTTCGGGGCAGTTCCAGATGGGGTTGGGTATTGAGATTCCTTTGGCCGAAGGCCGGCAAACCGTTGTAGCGGCCAGGGTGCAAACTCAAGACGCCAGCTTCAGGCTGCCAGGTACCGGTTTGAGCTGGAGCGGTATCACCACGGACTTGACCTACCATACTGAAAACGGGTTTTCCGGTGGTCCGGTTCAGGCCCGGTTTATGGAGCAGCCCGTGTCCGTCCGGTTCAGGCAAACGGGGCAGGGTGATGCGTTGTCGATTCGGCAGAGTGGTCAGCTTCCGTTACCCGCCTTTTTGCATCAGATGGGACTGGCGGGCACCAGTTCGCTCGGCCTGGATGGCACTCTCGATTACACTGCCGGTCTAACGGTGGGTGTTGATGGGGCGTCCACGATATCGGTGTCTTCCGATCTCACCGGCCTGACGGTGGATTGGCCAGAACCGCTGGGGAAAACGGCGCTTGAGACTGCTCCACTGGTTGCCCGTATCGATCCTTTTGCAACCGAGGGATTACAGGTGTCCGGAGAGTGGGCTGACAGGCTGGCGTTTGATCTGCTCTGGAAGGAGTCCGGGCTGGACCTACATTTTGACCACCTCTTTCTGGGGGGGCATAGACTCACTGACATCAACATCAGTGCCCTGGACCTGGGCGATCGCTGGGTAATCAACACCGACTCCGAGAGAGCGGCGGGGCGTGTGGTTATCCCGACAGGGGAAGGTATTGTTGAGGTTGACCTTCAGACTCTGCGCCTGAACAGACAGGGGCAGGATGGCGAATCTGAAGATCTGCTGGAACTGTTGACCCTGGAAGAGCAACTGGAAGCGTTCAGGCAACTCGATATAGGAAGCTGGCCGAAAGTGGACGCTCGAATCGGCGATTTGCGTCTGGGAGCGGAATCGGCCGGGCGTTGGGTCTTCAAATTGCGGCCGCAGCCGCACCAACTGAATGTGAATGGTATTGAGGGGCGACTGGGGTCACTGGTACTGTCGGGTGACATGACCTGGAGCGTGGTGGACAACCGTGAAACAACGCGCTTCAAAGGCCGGCTCGATGGCGGCGCGCTGAAAGACCTGGAGGCTCTCATCGGCTCGTCGATGCCGCTGAGTAATGCTAAAACTGCGGTTGAGCTGGACATCGATTGGCCGGGCAGTCCCGACGATCTTTCGTTGAGCGAGCTGAGTGGCTCGGTGAGCGCCCGCCTGGATGATGGGGTCATCCTGGAGCAGAATAACTCGGCGCAACTGTTCCGTATTTTCAATCTGTTGAATACGGATACCTTATGGAGGCGCTTGCGTCTTGATTTCACAGATCTCTACGAGCGCGGCGTGGCATTTGATGCGATCTCCGGTAAGGCGCAGATCATTAATGGGCTACTAACCCTCGACCCCGAGTTGCAACTTGTAGGTCCTTCCGGCGCCTTCAAAATCAACGGTACCACTGATATGGCCTCGGAGGACCTCAACATGCGGCTGGTCATGGTGTTGCCCGTTACCCAGAACTTACCGCTGGCGGCCATATTGATGGGAGCCAGTGCCCCGATTGGCGGAGCGCTGTTTGTGTTGGATAAGATACTTGGAGATCCTCTCAGCAAACTCACCAGCGCCACCTACAGCGTGACCGGTAGCTGGAGTGAGCCGGAGGTAGAGTTGCGGGGCGTGTTCGACACGGGCGAGTAATTCAGGAGTCTGGTTATGACAAAGGTAGCCGCAGTTCAGATGGTGAGTAGTCACGACATCCGTGGCAACCTGGCCGAAGCGGAGCGCCTTCTCAAGGAGGCCGCAGGCAAAGGCGCAACAGTAGCGGTGTTGCCGGAAAACTTTGCTGTTCTGGCTACCGGGCAGATGCAGGCGTGTGGCCAACAGGAGGTTGGCCGTGAACCGGTCATTCGCAGCTTTCTGGCGGAGCAGGCGGAACAGCTGAAGCTGTGGATCGTCGGTGGTTCCATGCCGCTGGCCGAACGGCCCGATGGCACAGACATAGCCGGCCGGGTTCGGGCGAGCTGTCTGGTCTACAACGACAAAGGGCAGGAGGTTGCCCGGTACGACAAGATTCACCTGTTTGATGCCACCGTTGAAGATGCTCACGGCCAGTATCGGGAGTCAGATACCTTCGAGCCCGGGGATCAGGTGGTGACGGTAGAGACACCTGCGGGGCGGTTAGGGCTGGCGGTTTGTTACGATCTGCGCTTTCCCGAGCTGTTTCGTGAGTTGAGAGCTCAGGGTGCAGAGTGGGTGTGTCTGCCAAGCGCATTTACCTGGCAAACCGGAGAAGCCCACTGGCATGCACTGATACGGGCCCGCGCGATAGAGAACCAGGTTTGGGTAGTGGCGGCAGGCCAGGGTGGTCAAAACAGTGAGCGGCGGAAGACCTACGGTCACAGTCTGGTCTGTGATCCCTGGGGCAAAGTGCTGGCTGAAATCGATGAGGGCCCCGGCCTTGCGCTGGCCGATCTGAGTCAGGAAACACTCCAGCAGGTGCGTTCCCGCATGCCGGTGTGGGAGCACCGGCGCTTG
>DATGQY010000093.1:0-20312 GCA_035303925.1 Marinobacter sp. | reverse complement strand
TCACCGGAGCAGGGCATCAGCCAGGCGCTGGCAACCCTGGCCCAGGGTCGCCCGGAAATCCGGATGACCCCGCTGCCGGAAGCCGAAAGCACGGTATTCACCGAAACCGCCCCGGAAGCCCTGGGGCCGGCGCTGGTCTCCAGCCGGGAAGCGAAGGAAGACTGGTGGATTGCCAGTTACTCCAGCATCGAATACACCGGCATGGCCGGCACCGGTATTACCTTCACCGGCGAGGTGGAAGACGCCCAGACCCAGAACCTGCTGGAAGAAAGCGCCCAGGAACCAGCCGAAGAAGCCCCGGCCATGCCCAGCGTACGGAACCATCACCACTTCCCCAAAGGCGCCGGCCCCGGCACCTTCCTGCACGAATTACTAGAATGGTGCACAGCCCAGGGCTTCCAGCGGGTTGTGGATAACTCCGAGCTGCTGCACGAACAGCTCACCCGCCGTTGTGGCACCCGGGGCTGGGGCGACTGGGTGGAACCCCTGCAGCAGTGGCTGCTGGCGTTGATCCGGAAACCGCTGAAACTGGACCGGGACGGGCAGCAAAGCGCCAGCCTGGCAGAGCTGGGCAACCTGCGCCCGGAGCTGGAGTTCTGGTTTGAAAGCCGCAACGTCAGCATCCGACAACTGGATGCGCTGGTCACCCGTCACACCCTGAACGGCGCGGACCGGCCCCGGGCCGAAACCTACCGCTTCAACGGCATGCTCAAGGGCTTTATCGACCTGGTGTTTGAACACAAGGGGCAGTATTACGTGCTGGACTACAAATCCAATGCTTTGGGCGAGGACGACGCCGCCTACATCGACCAGGCCATGGGCCAAGCGATCCTGGACAAGCGCTACGACCTGCAATACGTGCTCTACCTGCTGGCCCTGCACCGGCTGCTGAAAGCCCGGCTGCCGGGTTACGACTACGACCAGCACATCGGCGGCGCAGTGTACCTGTTCCTGCGCGGGGTGAATTCCGCCAGTGGCGGCGCGTTTACCGACAAGCCCCCCAGAGTGCTGATTGAACAACTGGATGCCCTGTTCGATGGCGAGCCAGTCTCCGGGGAGGTGGCCGCATGAGCCGTACCCGCCATACCGAAAACCAGTTTGCCCTGGACCTGGGGGACGACACGCCGGTGAACACAACAGCAACGGAACCGCGCAAGCCTGTGGATAACTCACAGCTACTGGCCAGCCTGAATGAAACCGAAACCCTGTTAGGGCAATGGCAGCAGGCCGGCTGGATTCGCCCGCTGGATACCGGCTTTGCCCGGCTGATCCGGGAACTCAGCGAAGAGCAGGGTGAAAGCCCGCAGCCTCTGGTGCTGCTGTTGGCGGCGCTGACCTCCCATCAGGTGGGCCGGGGCCACGTGTGCATCGACCTGGCCACGCTGCTGGACGATGCCGGCCATACGTTGGCGTTGCCTCCGGAAGAATTAGCGCACACCGGGCTGTCCGGAGCCGAGGTGGCCAACCTGCAAGGGATTTATCCACAGGAGCTGCTGGCCCGGGTGGAACTGGCCGATTGCCTGGCGGCCCTGCAAGGCTCGCTGGCAGTCAGTGATGGCTCCGTGCCGACACCGCTGGTACTGAACGGCACCCGGTTGTACCTGCGCCGGTTCTGGCGCTACGAACAGCGTATTGCCGAGGGTATCCAGCAACGGCTGGCCTTGCCATCTACCCTGGCAGACCCACAATCGGTAGCCGCGCAAACCTTATCCACAGCCCTCAACACGCTGTTCCGGTCCACCGAACCGGTGGATTACCAGAAACTGGCCTGCGCCCTGGCGGCCCGCAACCGCTTTGCGGTGATTACCGGCGGCCCGGGTACCGGTAAAACCACCACTGTAGTTAACCTGCTGGCTGCCCTGCAGGCCGTAGCCGGGGAAAGCCCGGAACGGGCAGGGCGCAAGTACCGCATTAGGCTGGCCGCGCCCACCGGCAAGGCCGCCGCCCGCCTGAACGAATCCATTGGCGGCGCCGTCAGCAAGCTGCCGCTGGCAGACCTGCCCGGCTCCGTGCAACTGGACGACATTCCCACCAAGGTCACCACATTGCACCGGTTACTGGGCAGCCGGCCAGACACCCGCCAGTTCCGCCACAACCAGGACAACCCGCTGCTGGTGGATATCCTGGTAATCGACGAAGCCTCCATGGTGGATGTCGATCTGATGGCCTCGGTGTTCGACGCACTGCCCGCCAATGCTCAACTGATCCTGCTGGGCGACAAGGACCAGCTGGCCTCGGTAGACGCCGGCGCGGTGTTGGGCGAACTCTGCCAGCGTGCGCCAGACGGGCACTATTTACCTGACACCGTGCAGTGGTTGAAAGCCATCACCGGCACGAACCTACCCGAAAACCTGCAAGACCCAAAAGGCCAGCCGCTGGACCAGGCAGTAGCCATGTTGCGCAAGAGCTACCGCTTTGCCGAAGGCAGCGGCATTCGCCAACTGGCCGAAGCGGTCAACACCAACACCCTGAACGACAGCATGCTTCAGCAGGCCCGCAGGGCCGGTTTTGAGGATGTGGTGTGGCTGAATGGCCGTACCGTCAAACCCTCGCTGGAAGACACCCAGGCGCTGATCTGCCGCCATGCGGTCAGTGGCAGCCCGGAAGGTTTCCACAATAACGGAGAAGGGCGCACCGATGGTAATAGCCAGTCCTTACCGCCACCGGTAGGTTACCGCCACTACTTATCGCTGATGCAGAATCACAGCCTCGACAGCAACAGCACAACTGAGCAATGGGATGAGCTGGCCAGATCCGTATTAGAGGTCTTCAGTGATTTTCAGGTGCTTTGCGCTCTGCGCCGTGGCCCCTGGGGTGTGGAAGGCCTGAACGAGCTGATCGCCCATCATTTGCTGGCACAAAAGCTCATTCCCCGAGCCGAAGGCTGGTACGCCGGCCGCCCGGTGCTGATTACCGGCAACGATTACAACCTGGGCCTGATGAACGGCGATGTGGGCATTACCTTCAGTTTGCCCCCAGGCGCTGACGCACAAGCCAGCGGCGAACAACCGAAATCCCTGTTGCGCGTGGCCTTTCCCACCAGTGACGGCAGCGGCGATATCCGCTGGATATCACCCAGCAGGCTGCAACAACTGGAAACCGTGTATGCCATGACGGTGCATAAATCCCAGGGCTCCGAGTTCAATCACACCTGCCTGGTATTGCCGGACCGCCTCAGCCCGGTTCTTACGCGAGAGCTGGTGTACACCGGCATTACCCGTGCAAAGAACTGGTTCAGCTTAATCACCGGCGATGCCAGCGTGTTCAGCGACGGCGTCGGCCAGAGGGTCGTACGCGCTTCCGGGTTAGGGTCGGTGCTCGCGCCTGGATCGGGTTCTTGATTGAAGGGAGGGGACAGTTCTGCTGAATCGTCAGAACAACAAACTCTGCCGGGCGCATGGGGGCAAAACCTACCACCAGATTAACGCGCCCCATATCGATATCGTTCTGAGTGGTAGTCGTAGAATCGCAACGTACAAAGCAGGCATCAGAAGCCTTTGCGCCCTGAAGTGCACCCTGTCGGAAAAGGTTGTCCATAAAGGCGCCGGCGGCTAACCGTATTTGTGCCCACAAGCCTTCGCCATTTGGCTCTGTTGCAGCAAATTTCAGTCCCCGGGAAAGACTTTCCTCAATGAACAGCGCCGTGCGGCGAACAGCGATGTATTTGTATTCATGCTCACCCGAGTATTCAAAACCGGCCAGGGTACGTGCACCCCAAACCATCGCACCAATGGGGAACTGCCGAAGCGCATTGATGCCCTGGGGATTCAGGGTGGCATGCTCAGCGTTTGTAACTTGATGCTCCAGGCCGGCAACACCCAGAAGGGACGCATTCCGCCCTGCAGGAGACTTCCAGACGCCGCGCCTGGCGTCGGTGCGCGCCATAACACCGGCTATGCTTCCAGACGGATCAATCGGCAGGGCACTGTAGGCCGACAGAATGCGTGGCCAATAGATGCACGCATGATCAAGAACCACATCCGTTCGCACCCCTGCCATTCCTGCAGCAACTTCGGCCGCCGTTTGCCAGTCGCTCCGGGGGTCTATAATCAGGAACGCCCGTTGACGCTGACAAAATACGCTGGCTGAACCCCACAGGCGTTGCCTTTGGTCATCCGTTTGCTCAAACCCCCGAGGCAAAGCCAATAAGTTGAAGGTATCAACTTCAGACTCAATCGACCTGAATGCGTTTTCGTAGTCGGCAAGTTCAGGCGAGCCTCCGTCATCGCCCTCAAGGCGCACGACGATCGCCTCCGTACCTCCATTGAGGAAAAACTGTTTAACCTGCAGCGCCATCTCGCCATAAGCAACATCACTGCCGAAGGCCTGCTCAAACTCATCAACTCCACGAATAGGGGTGGGACGGTTGAGATCGCCTTCCCGAGCCATGCCAATGAAGAGCGTTATAGAGGTAGGCACACCCGCTATGGCTTTCACTTCCGAGCCTATTTCCTCGATGTAAACACCGGGATATCGCAAACGTGATGGCATAGTCATTCCCTGCAAACAATCCATCGAACCGCTTAAACAAACCATAGACCACAATGCTGGGCTCTACATACAGAGCCGTTTCCTCAAACGCGCTCCTCTTCTTCATTGCTGTGCTGTTGCTGCAACCACAACCGGGCGTAATAACCATTCTGTGCCAACAACTCACTGTGGCTGCCGTTTTCTACAATCCGGCCATGATCCATCACCAGAATGGTGTTGGCATCGCGGATGGTGGATAGCCGATGAGCAATCACCAACGTCGTGCGCTGACGACTAACTTCCTTCAAAGCACCGAGGATTGCCTGTTCGGAAAGTGAATCCAACGAAGAAGTCGCTTCATCCAGAATCAATAATGGTGGGTTCTTCAGGATAACTCGGGCAATCGCCACTCGCTGTTTTTCCCCTCCGGACAATTTCAGCCCCCGTTCACCCACCTTGGTTTCGTAACCTTCCGGAAGGCTGTGGATAAAGTCTTCCAGGTGGGCCATACGCGCGGCCCGGTAGACTTCTTCCTCGGTCGCTTCGGGGCGGCCGTAGGCGAGGTTGCGATACAGGGTGTCGTTGAACAGCACGGTATCCTGGGGCACCACTCCTATGGCCGAGCGCAGGCTGTCCTGGGTTACTTCACGGATATCCTGGCCATCAATCCGGATAGCACCTTTATCCACATCGTAGAAGCGGAACAGCAGGCGGGCGAGGGTAGACTTGCCGGCGCCGCTGGCGCCGACCACCGCTACCGTGTGGCCAGCCGGAATGGTGAAGTTCACATCCTGCAGGATGGGGCGGTCGGGCCGGTAGGCGAAGTGAATGTGTTCGAAGCGTACCTCGCCGTTATCCACAGCCAGGGGTTTGGCATCCGGTGCATTCTGGATCGCGGGTTTATCCCCAAGCAGTTTGAACAGGCGCTCCACGTTCACCAGCGCCTGGCGAATTTCCCGGTAGACAAAGCCCAGGGCGTTCAGGGGGATGAACAGCTGGATCAGGTAGGCGTTGATCATGGTGAAGTCGCCCAGGGTAATCTCGCCGCTGGCCACTTCGCCCACTGCCATGGCCATGATCACAATCAGCGCCACGCCGATGATCAAGGCCTGGCCGGCGTTCAGGGTGGCCAGGGACAGTCGGTTTTTCAGCCGGGCCTTTTCCCAGTCGTCCAGGTCCTGGTCGTACAGTTCGGCTTCGTAGCGTTCGTTGTTGAAGTATTTGACGGTTTCGTAGTTGAGCAGGCTGTCGATGGCCCGGGAGTTGGACTGGTTGTCCCTCGCATTCGCTTCCCGCACGAACTTCGTTCGCCACTCGGTGATCTTGATGGAGAACACCACATACACCACCACCGCCACCAGAATGGCCAGCACGTAACCCACGTTGAACACCACCAGTAGAATACCGGCCACCAGCAGGATTTCCAGGATGGTGGGCACGATGTTGAACAGGGTAAAGCGGAGCAGAAAGCTGATGCCGTTGGTGCCACGCTCAATATCCCGTGCCAGGCCACCGGTTTTGCGGTCCAGGTGAAACCCCAGCTCGCGCTGGTGCAGGTGTTCAAAGATCCGCAACGACACCCGCCGCATGGCCCGCTCGGCTACCCGGGCGAACACGGCATCCCGCAGCTCGTTGAACAGAGTGGCGCCAAAGCGCAGGGAGCCGTATGCCACCACCAACACCACCGGAATCCACAGCAGTATGTCGGCGCCTCGGTTCTGGTCCAGGTAATCGACGATGTATTTCAGGGCTACGGGCGTAGCAACGGTGGCCAGTTTAGCCAGGACCAGTAATGACAACGCCAGTGCCACCCGGCCCCGGAACTCAGTCAGATAGGGCCAGAGGCCGGCAATTACGTTCCAGTCGGGTTTGTGATCAGCGGGGTAGTCGTTGTCTGCGTATGCGCGCACCTGAATTTCCTGTTGGCCAAGTTAAACGGTTCTGCCGTCATCGGTTTGTATGCTGAGTGCGTACTCCCTACACTGGTAGTAACACTTCCCGCCTTCCGGAACAGGAGAATGTTACCTTGAACAACCAAGAACTGCAGGCTTTGAAAGAACGCTATGTGGCTGCCGGGGCCGCGAGCCCGAACGATCAGTTTGCTGACCACGCCCTGAATGCCGAGATCTGGGACGCCGACGGTAAGCGTATGATTGATTTTGCCGGTGGTATTGGTGTGCTCAATATCGGGCACCGCCATCCGAAAGTCGTTGAAGCGGTCAAAGCCCAGCTGGATAAGCTGATGCATACCTGTCAGACCGTTATGCCTTACGAGGGCTACGTAAAACTGGCTCAGAAACTCAGTGAAGTGGTTCCGGTAAAGGGCCACGCCAAAGTCATGCTGGCCAATTCCGGTGCCGAGGCTCTGGAAAATGCGGTCAAGATTGCCCGCGCGGCAACCGGTAAGACCAACGTGATCTGTTTTGACGGCGGTTATCATGGCCGTACCTTTATGACCATGGCGATGAACGGTAAAGCCGCGCCTTACCAGACCTCCTTTGGCCCGATGCCCGGAATGGTGTTCCGTGCGCCGTATCCTGTGCCCTATCACGGTGTTAGCGAAGATGAAGCCTTGCGTGGTCTGAAGATGACCATGAAGGCGGATTCCCCGGCCCACGAAACCGCCGCCATTGTGCTGGAACCGGTGCTGGGTGAGGGTGGTTTCTACCCGGCGTCCGCCGGTTTCCTGAAGGAAATCCGAAAGATCTGCGACGACAACGATATCCTGATGGTGGTCGATGAAGTTCAGAGCGGCTTTGGCCGGACGGGTAAAATGTTCGCCATTGAACACAGCGGCGTTGAGCCAGACATCATGACCATGGCGAAATCCATGGCTGACGGTATGCCCATCTCCGCCATTGTCGGTACCGACAAACACATGGATGCTTCCGGCCCCAACTCCCTGGGCGGTACCTATACCGGCAGCCCTACAGCCTGTGCGGCTGCACTTGCAGTGTTCGATGTCTTTGCGGAGGAAGACATCCTGAACCGCAGTCTTCAGCTCGGCGAGAAACTGAACAAGCGCTTCAGCCAGTGGCAGGATCAATTCACCCACGTGGACAACGTCCGTAATCTGGGCGCCATGGCGGCGTTTGAACTGGTGGAGAGCAAAGAATCACGCAAGCCCATGCCGGAACTGGTCGCAGCCATTACCAAAAAGGCCAAAGAGAAGGGGCTTATATTGCTGAGTTGCGGCATGTACGCCAACACCCTGCGTTTCCTTATGCCGGTAACCATTGAAGATGCCGTGCTTGAGGAAGGTCTGGCCATCGTTGAGGAGTGTCTCAAGGAAGCCGGCGCCTGATTGCCCGCGTGGCGCAGCCCCGGCTGCGCTTACGTTCGGCTTGCCATTCATCGTATACTGCCGGAGCACGTTTCTTCGGCAGTGCTTTCCCGCCTGCTGTTGTTTCACCAATCAGGCGAGCCCATGACCTCTGTGAATTCCTCCCATATTCCGGACCATAAACCCAGGCCCTGGATCGACTTGCTGGTCAGTATCATCATCCCTTCCGTCATTCTGATGAAGTTCAGCGGTGACGACGATCTTGGCAGCGTTAATGCTCTTGTGATCGGCCTGGCATTTCCCCTCAGCTGGGGATTGTTCGAGTTGATCCGCTACCGCAAAAAGAACTTTATTGCCCTGCTGGGCCTGATCAGTGTCGGCCTTACCGGCGGTATTGGCCTGCTGGAACTGGATGCGGGCTGGCTGGCCATCAAGGAGGCGGCGGTACCCGCGGTGATTGGTCTGGCGGTACTGATATCCACCCGTACCAAGTATCCGTTGGTGCGCACGCTGCTGTATAACCCGAACGTTCTCGATGTGGATAAAATTCACCAATCCCTGGAGGAGCGGAATTGCGTGGAGGAGTTTGAAGCCAGACTGCTTAAAGCCAGTTACTTCTTTTCCGGCACCTTTCTGTTCTCCTCAATCATGAACTACGTGTTGGCCAAATGGATCGTGGTCAGCCCGTCCGGCACCCAGGCGTTTAATGAAGAATTGGGGCGGATGACGCTGGTCAGCTACCCGATGATCGCCATTCCTTCCATGGTAATGATGCTACTGATCTTCTGGTATCTGTGGCGCACCATCAGCCGGCTGACCGGGCATACTCTTGAGGAGGTCATGGCGCCTCACCTGGTTGAAAAAGAAAAGGAAAAGGAACGCAAGCGGTCCCATTCGTCAGAGTAGAATTCCCTACGGATTAAAGTGTCAGACATAAAAAACGGTGGCTCCTTTCGGAAACCACCGTTTTTTTATGCCTGACTTTCCGGACGATCAGATATCCAGGTTGGTCACTTCCAGTGCATTGGTCTGAATGAAGATCCGGCGCGGCTCGACATCATCACCCATCAGGGTCGTGAAGATCTGATCCGCTGCGAATGCATCTTCAATGGTCACTTTCATCATACGGCGACTTTCCGGATCCATGGTGGTTTCCCACAACTGATCCGGATTCATCTCACCCAGCCCCTTATAGCGCTGAATGTTCAGGCCACGCTGCGCTTCCTTCATCAACCAATCCAGTGCACCAGCAAACGACAATACCGGTTGCTTGCGCTCACCGCGCTGAATATAGGCGCCTTCTTCAATCAGGCCTTCCAGTGTTTCACCCAGACGGGCAATGGCCTTGTAGGAGGACGATTCAAAGAAGTCGTGACTGAAGACATGCTCGTAGGGAATACCGTGCATGTAGATGGTCACCATGGGCAGGAACAGATTACGCTCTTCGTCACGGGTCACGGTGAAGGTGTACTTGGTACCTGTGCGCGTATCCAGATCCAGGCCATTACTCAGTCGCCCAACCCAGGCCGCTACGGCCGCTTCATCTTTCAGTTGGTCAGCCGTCAGGGTGTCATTGTAGATCATCTGCTCCAGCACTTTGGCCGGATAGGCCCGGGACAGGCGATCAATCATCGCCATCACTGCCTGGTAATCCATAATCATGGTTTCCAGTGCAGAATCCTTGATGGCCGGCGCACCCGGGTTCACATACAGCTGAGCCCCATCCAGAGCCGTCTGGGTGATGTAAGCGGTTTTAGCCTTCTCATCCTTCAGGTACTGCTCCTGCTTGCCCCGCTTGACCTTGTAAAGAGGCGGCATGGCAATGAACACGTGACCGCGCTCGATGATTTCGCGCATCTGGCGGAACAGGAAGGTCAGTAGCAGAGTACGGATGTGAGAACCATCCACGTCCGCATCCGTCATGATGATGATGGAGTGATAACGCAGTTTATCGGCGTTGAACTCCTCCCGGCCGATCCCGCAACCCAATGCTGTGATCAGCGTTCCGACTTCTGCCGATGACAGCATCTTGTCGAAACGGGCTTTCTCAACGTTCAGGATCTTACCTTTCAAGGGCAGGATGGCCTGAGTTTTCCGGTCACGACCCTGTTTGGCACTGCCACCCGCAGAATCACCCTCCACTATGAACAGTTCGGAAAGGGCGGGGTCTTTCTCCTGACAATCGGCCAGCTTGCCGGGCAGGCCGGCAATGTCCAGTGCGCCTTTACGGCGGGTCATGTCACGGGCCTTCCGGGCGGCTTCACGGGCGCGGGCCGCTTCGATCATCTTGTTGACGATCAGTTTGGCTTCCGCTGGCTGCTCCTGAAGATACTCGGCAAAGCTTTGATACAGCTCCTGCTCTACCGCTGTTTTCACTTCCGAAGACACCAGTTTGTCTTTGGTCTGTGACGAGAACTTGGGGTCCGGCACCTTGACGCTCACGATTGCCGTCAGGCCTTCACGGGCGTCGTCACCGGACGTGGCCACTTTGGCCTTCTTACCCAGCCCTTCCTGGTCGATGTAGTTGTTCAATGACCGGGTGAGGGCAGCACGGAAACCGGCGAGGTGGGTACCACCATCCCGCTGAGGAATGTTATTGGTGAAGCAGTAAAGGTTTTCCTGGAACGCATCGTTCCACTGCATCGCCACTTCTACGGAAATACCATCTTCACGATCACGGTTGAAGTGGAACACCCGGTTAATCGGGGTCTTGTTGGTGTTCAAGTGCTCAACAAAAGCCCGTAGACCGCCTTCGTACTCGAACACCTCTTCCCGTCCACTGCGCTCGTCGGTTAATCGAATGCGCACACCACTGTTCAGGAAGGCCAGTTCGCGCAGACGCTTGGCCAGAATATCGTAGTGGAATTCAATATGGGTGAAGGTTTCCGGCGACGGAATAAAATGCACTTTGGTACCAGACGCTTCGGTTTCACCAACCGGTCCGAGCGGGGCATCAGGCACACCGTGCGTGTAGCTTTGCTCGTAGACTATGCCTTCACGACGAATGGTCAGAGTCAGTTTGGACGACAAGGCGTTCACAACCGAGACGCCCACACCGTGCAGACCACCGGAAACTTTATAGGAGTTGTCATCAAACTTACCGCCGGCGTGCAGTACGGTCATGATAACTTCCGCGGCAGACACGCCTTCTTCTTCGTGAAGATCAACCGGAATACCACGGCCATTGTCTTTAACGCTGACGGATTCATCGGGATGAATGATCACGCCGATTTCCGAGCAGTGACCGGCCAGAGCCTCATCGATGGAGTTATCCACCAATTCAAAGACCATGTGGTGCAGGCCGGTGCCATCATCGGTGTCACCGATGTACATGCCCGGGCGCTTACGCACCGCATCCAGTCCCTTTAGGACTTTGATACTGGAGGAATTGTAGTTCGATTCACTCATTAACGAGACTCCTGAAGGTGATACCCGGTAACAGACTCAGCAGTACTTACGGGATCTGCTGCAATCCTACCCGGTTTATTCTTCCGTCAATTTTCCATGTTCCACGTGGAACATTCTGTATTCCGGTGCTTGCCCATCCGCCCACAGCACGTCCGGTTCCGGGTGCTCTATGGAGGTAATAAACACCTGACAACGCAAATCCTGGAGTTTCCGTGCCAGCATAATCCGGTGACGGACATCGAGCTCGGCGTTGATATCATCCAGTAAAAATGTGACCTGCTTTCCCAGATCACTCAATACCTTACCCTGGGCGATCTTCATTAAAATCACCAGGGTCTTCTGCTGGCCACGGGAAAACGTTTCAGCAACAGGACGGCCGCCAAACTTGAGACGGATATCCGCCCGGTTGGGGCCATAAAGCGTATGCCCCATCCGGCGCTCCTGTTCCCGGTGATCCTTCAAGACCTGAACCAGCGAATGGCAGCGATCCCAGCCAGGATAGAACTCGAGCTTGAGCCCTTCTGTCCAGCCAGCATCCAGCTCAAGTAGCACTTCTTCAAACGCCAACTTGAACTGACGGAAAACACGCTCCCTGGTGTCGCTCAGAGATTCAGCAAGGGTACCAAACTGATTATCCCATACCCTCATCAGCGATTCGTCGATTCTACCATTTCTGAGCGTTTGGTTCCGCTGTGATGTCACTCTCTGACATTGTTGCCAGGAAGATGAAAACGAAGGTTCCACGTGGAACACTAACCAATCGAGAAACTGCCGACGTTTACCGGGCCCGCCCGCAACAATATCAAAAACGCCAGGATCAATAACCGAAACCGGCAGCCGCATGGCCAGCGCAGACATACTCCGAACAGCCTCACCGTCAACTCTCAGGCTGGTCTCCTTCGAAGCAATATCCCGGGAAATGCCTAACCGGTGCACCGGGTGATTCTGTGGCCCGGTTAATTCCTGAGCCTGATCAAGACCCTGGTCCAGCGCTCCGAATACTGTCAGTTTGGTTTGACCATGGGTAACGACAGCTTGATGACGGGTCACCCGAAACGAACGACCCAACCCCAGATAACCGATGGCTTCAAGCACGCTGGATTTGCCACTACCGTTGGCGCCATAAAGAAGATTAAAAGAAGGGGAGAAACCAACCGGTTCCGGCTCCAGGTTTCGGAAATACTGAGTCTGGAGTTTCACTAGCGCCATAGAAGGAGAAATCTCGATTCCGGAAAGAAAACTGGCGGCCTGAAAAACGAAAAGGCAATGCCGGTGGCCGACATTGCCTTAGTGTACAAGATGCGGGAGGGCTTAGCTCGTTAATGCAACATGGTCAGACGCTCATCCATGAACACATCCATTTCCGGCGCCATGATATGAACGTAACGATCAAAGTACAGGAACTGCTTGAGCAACAGCGCAAACTCCCTCGGGAAATGCAGTCCATGGCTTTCGCCCACTTTCACCATATCCATCAGGATATGGTTTACATCGTCTTCCGCCTGGTCCATCTGATAGGCGCTGTCATCCGGTACCATCCGGTCCATCTGTCGGTAGAGGCGCTGAAGATCTGCCGCCAGGTCATCGACCTTGACCGCCCGGCGCGTGATGCCAATGCGCACCATTGCATCGGCCATACCTTCGAAATTACCCACCATGATGGCCGAAATGAAATCACTGACAGCCTGCCAGGTATCCGGTCTGATACGGCCAACAATACCAAAATCAATGAATCCGACCCGGCCATCTTTCAGCACCATCAGGTTGCCGGCGTGAACATCCGCATGAAAAAACTCGCACTTCGTCAGGCTGGCAAACCAGGTGTTCATCGCCGTAATCAACGTGCGCTCCGGATCCTTGGCGTAACCACGAATGCTATCAAGATCGGTTAACGGCACACCGTAAAAGCGTTCCATGGTCAGAATACGCCGACTGCTGCATTGCTCGTATACCCGGGGTACCGTGGCGTCTTCATTATGGGTGTTGTGGAGAAACTCCCGGAACACCTTCAGATTGTTCGCTTCCTTGATGAAATCGCACTCTTCCATCATGGTTTTCTGGATTTCATCCACAATGCCCGACAGTGAGGTCCACGACAGTTTTGGCGCGAGCATTTCAAGGATACGGGCAGACAAATAAAGGAAGTTAAGATCCGTCAGCAGGATGTTCTCAACCCCCGGTTTCTGCACCTTGATCACCACGTCTTCACCGGTCACCAACCTGGCCGCATGCACCTGTGCAATAGAAGCCGACGCAAGCGCAACCGGATCAATTTCCGAGTACACCTGATCAATCGGCCGACCGAGCTCATCGCGGATAATCTTCTTGATCACGCTGAATGGCAGGCTCGGAGTCCGGTCCAGACAGTACTGGAACTCCTCAACATATTCTTTCGGGAAGAACGTCGGTGAACTGGCAATAAACTGACCCAGCTTTATATAGGTTGCACCGAGATTCTCAAACGTCTGGCGCAACAGCTTTGGTGTAGGGGGGCGGTCGCCCCGCACCCAGTTAACACCGGTCCGGCCAAGTACCGTCAGTGTCTGGCCAATCCTGAACGCACCTTTGATTCCATTCATCACGGGACCCATCGCTTCCTCCGGCAACAATTACAAACGCATCGGCATGACAACGTACATGCAACCGTCGTCATTCTCTGCTTCTATCAACGCACTGCTGTTCGGGTTGGACAGCGTGACCTTAACCTGAGCATCGTCCAGCGCATTCATCACATCAATCAGATAGCCTACATTAAAACCAATCTGAAGCGATTCGCCCTGGTAATCCACCGGCAGCGCGTCTTCGGCCTGTTCCTGGTCCGGGTTATTGGCAAACACCTCGAGCTGTCCCGGCGACAGATTTAACCGAACGCCCCGGATGTTCTCGTGGGAAAGAATGCCTGCACGCTGCAGCGTATTCTTAAGCGTTGCCCGATCCGCCAACACCACCTTATCGCCGCCACGCGGAATCACCCGGTTGTAGTCCGGGAATTTGCCTTCGATCAGTTTGGAGGTAAAGGTGTAGGAACCCACTGTCGCGCGCAGGTGATTGGCACCGATAACCAGAGTAACCGGGGAGGCTTCGTCATCAAGCAACCGCGCAAGTTCCAGAACACCTTTTCTGGGTACGATAACCTGACGGGCTTCGGGGCAGCCGGTTTCCATATCGAAGTGCGCCAATGCGAGTCGGTGACCATCGGTTGCCACCGTACGAACGTGCCCTGAATCCACTTCCAGAAGCAGGCCATTGAGGTAGTAGCGAACGTCCTGCTGGGCCATCGCAAAGGCGGTAGCATCCAACATCCGACCCAGTTCTTTCTGTGGCAATTCAAGGCGGAAACTTTCCGGCTCGTCTTCAACATTTGGGAAATGTTCCGCCGGCAAAGTAGACAGCGTGAAATGAGAATTGCCGGCCCGTACGTGCAGGCGATCACCTTCGAGTGCGAGATCAATCGGCGCTTCGTCGCCCAGCGCCCGGCAGATGTCCGACAGCTTGCGGGCCGGAACCGTGATCCGCCCGGGTTGATCAACGTGTACCGGAGTCACCCGGCCAACCAGTTCCACTTCCATATTGGTGCCAGTCAACGTGAGCGTGTTGTCTTCGGCTTCCAGCAATACGTTCGACAGAACCGGCATGGTCTGTTTCTTTTCCACAACGCCAGCGATGCTTTGCAGCGGAATAAGCAGGGATTCACGGCTGATTGTCAGTTTCATGGCACTCGGCTTCAGTTATCGGAAGTGAATGTTAATGGGTTATCACACCACATCGGTCATCAGGTGGTCAGCAATCTCATGAAATTCTGGTAGTCCTCCCGGATCCCCGGATCGGTCTCCTGGAGCTCTCTGACCTTTTTACAGGCGTGCAATACCGTGGTGTGGTCACGCCCGCCGAACGCATCACCAATCTCAGGCAGACTGTGATTGGTCAGTTCCTTGGATAACAACATGGCCACTTGCCGGGGGCGAGTCACTGTACGGGTTCGCCGCTTGGACAACAGGTCAGCCACCTTGATCTTGTAATACTCGGCCACCGTTCGTTGAATGTTATCAATGCTGACCTGTTTTTCGTGCAGGGCCAACAGGTCTTTCAAACTCTCACGAATAAACGGCGGGGTAATCTCAGAACCCGTAAAGTGAGCATTCGCTATCACCAGTCTGAGCGCACCCTCTAGCTCTCGTACGTTTGATCGGATTTTCTGAGCAATGAAAAACGCCGCTTCACTGCTCAGTTTCACATTGGCCTGCTCGGCCTTTTTCATCAGAATCGCGACCCGGGTCTCCAGCTCTGGCGGCTCGACCATCACAGTCAGCCCCCAACCAAAACGAGACTTCAGCCGCTCTTCCATGTCCACGATTTCTTTCGGAAAACGATCACAGGTCACAATAACCTGCTGGCCGCCTTCAAGCAGAGCGTTGAACGTGTGGAAAAACTCTTCCTGGGAACGCTCTTTGCGGGCAAAGAACTGAATGTCGTCAATCAACAAGGCGTCCACAGAGCGATAGTAACGTTTAAACTCGTTAATCGCATTGAGCTGAAGCGCTTTGACCATATCGGCCACAAAACGCTCTGATCGAAGATAGGCCACCTTGGCTTTCGGATTACGACGAACAATTTCATTGCCAATGGCGTGCATCAGGTGAGTTTTACCCAGACCAACACCGCCATAAAGGAAAAGCGGGTTGTACGCACCACCAGGGTTCTCCGCGACCTGCATCGACGCCGCACGCGCCAGCTGGTTTGACTTACCTTCCACAAAGGTATCAAAGGTAAACGTCTCATTAAGAAAACTCTGGTGTTTGATGTCTCCCTCTACCTGGACCGACCGACGCTGACCGTTCATGGTGGAGGTTGCAAGGTTTCCGGAACCGGACCGGTTACCAGACACTGTTGCCGCAACGCTTCGCTCTTCCTCAGTAACCGACTGCCCGGTTTCATCGACCTCGGCCACCGATCGCACGACGGGATCACCCGGCTTGGGCGCAGAACCCACCTTCATCTGCACTCTAGGCGCCTGGCCACCATTAAGCTCTTTGAGAACTTCTTCTATACGCCGAAGGTATTTTTCATTCACCCAGTCCATCACAAAACGGTTCGGAGCAAACAGCATCAACTGACCTTCACGTTGATCCGACTGGAGCGGCCTCAACCAGGTATTAAACTGCTGTGCGGGAAATTCATCCCTAAGAACTTCAAGACATTGATGCCACATACTGTTAGGCACGACCGCCTGCTCCCGACTACCTGACTATTCTCACACCGGAAAGGGTTTTCCCGTTGCTCAAGGTGACCCGGGATTCTACCCCGAGCAGGGGTTCAGTAAAAGGCCATTCAGGCAGGTAATGAACAGCCTGTGGAAACATTTAAATAGCAGTTTCAGATTGTTACAGACCTATCTACAGCCTTGTGTACAGAAAAAACCTGAAAAATAGTTATGCACAAGACTCTGTGTACAGAGGGAGTTAAGCCCTGTGTGAAAACACTGTATCGAACGATGCATAACTTCCAAGTTGATCCCGAACCCGAGTTGTTCACATTTCACAAGGTACTTCTCCACAGGCCTCAGGCCTACCTGTCACAAGCCTTATCATTATCACAATTTATTGGTTTTTCTATTGATTTAGTCGTTATCCACAGAAAACAGGCTGCGTAATAACAGTAATAATTAATCTTTGAAAGAATTCTAAAAAGACCTACTAATCTTATTATTCGTCGCTGTGGAATCTACCCACACCGAAAGTTTGCTTTCACCCTGTCCCACACGTTGATCTTCAGGTCAGATTTGACTAGAATGCCGCTCCTGTTTTGGTTGTCTATTTTCCAGCCAGTTACAAATTTCAATTTACGATTTGTGAGAACGTCATCATGAAAAGAACATTCCAACCGAGCGTCCTGAAGCGCAAGCGTGTTCACGGTTTCCGTGCCCGTATGGCGACTGCAAACGGCCGTAAGGTACTGTCCCGTCGTCGTGCCAAAGGCCGCGCACGTCTGTCTGCGTAAGCTGAAGCCTGCCTCATGAAGGCTTTGACGTTTCCGAAATCAAACAGGCTCCTGAAGCCTTCGGATTACGGCAAAGTCTTTGATGACGTACAGCTGAAAGTTCCGCACAGGAATTTCCTGATCCTGGCTGCACCCAATAATCTGGGCCATGCCAGGGTTGGTTTGATTTTCTCGAAGAAAAACCTGCGCCACGCGGTCCAGAGAAACAGGATCAAGCGCCAGGTAAGAGAAACCTTCAGACTGCAACAGGATTTACCCAGCCTGGATATTATCGTTCTCGGCAGGCAAGGTCTTGGTCAGCTGGAAAACCCGGATGTCCGCTCATCTCTGAATGACATCTGGCGCCGAGTCAAAAAGAAATATCGTCAGGTGATCACTGACCAGCCGGATGCTGTTACTCGGAGTTCAGAGTAGTGCGCCAACTTCTGCTTTTACCCATCCGGTTCTACCAGTACGCTATCAGCCCCATGATGGCCAGCCATTGCCGACACACACCGACCTGTTCACAATACGCCGTTGAAGCCATTCAGCACCACGGGGCCATCAAAGGCAGTTACCTTGCGGGTACACGCATATTGAGGTGTCATCCCTGGGCCGAAGGCGGTTATGATCCGGTTCCGGGAACCGAACCCGTCAGGAATAACGCTCCTGAATTAGCAGGTAACCCGACCGAACAGCTCCAATCCACTACTCAGACCAGACCCTAAGTTTATGGATATTCAACGCATCGTTTTGTTTGCCGGTCTTGCGATTGTCAGTTATCTGATGGTTCTTGCCTGGAACGAGGATTATCACCAGCCCCAGACACAGCAGGTTGTTCAGGCACAATCATCAACCAACAGCAATCTGTCGGCAGACGACATGGTGTTGCCGGAAAACGGGTCTGCCAGTACCGGCAATGACGAGTTCACCACCCCTGAAACAGGCGGGGTCGCGTCGGTCAGTTCTGATACCAACGACACCGTTAAAGACCGCTACCTGACGGTAAAAACCGACGTTTACGATCTCAAAATTGATCGTATCGGAGGCAACATTGTTGAGAGCTCTTTGCTTCAGTTCGATGAATCCCTGGACAGCGAACAACCACTGAAGCTGCTGTCAAACAGCAATAACCGCACCTATTTTCTTGAAAGCGGCCTGATTGGTCGTGACGGTCCGGATGGTCGTAACGCTACACAACCCCCTGTTTTCACAACCGCTTCAGACGAATTCGTTTTGGCTGAGGGTGAAAATCAACTGAACATTGATCTCAGTTTCACCACAGAAGCCGGGGTAAAAATCACCAAACGTTATCAATTGGCTCGCGATAGCTACGAAATTGGTGTTCGCTACTTCATCGACAACCAGTCTGACAGTGCCTGGCAAGGTAACTTCACAGGCAAGATTGTTCGTGACCAGGCACCCGACCCGACGTCCCAGGCTAGCATGGGTATCAAGGCCTATCTGGGCATGGTCGTCAGCACACCGGAAGATCCCTACGAAAAATACGATTTCGATGACCTGGCCGAAAGCCGCATCAACCAATCGGTTACCAATGGCTGGCTGGCATTCCTGCAACATTACTTCCTGACCGCATGGGTTCCGGATAAAGACCAGACTGCTCAGTTCCAGTCTACCCAACGCAACCAGTTGCATGTCATGGGGTTTGTCTACCCGGCGACCACAGTAGCGGCGGGTGAAACAGCAGAAGTTGGCGCAACAGCCTATGTTGGTCCCAAGATCATCGACCGTCTCGAAGCCCTGGCACCGAACCTTGACCGGACGGTAGATTTCGGCTGGCTGTTTTTTATCTCCCTGCCGCTGTTCATCATTCTGGAATGGTTCTACGGCCTGGTCGGTAACTGGGGTGTGGCAATCATCCTGCTGACTGTTCTGGTCAAAGCAGTATTCTTTCATCTGTCTGCAACCAGCTATCGGTCCATGGCCAAGATGCGCGCTGTTGCGCCGCACCTGACTCGTTTGAAAGAGCTCTACGGTGACGATCGTCAGCGTATGTCCCAGGAAATGATGGCGCTGTACAAGCGGGAAAAAATCAATCCGTTGGGTGGTTGTTTGCCGATTCTGGTGCAGATGCCGGTGTTTATTTCCCTGTACTGGGTACTGTTTGAAAGCGTCCAGCTCCGTCATGCGCCGTTCATGCTGTGGATTCAGGATCTTTCCCAGATGGATCCGTATTTCATCCTGCCGATTCTGATGGGCGCCAGCATGTTCATCCAGATGAGCCTGAACCCGACACCGCCGGACCCCATGCAGGCCAAGATCATGAAGCTGATGCCGCTGATCTTTACGGTGTTCTTCCTGTGGTTCCCGGCCGGTCTGGTACTGTACTGGCTGGTGAACAACATTCTTTCAATCTCGCAGCAGTGGTACATTACCCGCAAGATTGAAGCGGAAACCGCAGGCAGAAAATACTGACGTTTCAGTATTTCTGACCAGACAAAGGCTCCCGAGTGGAGCCTTTGTTTTTATACGTCAGGACACAGATCATGCAGCCAGCAACCGACACCATCGCTGCCATTGCCACTGCACCGGGCCAGGCCGGGGTAGGCATTGTCAGGGTATCCGGCCCTAAAGCGTCCGCCATTGCCCACACCATGCTGGGTTTTGCTCCGAAACCACGCTATGCCCACTTCGGCCCGTTTCTCGATAGCGACGGCGAGCTGATTGACGAAGGTATTGGCCTGTTCTTCCCGAATCCCCATTCGTTTACCGGGGAGGACGTATTCGAACTGCAGGGCCACGGTGGTACCGTCATTCTCGATATGTTGCTCCGGGAGGTGTGTACCCTGGGGGCCCGACTGGCTCGACCGGGCGAATTTTCAGAGCGGGCGTTCCTGAACGACAAGCTTGATCTGGCCCAGGCAGAAGCCATCGCCGATCTGATTGAAAGTAGCTCCGAACAGGCTGCCCGTTGTGCGGTTCGCTCCATGCAGGGTGTCTTTTCCCGCAGGATTGATGAACTGGTTGAATCGGTGACTCATCTGCGTATCTATGTGGAAGCTGCCATCGACTTTCCTGAAGAAGAGATCGATTTTCTGGCGGATGGCAAGGTCGGCTCGGACCTGGATTCCCTGTTGCAGCAGGTTGAACAGATTCTGTCGGAAGCCCAGCAGGGCACGATCCTCCGGGACGGAATGAAAGTGGTGATTGCGGG
>DATGQY010000092.1:0-22318 GCA_035303925.1 Marinobacter sp. | reverse complement strand
GTGGCTGAATTCCTGAACCAGCACTTCGTCTTCGTGACCTTCAACGTAGATGTTGCCTACGGAGTCGGAAGTGAATGCGCCAGCGGTGATGTTACCCTGAGTTTTACCTTCGATGCTGATATAACAAGGAGTTGGCATAGTCTGCTCCATGACGTGTATGTGAGTGTTCGTCCCCGGGGTGTTCCCTGGACGCGGTTATCGTCTACAAGGTGCGTGCCAATTCATCGAAGGTGAATTAAAACAACAGGTTGCAAGTTTCTGCGGGCAGTGCTTAAACGCGATGAGCAAACCCTTGCTTACCTGGCGGGCGAGCTTTTGCTGACCGGGCAAGATATTGCCCGGTCAGGGTCGATAGGCGAACGACAGCATCAGGGCCAGCAGCAACAGCGCCGACAGCCCTTGCCAGAACGCTACCGGATGGCGTTCGATCAGGGGTGGCCGGTGTTGTTTGTGCCATTGAAGATTGGGGTGGCGCAGATCAAACAGGAATTCAGACAGGGCCGGATAACGCTTGTGGGGTTCCGGGTGCAGCGCCCGGGCCAGCGCCATATCGACCCACTCGGGCAGGTCGTCTCTGTAAAGGCGGGCCGGGTGGTAGTTCAGCCTGCGTAACTGGCTCCGGCTTCGGATGCCGGGTATCCGGGTGCCGTAGGGTAGCTGTCCGGTGAGCAACTGATAAGTGATAACGCCAAGCGAAAACTGATCAGCCTGCCAGCCGGCGGCTTCGCCCAGATAGCTTTCCGGTGCGCTGTAGAGTGCGGCGCCCCGGGGCCAGGTGGGTTCGTCATGTTCCTGAAGTTCCTGCAACCCGGCAATTCGGGTTGCGCCGAAATCAATCAGTACCACGGTACCCTGGTTGTCGATGCGAATGTTTTCCGGTTTCAGGTCCTGATGCACCATTTCCAGTCGGTGAAAGGCGCGCAGGCCGCGGACAATCTGTTCTACCAGTTGGCGTACGGTTTCAAGCTCCGGCATCGGGTTATCCAGTAACCATTGTTTGAGGCTGATGCCGGGCACGTAGTGGGTTGCCAGGTACAGGCAACTGCGTTGCCGTTCCGGTGCAAAGGCCCGGACAACGTGGGGGCTGTTAATGCGTTGGGCTACCCATTGTTCGGTGGCAAAATGCTCCAGCGCGCCGGGGTCCTGTTGCACCTCCATCGCTGGCACTTTCAGGGCGATCTGCTGGTTGCTGGTTTCGTCCGTGGCCAGGTAAACGTGGCTGCGGCTGCTGGCATGAATCGCCCGGAGGATCCGGTAGCCGTCCAGTCGCTGGCCTGGTGTCAGCTCTGGTGCAAAGGGTAGCTGGCGGGCGTCCCGGGTGATTTCGTCAGTGCTTTTGTTGGCAGGTACGGATTCTATCCGGACGATTTGTACGCTCAGGTTGTCATCACTGCCTCTGGTGAGCGCGGAGGTGATCAGCTGCCGGGCGGCGGCATCCAGATCGTCGCCGGATTCGTGGATGACGCCTGCCATGTCACGCTCGGGCAGGTGCTCATAGATGCCGTCTGTGGCCAGTACAAACGTATCGCCCGGCCACACCGGCACCGTCAGGTAATCAATGTCCAGCTGCTGACTCAGCCCCATGGCCCGGTTCAGGCAGCTTTCCTCCGGCGACAGCCAGACCCGGTGATCCGTCGTCAGTTGTTCCAGCGAACTGCCCTGGACCCGATAGATGCGGGCATCGCCGACGTGGAAGAGGTGGGCTGTCGCGGACTTAAGCACCAACACACTCAGGGTGGTTACATAACCCCGGTCCTGGTCGTATCGGTAGCGGCTCTGCCGGGTTTGTGCGTGCAACCAGGCGTTGCTGGCTCTCAGCACCCGCTGGGCAGACTGTTTCACCGACCAGCTGTCCGGTGTCGAATAATAGTCATTCAGAAAACCGGCTACTGCCGATTCGCTGGCTATCTGGCTGACGTTGCTGGAACTGATGCCATCGGCGATGGCCACAGCAATACCTTTGGAGCGGAGCTGATGGCCATCCGGAATCAGCAGGCCATGGAAGTCCTGGTTGACCGCTTTGCGGCCCTTGTCGGAGTGTTGGCCGGTGGTTACGGAAAGCTGGCTGCTCATGTCTGCGCGCCTCAGGCCACAACGCAAAGCCCGATGGGTGCGGCCACCGGGCTCGGTGCGTACTGCAGTGGTTTAGTTGGAGCGAGCCAGTTCGCCGTCAAAGCGAGCGGGCACGGTGCGCTTGGGCGCGGTGCGAATGTGCGTGGCATACAGGGTGAGCCCGGTAAAGGACAGACCGCCCACCAGGTTGCCCAGCACAGTCGGGATTTCGTTCCAGATGAAGTAATCCATGATGGAGAACTCGCCGCCCATCATCAGGGCAAACGGAAACAGGAACATGTTGACGATGGAGTGTTCAAAACCCATGTAGAAGAACAGCATGATGGGCATCCACATCGCCAGTACCTTGCCTGGCACGGTGGTGGAAATCATCGCGCCCACGACGCCCATGGAAACCATCCAGTTGCACAGCATGCCGCGCAGGAAGATGGTCATCCAGCCGGCGACTCCGTACTCGGCATAACCCAGGGTGCGGGCCTTGCCCACGCTGGCAATCTTGTCGCCAACGGCGCCGGGGTCGGTATTGAAGCCATAGGTGAAGACAAAGGCCATGATGACAGCCACGGTCAGTGCGCCGCCAAAGTTGCCCAGGAACACCCAGCCCCAGTTGCGCAGTATGCCTTTGGCATCAACCCCGGGGCGTTTGTCCAGCAGTGCCAGCGGGGTCAGCATGAACACCCCGGTCAGCAGATCAAAGCCCATCAGGTAGAGCATGCAGAAGCCCACGGGGAACAGCATGGCCCCGACCAGCGGGCTGCCGGTTTGCACCGCGACAGTAATGGCAAAGACCGCGGCCAGGGCCAGAATGGCGCCGGCCATGAACGCCCGGATCAACACATCCCGGGTGGCCATGTAGATTTTCGATTCACCGGCGTCGACCATCTTGGTGACGAACTCCGAAGGCATGATGTAAGACATAAGTTATTCCCCTGATCTCGTGGCGTCGATCGGACAGACAAAAAATAACGGCGCGCTCACACGCTGCCTTCGGGGGGCAGAGGTGAGCAGACGCCGTCGTCTGAACGATTCTTGAGTGTGGGCAGAAAAAGGGTTCTGCTGAGGGGTATTCAGCAGGCTTCGTGCCAGCTCCGACAGATCACTGAAATCCGCTTTCTATTCAATGGGTAACGCCTAGCTTCTCACCCCAGAGCGCGGCTTTATCTTGCTGCTGATGCCCTGGCCTGGTGCAAGTCGCGCCGGTGTGGTGCGCCGGTTTCAGCGCAGGCTGAAGCGAACCGGCAGCGCGTAGGTGAAGGTGTTGCCGCGCATGTCCGCGGGTACTTTGGGTAAGGGCGCAGCTGCGGACAGCATGTTGAGGGCCGCTTTGTCCAGCAACGAATGACCCGAGCTGTCGCGTAGCGTGTGGTCAACCAGGGAACCATCGCGCCGGAACTCGAAGACGATCACCGGAGTGCCCTGTTGACCAAGCCGACGGGACCGGCGGGGATATTCGTAGAAACGGGCCAGGTGCCGGCTTAGCTTGCTCAGGTAGTTGTTCACGTCCGCGGACTGGCCGGCAGTTTGCAGCGGAACCGCATTCTGGTCTTCCCGGGCATCGCTTTCTTCGCCGGATTGCTCGGCGGCATCGGTTGCGGGTTGATCCGCAACGTCCTGTGCCGGTTGCTCAATCGGGGTTGGCTCGGGCTCCGGTACCGGGTCTACTGTTGGCTCTGGCTCTGGCTCTGGCTCTGGCTCTGGCTCAGGTTCAGGTTCAGGTTCAGGTTTTGGGGTTGGCGCGGGCTCAGGTGGGGCTTGTGGCTCAGCAACAGGTTGTGGTGCTTTGCGCCCGGCCAGGCTGATCTTGATGGCCGGTGCTGAACTGACGGCGCTATCGCCCAGTGTGGCGAGCTCCAGCGGTTTGTCCGGCATCGCCAGCGCTACGGTGATCGCGGTACTCAAGACGGCAATAGCCAGGAACGCCAGCTTCGGGCCACTGTGCGAACGATTCATGCCCCTGGCTCCGTCAATAGCATAACCTCGTTATAGCCACCCTCCTCCAGTTGCCGCAAAAGGCTTTCAAGGTCTGCCATGCTCAGGGCGTGGTGGGCGGCGATTTTCAGGGGGCTGGCGTCATCCGGTTTCGGTAATACGGATAGAAGTTGTTCCTTGGCTACGGACTTGCCGTCCACCAGCCACTCACCGTCGGCCTGTACCATCAGATTGGCCTCAGGTGAACGCTCTTGCTCAAGCCGCGCACTACCAGGCAGGTCCGGCAGGGGCTGTTCCGTCAGTTGGCCGGCTACGATGAAAAACATCAGCAGCAGAAAGACCAGGTTGATCAGCGGCAGAAGCGCATCTTCAACCCGTTCCAGCAAGCCTTTGCCGGAGGTCGACGGTGGTGGGACCAGTTCTGTCATGGATTCAATGGCCCGCTGCGTTTCCAGTGAGGCGTGATGCCTGCTTTGTCGAGTGCACTCAATGCGCGGGTAAAGTCTGCCAGGCTGGCATCCGGTGTGGTTGTCAGATTGGCCTCACGGACCCCGGCGGCGTTCAGTGCAGGCAATAACTCTGAGAGTGCATAACGGTCATCCTGCCAGCGCAGGCTGCCGTCGGCGGTAACCTGAAGTTCGGGCAGCGGGTCACCGGTGACACTGCTGCGTTCAGAGGTGCTGTTGCCCAGTTCCAGATGGTCCACGGGCAGAAGGCGCGTCGTCAGCATGAAGAAAACCAGCAGGATGAACACCACGTCGATCAGCGGAGTAATCCGGATCGGTATGGGGCGGCTGGGCCGGGGATCAACCAGTTGCATGGGCAAAGCGCGGATTGTTGCTGAGGGTGTAATCCCGGGTAGCCGGTGAAGGGGTTGGTGCCTGGTGTTCGGCGTTGTCGGTCGTGATGACAGGTTCCGCTACCGGCATAATATTGAACACACTGACCAGCGTGCTGTTGATGGTTTTGTGAATCCGGCGTAAACGGAACTCGATCCACGCGGCCAGGGCGGCAAACGGAATGGCAACGACCAGTCCGGCGGCGGTTGTGGTGAGTGCTTCGTAGATGCCACCGCTGAGTTGACTGGCGTTGGCACGGCCTTCGGTCGCCGCCATGGCGCTGAAGGCTTCCATCATGCCCATAACCGTGCCGAGCAGGCCCAGCAGCGGAGCCAGGGCAGCAATCACTTCGATGATCTTCAGAGGTGCTTCGAAGGGTTCCAGAGCGCTTTGGGCATCCCGAACCGCCGTTTCGCGCACGGCGGCAATATTCGGGTTGGTCTGGCAGGCTGACATGGTGTTGACCAGTAAATGCATAAGCGGGTTGGTCCGCCCGAACAACCCGGCACGTGTTTGTGTGTCTTTTGCCCGGGTTTCAGACGGTGCGCGCTGCCACTGGGCGACCAGTCTGCGCAAGGGTTTGCTGTAGCGGGGTGCGTAGAAGGCACCGAACAGCATCAGGTAAAGGAACGTCACCACACCGATCAGTGCGATGGCAATCAACACAATCATCACGGGGCCGCCCATGTCGACCAGTTGGGCAAGGGGGCCGTATTCGGTGAGAGAGGTGGTTACGGCGCTGGTGGTGTTCATACAGAGTCGCTCGGTCAATAAAATTAGAACTAAATAATAACGATTATCACTAGGATTACAAGTTGAAATCTGACGCAGACCCACCGGTTTGCTACAATTTCGGTGACTTATGCAACTAACGTTCTGTGAATGTGCAGTAAAACCCGTGGTGAGGTGTGGCCGGAGTAGCGCGATTGATTAGGGGATGGTTTGGCAGTCTGGTCAACCGGGCTGTGGTTCTGCTGGTGGCTTTTGTCGTGGTTTCGGCGGCGGTGGTTACGGCCATTGGCACAGAGCTCAGCCGTGCTGAACTGGAGCGACAGGCCCATGACCAGGTAGAAGCCATTGCCGAAATGGTGTCCCGGGAGCTGGATCTCAAGCTGGCTCAGCGGCTGGATGTATTGACGCTGATTGCCTCTGAGTTTCCCGGGTCTGAAGTGTTGTTGCAAAACCGTGCCAGGGTGTTGCTCCGGAACCAGTCGGCGTTGCTGCACCTGTTTGATGCCACCTTCGTTCTGGATGCCAGCGGCAGTATCCTTGCGGCCAATCCGCCCCGTTACCATCTGCCGGATTTCAATGCCTCCGCCCGTCTCTACTTCACCAAGGTGTCGTCCCAGCTCACTCCGATCATCAGCCAGCCTTATGTTACGGTGCTGGACGGTCAGCCGGGGGTGATGGTGGCCGTCCCGCTGTTTGATCAACAGCAGCGCTTTATGGGGGTGCTGGGTGGTTTGATACTGCTGCAGGGCGACAACTTCATGCGCGAATTTGCTGATGTTCGGGTGGGCGAGACCGGGTATGTGCGATTGATCAGCCGTCAGGGCGTTGTGCTGGCGGATGGTCAAAGTGGCAACGTTATGGTGCCGGTCGCCGCCGACAGGCCATCCGTGCTCAAGGCGATGGAAGGATTTGAAGGGGTTGCCAGGGACATCCCCGCCAGGAAGTCCGCCACCATCACCGCCTATCGGCAAATGATTCAGGTGCCCTGGTTTGTGGCGGCCATCTGGCCGGAAAAGGAAGCGTTTGCTCCGGTTACCCGTATGCGGGACGCTTTCAGCTGGTCCTTGCTGGCCGTAGTGGTTGCTCTGGTGCCGCTGGCATTCTGTTTTTTCCATCGGCTGATGGCGCCCCTGCGCAACCTGGGCGTGCAGATCTATCAGCGCCATACCGGTGAGCGGTCGCAGCCGGTGTCAGAAGTCGGCGGCCGGGAAATCCGGAATGTGGCCAAGGTTTTTAACGTAGTACGTCAGGAGCGCGATGAAATCATGCGTTCGCTGGCTGAGCGCGAGGCGTTCTTCCGCTCCCTGACTCGCAATGCTCCCATTGGCATTGTGCATACCAACATTCTCGGGCGCATCGAGTTTGTGAATCCGGCGTTGCTCGATATTGTCGGTCAGCCGGAAAGCAGCCTGGCCCGCCAATATCTGATCTCTATGGTGGCCAGAGACGACCGGGAACGAGCCATGGAGGGCTGGCGCCGTGCCCTGACCCACCGAAGTTTTTTTCGCAGCCGTCTGCGGTTTCTGAGTACCCGGGCACCCGGCTATGTCTGGGTAGACGCCATGACGTCGGTGATCGAGTTGCCGGACCAGGATCTGGGCACCATCACGGTGGTACGTGACATTACCCGTGAGATGCGGTTTGAGCAGGCGCTCAGGGAAGAGCAGCAACGAGCGGATTCGATTCTGGATGTGCTTCAGGAAGGGGTGCTGATGGTGGATAAGGCCGGTCTTATCCGTTACGCCAATGGCGCCGCCTGCGGCTTTCTTGCGTTGGGGGACGAATGCACCGGCCATAATTTCTTCGAGGCTGTCACCGTTCGTTTCGATGGCGAAGAGATGGGACCGTCGGCATTTCTGGCCGGTAACGAAATCGACAACCGTTACGTGACGCTGGAGAATACCGACGGCAAAACCTTCGACATTGACCTCACCATGCTGCACCTGCGCAAGGGGGAGCCCCAGGAACGACTGGTTTTTGTGCTGCGTGATGACAGCGATCGCCGGCGACAGGAAGAGCGGCTTTCCTGGGAGGCCACCCACGATGCGCTGACCCAATTGCTGAATCGGAGAGCGTTCACCGCAGCACTGCTGAAGGCACTCTCCGATGCACCACGTCAGACGGTGCCTTCGGTGTTGATGATGATCGATCTCGACCATTTCAAACCCATCAATGACGAGGGCGGCCACCTGCTCGGCGATGACTTGTTGAAGCGCTTGGCAGATCTGTTTCGGGGTGCGGTTCGTCAGTCCGATACCGTGGCACGGCTTGGCGGCGACGAGTTCGCCATTCTGCTTCCGGCATGCGGGATGGAACGGGCTGAAGCCTTGGCGGAAACCCTGCGCAGCCAGGTGCAGGCGCTCACGGTGGCGCACGATGGCCGGGCATTCGGTGTAACCGTGTGCATTGGTATAACACCGGTATCGCCCGGCGATAACGGGCCGAGAGACGTCATGTCCCGGGCCGACGAAGGTTGTTATATCGCCAAATCCCGGGGCCGTAATGCGGTGGTATCCGTGCCTGCTCCGCCGGACGACGGTGAGGTTTAAACCATCCAGCCCAGGGATTGGGATGCCTGCCACAGCAATCTTAAGGCGAGCAGGGTCAGGACGAGATTAAACGCCAGGCTGAACCATCGGTTGGTTATGGTTTTCAGTAAACGGAGCCCGAGCCAGGTGCCGACGAAGCCGCAGGCGATCATGGCGAGAATGAACAGCAGCCAGTCTGAAAATACGAATCCGGCAACACCAAAGACCAGCGCTTTCGGGGCATGTTGAAGGGTCATGGCGGTGGCAAAGGTGGCAACGGTTTTGAACCGGTCCTGATGAATCTGTTTTACGAAAGCGGCTACCAGAGGCCCGGTTGCGCCCACAAAGAGGCTGACAAAACTGGTTATGCTGGCAGCCAGGAAGATGCCGGCAGGCCCGAATGAGGTCTTCGGCAGTTTCGGCCCCCAACACAGATACAGTACAAACAGCGCAATCGCCAGCTGCCAGACGTGGGCGGGCAGATCCACCAGCAACCAGGCGCCCAGTGCGGCGCCGACGAGAACACCGGGGGCAAAAGCGGCAATCACTTTCCAGTCGATATGAGCGCGGGTGAGCACCGCCCGGCCGGAGTTGGAGCCGAGCTGAATCATGCCGTGTACGGGGATAATGGCTGCTGCGGGCATCCACGAAGCCATCAGTACCAGCAGCAACACACCGCCGCCAGCCCCGAGTACCGCGGTCAGCATCGAAGTAACGGCAGAGGCGGCCAACAAAAACAGGGCGACGGTCGGGCTGAGGGCCTCGGGTACCAATATAAGGTCCATGGAACTTGCTCAGGTTATGGCGTAAGCTCCCGAGTTTCCGGTTTATACCCCGAATGTCCAGGGGTGTTTGGATAGAAAACAATAAGCAGGGTTATCGATGAAACAGTCCGAATACCTGAAATACGACGCCACTGCGCTGGCTGATCTGATCCGCCGGGGCGAAGTATCATCCCGTGAGGTGGTTGAAGCGGCCCTGGATCGCGCCAGCCAGGTCAATGGTGAGCTCAATGCGATTTGCCACCCGCAGTTCAGCGAAGCCACGACTCAGACGTTCCCGGAGCATTCCGCCTTTTCCGGTGTGCCGATCCTGCTGAAAGACCTGGCTCAGGAACAGGCGGGCCACCCCTGCAGTTATGGCAGTCGGGCCTTGCGAAACAACGTGCCGGCCAGAGATTCCGAATTTGTCCGCCGCGCCCGTGAGGGCGGTCTGGTTTTTCTCGGCCGCACCGGAACGCCGGAATTCGGCCTTAAGGCCGTCACCGAGTCGGCCCTTTGGGGCCCGTGCCGGAATCCCTGGGATACCGCGCTCACCCCCGGTGGCTCCAGTGGCGGCTCTGGTGCAGCCGTCGCAGCCGGAATCGTGCCTATGGCGGGTGCCAACGATGGTGGAGGTTCTATCCGTATTCCGGCGGCCTACAATGGCCTGTTCGGCCTCAAGCCATCACGGGGTCGTATTTCCTCCGGACCTGGTGTAGGCGAGGCCTGGACCGGCGCCTCCACGGATCACGTGGTTACCCGCACCGTCAGAGACAGTGCCGCCATGCTGGATGTTCTGTCGGGGCCCGCCAGTGGTGACCCGTTCCGGATTCCGGCGCCGCAATCATCCTGGCTGGACGCCATGCAGCAATCCCCGGGACAACTGAAAATCGGCGTGTTTACCTCATCACCCTACGATACGGAAGTGGCGCCGGAATGCGTAGCGGCGGTGGAAGAAACGGCCCGCATGCTCGAAGGTCTGGGGCATCAGGTGGAGTACGCCCGCCCCGAATTTGACGGTCTGGCGTTGGCACGCTGCTACCTTGCCCTGTACTTCGGGGAGGTGTCAGCCATGGCGGAGCGGGCCCGGGAACAGTTTGGCGCCACCGACAAAGACTTTGAACTGGAAACCCGTCTGCTTGCCATGCTGGGCCAGACCATGCCGCTGCCGGATTATGTGCGGCGCCGACAGCAGTGGAACGACTTTGCCCGGGCTTTGGGGGCCTATTTTGACCGTTTTGATATGTACCTGTGCCCCACCGCTGGCCAGTTGCCTGCACGAATCGGTGAGCTGGACACCCCGGCGCACATGAAAGTGATGGCAAAACTGATGCTCACCCTGAAAGCAGGCCGGCTGGTGCATCGCAGTGGCCAGGTTGACCAGATGGCCATGGAAAGCCTGGCCAGAACGCCGTTCACCCAGCTGGCCAACCTCACCGGCACGCCTGCGATGTCGGTGCCGATGCACTGGACCCGCAGTGGCCTGCCGGTCGGCGTGCAATTCGGGGCAGCCCACGGCGGCGAAGATCGCCTGCTGCAACTGGCTGCGCAGCTTGAAGAAGCCAATCCCTGGTTCGGAAACTACGAGCGGTTGGAAAACGCCTTCTGAGCCACCACATTGATCCGGGGCGCGGGATTGTGATCCGCGCCCGCAATCCCCACGTTTATCTTTCTGTAGCGAACAGGCTATGCTGTATGTCAGGGACCTGGTTCCCTGACCACTCTGATGGCATCGAGGAGGCAAGTATCTTATGAACCAATCGATGGCAATCGACGATCTGGTATCCGTAGCACAGGCCGAAGCCATGGGGGAGCTCGACGCCCCCATGATGGCAATCGTTTTGTCCAGTGACCAAAGCTACGACCTGCCCATCAACTCCCTTGAAACCGATGCCGACAAGGCCCGTTGGGGCCTGATTCTGCGCGCGGCTCGCGAACACGTTGAAGCTGATGCCGTAGCGGTACTTTACCCGGCGTGGACGACCATCCGGCGTAAGCCCCTTGAAGAAACGGCCGTTGAAGTTCAGGCGGAAGAAGATGAAGAACAGTCGGATGATGACAAAGGCCCTATAGACACGCTGTTTGTTCAGCTGCATACCCGCGACCGGATTTACTGGCGTGGCTTTGAGCAGATTCGGGACCCCAGGCACCAGCGCATCATCGGCTTTCGCCGTATCAAAGCGCTGTCTTCGGACTATGACAGGGAGAATGCGCCCACCATTGCATCCTGGCTGAGCACCCTGTTTGAGCCGTTGCCGGATGAAGGCGAAGAGACCGCAATCGACCAGGAACTGGCCAATCTTCTGGAAGAGCCAGAGGTCAGCGCCGCGCTCTATCCCCGGCAGTTGCGCGCCCTGCACTGATTATCGCCGTCAGTGTTGGCGCAGAAAAGCGAGGAATTCAGTCTCGGGTAACGGCTTGCAGTAGAAATACCCTTGTATTTCATCGCAGCCGTTTGCCCGCAGGAAGTCGAGCTGCTCTTGGGTTTCGACACCCTCGGCAACGATCGTCATCTCCAGACTGTGAGCGAGCGTGATGATTGTTTTTACGATCGCGCCACTCTGGGCATCGTTGGCGATGTCGGCGACAAAGCTGCGGTCGATTTTCAGGATATCGATGGGGAAGTGCTTCAGATAAGTCAGACTGGAGTAGCCGGTGCCAAAATCGTCAAGCGCCACCCGGACACCCCTGTCCCGAAGCGCCTGCAGTTGGCGTACGGCAACGTCCATGTGGGTCATGATGGCCGTTTCGGTCACCTCAACTGTCAGTAACCGTGGGTCCAGCGCCAGGCTGTCGAGTGCCTGGAAAACTTGCTCCGCAAGTCGTTGATGGCTGAACTGGTAAGCCGAGATATTGATGGCCACCCGAATAGTTTTTTGCGCTTGGGAGCGCCAGTGGGCTATCTGGCGGGTTGCTTCTTCGATAACCCAGGCGCCTATTGGCAGGATCAGGCCGGTTTCTTCGGCAACAGGAATGAAATCCCCCGGCGCAATCATTCCGGTTTCAGGGTGATGCCAGCGTATAAGCGCTTCAGCGCTGTGTATCTGGCCGGTCGCGAGATCAAGTTTGGGTTGAAACCACAGGGACAGTTCTTTCCGGGAAACGGCATCGCGCAGCGCTTGCTCCATGTACAGCCGTTCCCTCATCCGGTTGTTCATTTCTGCTGAATAGAACTGGAAACCGTTCCGCCCCATGTCTTTGGCCCGGTACATGGCCGTATCGGCATTGCGGAACAGCTCATCCCCCGAGCTGCCATCCTTGGGGTAGACGGCGATACCGATGCTGGCTGAGGCTATGATTTCATGGCCGTTGATGGCGATTTTCTGTCCGAACTGTTTGAGAAGCTTCTGTGCCAGTGCGGCTGCAGCCCTTTCGCTTCGTAGCCCGGGGCTGAGAATCATGAACTCATCGCCCCCGAGCCGGGCTACGGTGTCGCTGTCACGCACGCTTTCATTCATTCGCGCAGCGACCCTCTGTATCAGTATGTCGCCAACGTTGTGCCCAAGCCCGTCGTTGACCCGTTTGAACTGGTCAAGATCCAGGAGCAGGACGGCCAGCTTCGTTTTGTCCCGGGACGCCTGGGCGATGGCATGATCAAGCCGGTCGCGCAGCAGATTGCGATTGGGCAAGCCGGTCAGATCGTCGTGATTAGCTTGATGTTCAAGTGCGGCCTCGTAACGCTTCCGGTCTGTCACATCATTGAACACGCTGATGAAATGAGCGATTTCTCCCCGTTCGTTGTGAACGGCCGCCAAAGCAACTTCGTTCCAGAACAGACTGCCGTCCTTGCGATAGTTTCTTAATATGGCCCGGGCGGAGCCGCCGTGGCGCATGCAGTGGCGCAGTCGGTCCAGGCCCGGTTGATTGTGATCGTTGGCAAGGAGGAAGCGGGGGCTCATGCCAATCACTTCGTCATTGGCGTAGCCCGTCATACTGCTGAATGCCCGGTTGGCGTAAGTCACCGGATTGTCTCGTTCCCGGTCAGCGATGCAGATCACAATACCATTGCTGCTTTCCTCAATCGCCCGGTCATACAGTTGAAGCTTCTGGGCCCGGTTTTCCAGCTGCAGGTACAGGCTGCGGTTTTCATAGACACGGCCAGCCATCGCAGCATGAGAGCTGCAAAGCCATTCGTCCTCTTCACTGAATCGCTGACCGTCCAAGCGGTTTATCAGGCACACCCAGCCGTATACCTCGGTCGCCGACATGATGGGTGCCATGACACAGGACCGGACATCGGGATAGCCGTCTGGTAAGCCAATGCGGAGGGTCTGGCGGTTATCGGAGTGTAGTCGTTGTGATGTTCGGTCACGAATGACGGCACCGGGTATGCCAGCGTGCAGATCCGGGCATTGAAGGGCCTGCTTTCTCTCCTGGCTGAACCCACTGAGGAACAGCCGGATCTGTTGGTCACCGTTGTGGCTTTCGTTGATGCAAAGAACGCCGTAACAGGCGCCCACCAAGGCTCGGGCGTCTCGGCAGATCGTTTCCAACATGCGCCCGGCATCTCGCATACCGGAAAGCTGGAGGTTGATCTCAGTCAGCGCGGCCAGGCGTCGATTGGCCTTCTCAAGTTCGTCGCTTTTGCGTGACAGGGTATCGGTAAGAACCCGCGTGTGCTCTGCATCGAACTCGTGGTTGTCGACCTGTACAGGCTGGTCCTCCGGTGCTCCGGTTTCCCGGAGCGAGGTTTCAATGGCATCCAGAACGTCTTCCGGCACACAGGGTTTGAAAATGATGCGCTTTATACCCAGTTGACGAGCCAGATTGCGGGCTTCGTCTTCGCGATAGTTGGCGGTATAGAACATGATTTCTGTGTCGGCGATCCGGGCGTCATTTCGAACCCGGCGAACAAACTCGTAGCCGTCCATAACCGGCATCAGCAGGTCGCAGATCACCAGATCGGGGCGGTGCCGGCGGACAATCGCCAGCGCTTTCTCACCATCGGGAGCTTCCAGAATCTCATGGCCAAGATATCCCGCCAGCGAGGCGACGAGTTCGCGATTGGGTTCGTGGTCATCAACAATGAGAATTTTTGCCATGGCCATCCGCTCTTTGATTCCCTGGGTTACAACCGGTGTTCAGGAGGCAGCCATTGACACACCTGATGAACAAACTGTTCTGGGTCTATCGGTTTTGAGATGTAACCATCAAAACCGGACTCCAATATCTTCTGCTCGTCCCCCCGCATTGAGAATGCGGTTATAGCGATCACCGGTAGGGTGGCGAAGCGGGGATGACGGCGAAGGGCCGACAGGAACTCGTAGCCATCCAGGTCGGGCATCTGGATATCACTGAGAACCAGATCAAGCGAACCGCCAAGGTCGAGCGCCGCGTCCAGACCGAACCTGCCGTTTTCGGCCCGATGGACTCGGTGGCCCTGGTGTTCCAGCAGATAGCTGGCCAGCTCAAGGCTGGGGAGGTCATCCTCGACCACCAGAATCACGGCGCCCATCGTCGGTCACCCGGAAGTCGCAAGGTGAATTCAGAGCCCTGGTCGGTGGAGCTGGTCAGACTGATAGCGCCCCCCAGCTGGGTGGCCAGTTTCTGGCTCAGGTAAAGGCCAAGACCGGTGCCTTCGGTTTTTCGTGAAGACAGCACGCCTCTTGAGAACGGCTGGAACAGGTTCTGCTGAACGGATGGATCTATGCCGGGGCCCGTGTCCCGTACTGACACCGTAATCTGGTGATGGTCACTCTGTGACAGTTTCAGGCGCACCCCGCCGTTGCTGGTAAATTTCAGTCCGTTACTGGTGAGGTTCATCAGGATCTGGCTCAGGGCCCGCCGGTCGGTCTCCAGGTTGACGGGCTGATCGGGCAGTTCAAGGCTGAGTTGGAGTGCCTTTTCGTCAGCCTGAAGACTGAAGGTGCCGAATATTTCTTCAAGCAGCTGATTCAGGTTGACCTGCTCCGGGCTCAATTCCAGCTTGCCGGCGTCTATTTTCGCCACATCCAGTAGATCGTTGATCAGCGACAACAGGTGCTGGGCGCTGGAACGGACAGTCCCCAGCTGTTTTTTCTGGTCATCATTCAGCGGACCGGGAAGCCCCATCAGCAGCGTGCCGGTAAAGCCGATAATGGCGTTCAATGGGGTTCGGAGTTCGTGGCTCATGCTGGCCAGAAACTGATCTTTTGCCTGGTTTGCCATGGCAAGTTCTTCGTTTTTTTCCTGCAGAGCGCGCTCAAACCGTTTGCGTTCGGTAATGTCCCTGATGGCGCTGGAGACCAGAAGCCCCTCTTCGGTTTCCAATGGGCTGAGGCTGATTTCGATAGGAAATTCGATACCGCCCTTGCGCAGCCCGAACAGCTCCAGCCCGACGCCCATTGGCCGAACCCGGGGGTCCGCGAAGAAGCCGTCACGATGGCCGACGTGGTGCCCGCGATAGCGCTGGGGCATGAGAATCTCGACATTCTCGCCGATCATTTCGTCCCGGTGATAACCGAACAGGGATTCTGCCTGAGAATTGACCAGAACGATGTGACCGTCCTGTTTGACAATAACAATGGCATCCGGCGCGGATTCCAGCAGTCCCCGGAATTTTTCTTCCGCTCTCTTGAGCTCCGACACATCGCGGATGATGGTGACAACCAGAGCGTCACCGGCAATTTCGATCGGGCTGCGGATGACTTCGACGGGAAACGAGAAGCCGTCCCTGCGCTGGCACAGGCCGTGGCGGGAAAGGCTGCCCTGTTGGTCCAGCTGGGCAAGTTTGATCGGATGTCCCCGGGTGTCGGTGAGTTCGATCAGATCCGCGAGCGTCCGCCCCAGGGCTTCGGCCCGGGTATACCCCAGTAGCGCCTCCGCGGCGGGGTTCCAGTCCCGAACGGTGCCGTCGGGCAATAGCAGGACGACACCGTCGGCGGATGGTGTTCGGAATGTGGCGGTATCCTTTTCCAAGGGTCATGCTCCTTTCCGGCGGATCTATTCGTTTCCTCCCGAAAAGAAGTATGGACAATACTTGGCCATTTGCCAGTTGGTAGACGACTCAGCCTTTTACTGACATCAACGTCAGGCACAGTTGGGCATTTTGAATGAAATGGCTGAACGCCGACAATTGCTGCTCTGAGGGCGTGTAGCCCGCCGACGCATTATCTGCATAAAACAGCCCCACCAGTCGGCCCTTCGCTGTGAGTGAACCGACCAGGGCCGGCACTTTGCCCAGCCAGCGGTCAAACGCCACACCTTCCGGGTGTTTTCCCGGTTTGTAGATCGCACAGGTGCCATGAGGCAGCAGTTCGCCGAGTGGGCCGGTGCCGTCTTTGCGAATGATGAGGTGCTGGCGCCATTCCTCGGTACCCCGACCACCCACTTTCCGGGGAACGAGATCCAGGCCGGTACGGTCGCTCATCAGCAGCGCGACCCGTTGCATGCCCACGGCCCGGTGAATGCCTTCAATCACCAGCTGACAGACTTCGTTGATGTCCGGTTTCTCGGCCAGGGTCTGGGTCAGGTCGCGCAGGATCTGCAGCTGGAGATCCGGGTCCATGGGGGGGGCCTCGGCGGCGTTACCTTCCGTGCCCTGATTACCCGGCAGCAGCGCCGTGACCTGGGGAATGCCCAGCGACACCGCCACCTTGGTGGCTTCCTGAGCATTCAGTTTGAGCTGGTCACGGATAGCGGCGGGTGTTTCGCCAACATCTTTGGACAGCTTGTCCAGCACCTTGTCCATGTCTGGCCCGCTCCAGCCAGCCTCGGACACCTTCGCCATCTCCACAGCGTTGCGCACCAGGCTACTGGCCATGGAGCCGGGCTGCCCCGGGGCCACGACTTCCCGAATGAACGGGCCGAGCGACCAGGCCTCGACCAGCCCACGGGTAATCTCGGTGAACGTGGTGTGCAGAACTGCCTTCTGGGCCTCGACCGGAGGTTCTTCCAGCCGCATCCGCTCTTCAAGCTCTCCGGCCTGTTCTGTTTCACAGGACCAGAAGGCCAGTTCGCCGATGTTTATCAGCAAGGCGCCGATGAAGACTTCCTCCAGCGCATGCTCCGTGCGCTTCGGCATCAGACACCGGGCCTGAACCGCTGCATGAATGGCTCGGGCCAGGCAACGAAGCAGATGCGGGCGGTCGTTGCGCTTGAGCAGCGAATCAACGATCAGTGACGAGATGGCCATGGATTTCACGGAATCGAAACCGATCAACGTGATCGCCCGGCTCACGGTGCTCACCTGAGTGCGGGTCTGGTTGTAGAACACCGTGTTGGACAACCGAAGCACCTGGGAGGTCAGCTGGGCGTCGTTCAGGATCACGTTCGCCAGTTCGTTCACAGTGCTGTTGCGGCTGTCGGTCAGTTCGTTGATTTGCTTCAGCGTGTTTGCCAATACCGGCAACTCTACTTTGCTCAGGTAGGACACCCATGCCTGGGTGGAGGTCATCCTTGAGGGCGTATTTTCGGACGGATGTGTCACGGATGGAGCGCGCCTCGAGCGTGTTGAATTTGTTAATGTTCTTTTCGCTTACCAGTTTAGCCGAGCTTTGCCGATACTGTCAGGTAGCTTTTTGTGTAAGGGCAACTACCCACTGTCCCAGCCTGGACAGTGATTCGGGTTTGATCACCGAATAAGCTATAATCGCCGGTTTTCTGTGGCCCCACAACGCATCGACCAAGGCGCTTATCCAAGGCACTGACCATGATTGTATTTGACCAGGTACAGAAGTCGTACCAGGTGGGAGGCCGGGCAATCCCCGCGCTGCACCCTACCAGTATGACCATCGAAACCGGCGAGGTGTTCGGCATCGTCGGCCACTCCGGCGCGGGTAAATCCACCCTGATCCGGCTGATCAACAAGCTTGAGCCAGCCACCGGCGGCCGAATCCTGATTGATGACGAAGACATCACCCGCTATTCCTCCGCGGATCTGCGCGCGTTTCGCCGCAAAGTCGGCATGATCTTCCAGCACTTCAACCTGCTGTCTTCAAAAACTGTGGCGGACAACATCGCCTTCCCGATGAAGCTGGCGGGCATCTACTCGAAGCCGGAAATCCGTAGCCGGGTTGAAGAACTGCTGGCCCGGGTCAGCTTGAGCGAACACGCCAATAAATACCCGTCGCAGCTCTCCGGCGGCCAGAAACAGCGTGTCGGCATAGCCCGCGCCCTGGCGTGTCGGCCCACGATCCTGCTGTGTGACGAAGCCACCAGTGCGCTGGACCCGCAAACCACCCAGTCGGTACTGAAGCTGCTGGCCGACATCAACAAAGAACTCGGTTTGACCATTGTGCTGATTACCCACGAAATGGACGTGGTACGCCGGGTGTGCGACCGGGTAGCCGTGATGGACGCCGGCCGCGTGGTGGAAATGGGCCCGGTCAGCAAAGTGTTCCTGCACCCGCAGCATCCCACCACCCGGGATTTCGTGTTTGAAAGCGAAAGTGTGGACCGGGACGAACTGCAGGAAGACCTGCAAAAAGCCGAAGGCCGTATCCTGCGCCTGACCTTCAAGGGCGAATCCACCTACAAACCCCTGCTGGGCAGCGTCGCCCGCCAGTCGGGCGTGGATTTCAGCATATTGTCGGGCCGGATTGACCACATCAAAGACACACCCTACGGCCAGCTCACCCTGTCACTGGTAGGGGGCGACCTGGACGTTGCCATGCAGGCGCTGGAAGCCGCCGATGTTCACGTGGAGGTGGTGCGCTGATGGAAGCTCTCATGGAAAACCTGATGGGCAATGTAGACTGGCTGGAAATCGGTGTGGCCAGCTGGGACACCCTGGTGATGGTGGGCATGTCGCTGCTGTTCAGCATCATCATCGGCCTGCCCATTGGCGTACTGCTGTTCCTGTTCGGAAAACGCCAACTGCTCGAGCAGCCGGTGGCCTACGCGGTGCTGTCATTTGTGGTGAACGTACTGCGCTCTGTACCGTTTATCATCTTGCTGATCGTCATGATCCCGTTCACCGTCATGCTCATCGGCACATCGCTGGGTGTAGCCGGCGCCATCCCGCCGCTGGTCGCTGGCGGTGCTCCCTTCTTCGCTCGCCTGGTGGAAACCTCCCTGCGGGAAGTCGACCGCGGCATCATCGAAGCCACCCAGGCCATGGGCGCTAACATCCGCCAGATCATCTTCGGTGCCTTGCTGCCGGAAGCACTTCCGGGCATCATCGCAGGCATAACTGTGACAGCCATCACGCTGGTGTCCTACGCGGCCATGTCCGGTGTCATCGGTGGCGGCGGCTTGGGCGACCTGGCCATTCGTTTTGGTTACCAGCGTTTCCAGACCGACGTAATGGTGATTACCGTCGCTTTGCTGGTGATCTTCGTACAACTGTTGCAGATGGCGGGTGACCGCCTGGTGCTGTATTTCAGCAGAAAGTAAGACTGTGCCGTAAACCAAAGTTAAACACGATGCTCCACAGGAGAATGCAAAAATGAACTTCAAGAAAACCCTGGTAGCCATCGCTGCCGTAGCAACTTTCTCCACAGCCGCTGTCGCAGAAAAACTGTCGGTGGCCGCCACTCCGGTACCGCACGCTGAGCTGCTGGAGTTTGTAAAACCGACCCTGGCCGAGCAAGGCGTGGAGCTGGATGTGAAAGTCTTCACCGACTACGTACAGCCGAACATCCAGGTTGACCAGAAGCGGATGGACGCTAACTTCTTCCAGCACCAACCGTACCTGGATGAATTCAACGACGGCCGTGGCACCAGCCTGGTCACCGTAGCCGGCATCCACGTTGAGCCCTTCGGCGCCTACTCCACCAAAATCAAATCCCTCGACGAGCTGGAAGACGGGGCCGTTGTCGCCATCCCCAACGACCCCACCAATGGCGGCCGTGCGCTCCTGCTGCTGCAAAAGGCTGGCCTGATTACTCTGAAAGACGAAAGCAAGATCACCGCCACTCCGCGTGACATCGCCGACAACCCCAAAGACCTGGACTTCAAAGAACTCGAAGCCGCAACCCTGCCCCGCATCCTGAACCAGGTAGACGTTGCTCTGATCAACACCAACTACGCGCTGGAAGCCGGTCTGAACCCGTCTGAAGACGCTCTGATCATCGAAGGCTCTGAGTCGCCCTACGTAAACATCCTGGTTGCCCGCCCGGACAACAAAGACAGCGACGCCATGCAGAAACTGGCGAACGCACTGAAGTCCGACGCGGTAAAAGACTTCATCATGGAGAAGTACGAAGGCGCCGTGGTACCGGCATTCTGAAACCACGCCCTGGCTAACCCCATGAATGAAAAAGGACAGGTGAAAACCTGTCCTTTTTTTATGCACCTTATTGGCCGAAATGACGTGGATGATGTCAGCAGTGTCATGTGCCTGCCTGGTTAAAAAAGGTACAAGTGTTCGCCGAAGTTGATAAATAGCAAAAACAATAGTTCGGAGAACTCACTATGTTACGAATGAAACCCCTTCGAAGTCGCGGTGGCGCCGCGGCTTTGGCTCTCTCCTGCATGCTGGCATTTACCGGAACACAGGCGTACGCCAGTGATACCCGGGATGTGATCTATGTTGGCAACAACTGGGAAGGCATGATCGACGTGGTCGATGCCGAAACCTACATGCACCTGGGCCGCATCAACGGCATCCCGGACAAGCGCAAGCGGATGATGGAAATCCTGTTCAATCCAGTGCGCCTGGTTCTGTTCAAGGCCGTGCGCTATCTGATCGGCGAAGGTAATGACCAGTTCGTGGATGACATGTACAGCACCCAGGATGGCAAGCTGCTGATCGTGTCGCGCCCCAGCTTTGCGGATGTGGTCGCCATTGAAACGGAAACCGGAAAAATTGCCTGGCGCTTCCAGGTAGAGGGTTACCGCTCAGACCACATGGCCATCTCCCCGGATGGTACCCAGGTGGCGGTGTCGGCATCGACCGGCAACGTGGTACACGTTCTGGATGTGAATACCGGCCAGGAAATCGGCCAGTTCCCCACCGGCAACTCCCCTCACGAGAACGTCTACTCCAAGGATGGCAGCAAGATTTACCACGCCAGCATTGGTCACGTGTTTACCCCGCTGGACAAGAACCTGATGGATTTTACCAAGGGTGAGCGGCGGTTCCAGGTGGTGGACGCCAACTCGCTGGAAATCATCGAGCAGTTCGACTTTGCGGATAAGCTCAAGGCGGCCGGTTATGACAGGTTGAGCCCGGCCATCCGGCCCATGGCGCATTCACCTGATGAACGCTTCTTCTACTTCCAGCTTTCCTTCCTGCATGGCTTTGTCGAGTACGACATGGAGGAAGGTGTGGTGACCCGCCTGGCGCAGTTGCCGAACCTGGTGCCTGACATGCCTCGGGAGCTCTACATCAACGATTCCGCCCACCACGGTATCGCCATGAACGGTCGGGGAGACACCCTGTGTGTGGCCGGCACCATGAGCGACTATGTGGCGATTGTGGACAAGGACACCTTCGGCTACCAGGTGCTGACTGGCTTGGGTGAGAAGCCTTACTGGGTTACCACCAACAAGGCGGGCGACCGTTGCTATGTGTCCTGGAGCGGCACCGATCAGATGTCCGTCATTGATATCGATACCGCTTCAGAGATTGCCCGGGTTGATGTGGGCGACCACCCCCAGCGGATTCGGGAAGGTGTGGTGCCAGCTAACTGGTAACCGGCACACATCTGACTGTTCGGCCAAACAAACAAGGGCAGGTTGAACCTGCCCTTGTTTTTAATCGCCTTTAAATCCGGGTGATCAATCACCACTCCAGTTGGCTTTGGGGTCCGGTGTCATCCGAAGATAGGATTTGACCGCTTTATAGCCCTTGGGAAAGCGTTTCTTGATTTCGTCTTCATCCTGCAGTGACGGTACGATGACCACATCTCCGCCCCGCTCCCAGTTACCCGGTGTCGCGACCTTGTGTTCGTCGGTCAGCTGCAGCGAGTCGATCACCCGAAGCACCTCATTGAAGTTACGACCAGTCGAGGCCGGATAGGTAATGATCAGCCGGACTTTCTTGTTCGGATCGATCACGAACAGCGAGCGAACCGTCAGGCTGCTGTCGGCATTGGGATGAATCATGTCGTACAGTTGGGAAACCTTGCGGTCATGATCCGCCAGAATCGGGAAATTGACTGTGCAGCCCTGAGTTTCGTTGATGTCTTTGATCCAGTCATGGTGGGAATCCACCGGATCGACACTCAGTGCAATCGCCTTTACATTCCGCTTGGCAAACTCGTCTTTCAGTTTGGCGGTCAGGCCCAGTTCCGTGGTGCACACCGGGGTGAAGTCGGCCGGGTGTGAAAACAGAACGCCCCAGCCATCACCCAGCCACTCGTGGAAGCGGATGGTACCTTCGCTGGAATCCTGTTCGAAATCCGGTGCGGTATCTCCAAGACGCAGACTCATTGTAACTCTCCTTTCACTCGGTTTTTGGGTGACTCCGTTGTCGTGCGGCGCCGGATGGCGCCTTTGCTCATCCCTTACTTTATGCCCAGAGTCCTCTGTTTATCAAAGTAGTCTTTGGTCAGCCGGAATACCACCGGGCTGAGCAGAAGCAGGGCAATGA
>DATGQY010000091.1:0-14989 GCA_035303925.1 Marinobacter sp. | reverse complement strand
AACCGCACCTTCCAGCACGGCCCAGAACACCCGCTGCCATGCCGGGGTGTTGATCACGCCACCGGAAGCCAGGGAGTCAATCACCAACGAGCCGGAGTCAGACGAGGTGACAAAGAAGGTGATGATCAGCAACACCGTCAGTAGTGAAATAAAGAACGACCAGGGCAGCACGTCGAACAGTTTGAACAGGGCAACTGCGTGGTCATCCTGCACATCCGTGATCAGCGTATTCAGGCCTTCATTCATGATCAGGTTCAGGGCGGTGTCGCCGAATACCGAGAACCACAGGAAAGTGAACACCGACGGCACCAGCATCACACCGAACACAAACTGGCGGATGGTACGACCGCGGCTGATCTTGGCGATAAACATGCCCACGAACGGCGCCCAGGCAATGGTCCAGCCGAAGATGAACAGCGTCCAGTTACCGATCCAGTCACTGCGGGTGTAGGCCTGCAGGTTAAACGTTCGCTCAACAATGCCGCTCAGGTAGCTGCCAGTGTTCTGCAGGAAAGTTTCCAGAATATGGATAGTCGGGCCGACCACAAACACGAACAACATCAACGAAATAGCCAGCACCATGTTCAGAATGGACAACCGTTTTACACCCTTGTCCATGCCCGCGACCACAGACACTGTGGCCGCAGCAGTAATCACCGCTATGGCGATGATCTGGACCGTGGTGCTGATGGGCACCGAGGGCCAGAGATAGTTGATGCCCGCGTTGATCTGGGTAACCGACAACCCCAAAGTTGTGGCAATGCCGAACATGGTGCCCAGGATGGCAAACACATCCACTGCGTGACCGATCGGGCCGTAAATTTTCTCGCCAATCAACGGATAGAGCGCCGAACGGATGGACAGCGGCAGCCCATGACGGAACGCAAAGTAAGCCAGCACCAGGCCAACCAGACCGTATATGGCCCAGATGTGGAAACCCCAATGAAAGAACGCTATCTGCATGGCTTGCTTGGCCGCATCGACAGTTTCGGCCGCGCCGGCAGGAGGCGAGGCATAGTGAAGAACCGGCTCGGCCACGCCAAAGAACAGCAACGCGATGCCATAGCCTGCCGAAAACAGCATGGCAAACCACTCGGGAAAGGAATATTGGGGTTCCGCATGATCCGGTCCCAACTTGATATTCCCCCACTTTGACGCGCCCACCGACACAATAAATATCAGAAAAATTGCCACAGACAGCATGTAGAACCAACCGAAGGTATCGGTGATCCAGGATAAGGTGGCGCTGAACGCCTCACCCGCCAGCTCCGGATTGCTGATGGTCCCGATGACCAACAATAGCGAAACGGCGACAGCCGGAATGAACACCGGCACAAGAATGGTAGACCGCATAGCTTTCCTGTCTGAAGCCATAAACGTCATCCGTGTTGAAAGTGAATTATGATTTTGTCAGTCGTTAATATAGGGCGTAACCCGTTATTTGGATTACATATCTTTCGACCATGCCCACTAAAGCTATAGACCAGGTGATCAATATATGCGAGGAGACAGGGCGTCACCTGAACGAATGCCAGAGCGGGGAAGTCGGGTAAATCGGGACGGGCAGCACCCTCTGGAGTAGCGCTGCCACAATCCCTGCAGGTTACTGACCCTGCTGCATCATCTGACGTTGTTGCATCTGCTGCTGCATCTGCTGCTGCATTTCCTGCATCTTGCGATCGAGCTCGTCACGCTGCTCTGCAGTAAACACCGCATCAACCTTGGCCTGCATCAACGCAGACAACGCTGCGATTTCGCCGGTCACATCACCCAGTTTTTCGGCACTGGAGCGGATGGCCTTCTCATTGTAATCCGCCTTGATTTCACCCTGCAGGTCCATCTGGAGGGATTGGGCGCTTTGACGCAGCTCACCGATCTCACCCTCCATTTCGCCAATGATGCCGCGGATTTCTTTTTGCTGGCTGTCAGACAGGCCGACCATTTCGGCAAGCTGTGCAACCTGGTCAGGCTGGCCCTGCTGAGCAAACGCCGGAACAGAAATGCTGAGGGCAACCAGTGCGGAACCGATAATCTTCGTGAGCTTCATACATTCTCCTTGGAGGTCGGCGGCCGTCATTCACCACCGGATATCATTGATTTAATGGCTAAGGAGCTAACACCCTAAATCATTCACCACCCGATTTTCATCTCGATACCCCTTCTTTTTATACATGCTTTCACGCAACCCGCCCCGATCCCGCACGACAAGCGCCTCAGGCTAATGTGAAAATTTAGTCATTCCACTGCATAATGGCGCCTTTACACACCATACGGAGCAGACATCATGGCGATAAACTGGTTTCCAGGGCACATGCACAAGGCCCGAAAGGAGATCAAGAAAGTCATGCCCCAGATGGATCTGATCATTGAGGTGGTAGACGCAAGAATTCCTTTCAGTAGTGAGAACCCCCTGGTTCCTGCCTTGAGAGGAGATACGCCCCTGATCAAGGTGCTCAACAAGCGCGACCTCGCGGACCCTGCCGTGACTGCGCAATGGCTTGAATGGCTTGAGCAGGAGCGGGGAGTGCGGGCCATCACCCTCACCCACAATCAGCGCCAGGAAGCACTGGATATTCTGAAGCTGGCAACCGAAATGACCCCGGGCCACGACCGCCAGAAAAGTGCTTTACGTGTCATGATCCTTGGCATACCGAATGTGGGTAAGTCGACACTCATCAACACTCTGGCAGGGCGACCGGCTGCGAAAACAGGTAACGAGCCTGCTGTCACCCGAGCCCAACAAGCCATCAAATTGCCGGATAATATTCTGCTCTACGATACCCCCGGTTTTCTCTGGCCAAAGCTGTCGCCGGAACAGTGCGGATACCGCCTGGCCATCAGCGGGGCGATACGCAGTGCTGTACTGGATTTCGAAGATGTTGCCATGTTTGAGGCAGACTACCTGATGGAAGCCTATCCGGAACTGGCAATGACCCGCTATGGTCTCAGCGAAAAGCCCCGGGACGGACTGGCACTGATGGACGCCATTGCCGAGAAGCGAAAGTTTCTGGGGCGCGGCGGCGTGCCCGATCTTCACAAGGTCTCCGAAGTGCTGATCAACGAATTCCGGGCCGGCACCCTTGGCAGAATTTCACTGGAAACCCCGGCCATGATCGAAAAGGAACTGGAAGCCGCCAGAGTTCAGGCGCAAGCGGAAGCGGAAGCAAAGGCATTCAAGGACCAGCAGCGCAAGCAGCAACGCTCCAGACCCAGGGATTAGGCATAAATACCTGTAGCCGAATTGAGGGGTATAAGACTATCTTTTTTTGATATACTTGACCCTGATCAACGAGCTAGACAGCGAATCTTTAAGCATCTGCTGTTTTTAAAGTTTCCGCAGACCGCGCACGCTCCGCACCAAACGTTGTGCGGGTCGTCACAGATCAATCCGGATGGTTCTTCAGCTATGGCCCAGGCAATCCCTCTCCATCAAGTGTCGCCACTCAAAGCATCCTGTCATCAATGCAGTCTGAGCAATCTTTGTCTGCCTCTGGCAATTGAGGAGAACGACCTGGATCGCCTTGAAGACATTGTTCAGCAGGGAAAGATCTACAACCGCGGCGAACACATATTTGACCAGAGCACGCCGTTTAAATCCTGCTTCGCAGTGAAAAGTGGCTCAATCAAGACGTCCATTATTACCGAGGGCGGAGAAGAGCAGGTTACCGGGTTCTTTATGCCTGGCGAACTTGTGGGCCTGGACAGCATGAGTGGTGAAACATACGCCTGCACCGCAAAAGCCCTGGAGCGCACAAGTCTGTGCGAGTTCCCTGTCGATAAACTCGAGGAGCTCACAGGCAAGCTGCCGGAACTCCAGCATCACATGTACCACCTGATGAGTCAGGAAATTCAGAACAGCCATCAATTGGCCATGCTACTCAGCAAAAATACCGCAGAGGAGCGCATTGCAGCACTATTGTTGTCCCTGTCCAGCCGGTTCCGCCGTCGCCGGATGTCGGCCACCAACTTCAGCCTGCCGATGCCCCGTAACGACATTGCCAACTTCCTTGGCCTGGCCGTCGAAACCGTGAGTCGAGTATTTACCCGCTTCCAGAATCAGGGAATTATTCGCGCCAGAGGCCGTGAAGTAGAGCTATTGGATGTCGAGGCTCTGCAGATGGTTACCCGGGATTTCGCGAAACAGGGTCGCCAGTAACGATTACTCGCCCCGCCAATCAGGGCGCCGGCCTCTTCAGGTTGCGGCCGGCTCGCCCTCAACACCTGCCATACCGGCTTCCTTGATCATCGCAACCTCTTCCGTGAGCCAGGTCCGCCAGGGTAATTGCTTTATACCGAAGGTATTACGGATCTTGGTGCACACCATCGTATTGTTCACTGGCTCAAGATGGCCCCACTCCGGAACCTCATCCACGACCTTTGTCCCCCCGGGGATACCAGGCATTCCGGCTATGGATAACCCCAGCTCATACAGCGTGATTTCTTCCGCACCGGCGTACTGATAGGTGCCCCAGACCTCGGCACCACAATCCAGCTGCAAGATAATCGCTGCCATCACTCGTGCCAGATCCTTAACGGCAACCGGTTGACCATGACACCGTCCAGGAAGCGGAAGGGCCTCCGAACTCGCACTGTTTTCATACACTTTTCGGGCAAACCGGGCCAGACTCCAGCCGGTTCGCAAAATGATATGCCGCGGCAACTGGCTGCGAAGCGCCTGTTCGCACTCCCACTGCCAACGACCCAACTCGTTGATGGGTTGGCCGGGATTGGACGCGATGTAAGCGCCCTGTTTACGACCATCGAACACATAACAGGACGATAACTGCAACAACGCCATGTTACGCTCGAGGGCGTGTCCCGCCAGCGCCAATGGCAGAGAAAACGCCGACTCGTGAGTCGCTTCCCGGTTGTTTTCTGCTATTTCCGGGTCTGCTAACCACAGGGCGTTGACAATCAGGTCGGTGTCGTCAGGAATCCAGCTCGCCAGGGCATGCAGGTCGGCATTGGCGGGATCACTCACCAGCAACGGGCTCACCCGGAGGTGGGTCTCCCTGAGACGGTCAAGAAGCACCCTGCCCAGCGGGCCATAATCGTGAACCACAAGTACATGCACGGGAATTCAAGGCCTCCGGATTTCACTGATATGACGGATGTCAGCAAACACTCAGGCCAATGGCCCGGGCAAGTCTTTTGCTGCACTATCTCGCAACTTAATTACAAACAACACGCCACCCGCGCGTTATCGCTGAGCATACAACAACAGGACTTTTCATGCTGAAACAACAAAGCCACATTGTTGCCCCCATCCCCGACGAGTTGCGCACCCGCGCTCTGTACACGGTAAGCGAACTGAAAGGGCGCGGCAAGGCGGACAAGGAAGCCATCGAAAAGCTCTACGAATTGATCGTAGAACTGACCGAACAAGGCCTCGACTTCTTCTTCCTGGAACCCCTGCGCCGCCTGAACGCCGGCAGCATGATGATGGGCATGGCCAAGGTGGGCATCAGCAGCATGCTCAAAGGAAGCAAAATGGTCGTGCACAAGGTACTGAAAAAGCTGGATGACCGCAGCCTGACCGCCATTCTCGAGTTCATTGAAGAGATCATTCACGAGCCGGAAAGCCAGTAAATAACTGTCGTTCCTATCGGGCCTGCTGTTTAACAGCAGACCCGAGGCACTCTTGCCGTCACGCCGGTCAGCAGTTCATAACCAATCGTGCCGGCACAGACTGCGACCTCATCCACACTCACCGTGTTACCCCACAGCTCCACCATGTCACCTACCTGCGCATCAGGCGCCTGGCCAAGATCGACCGCCAGCATATCCATGGAAACCCGCCCTAACAGGCGAACACGCTTTCCTCTGACAGCTGCAGGCGTGCCCGTGCCTGCATGGCGTGGATATCCATCACCATAGCCAATGGCGACCATTCCCATCCTGGTCTCGCTGTCCGCTATCCAGGTGGCACCATAACCGATGGACTCTCCCGGGCGGACCACCCGCGTGGTGATCAAAGGAGCCTCCAGCGTCATAACCGGCTGCAACCCCAACTCAGGACCGGTCTTGCCGATCATAGGCGAAGCGCCATACAGCATGATGCCGGGCCGGCTCCAGTCATAGAGCGGCTGATCAGGCAGAAAGTGTGCGGCAGAATTACCGACGCTGCGCATCAGCTCGGGCCAGGCCGCTGTGGCCTGCTCAAAAAGTCGCGTTTGCTCCGCCGTCATCAGGCTAACCGTGTCATCCGCACAGGCAAAATGCGTCACAAAGCCCAACAACCGCTGCCGGTGCCCTGAAGCTTCAAGCTGCGCCATCACGGCCGGCAACTCTTCAGGCCGAAAACCCAGCCGGTTCATGCCCGTATTCACTTTCAACCAGAACGCCGGGGCACGATCCGCAGCCAGCCATTCAATTTGAACCCGGTTATGCAGAACAGGCTCGAACCCCCGCTGACTGCACACCGACAGGTCGCGAGGGTCGTGCACGCCCTGCAGCATAACTACCGGCTGAGCGAGACCCGAATCCCGAACTTCGAGAGCCTCTTCCAGACAGGCCACCGCAAACTTGGCAGCCTCCTCCGACAGCGCCTTTACCACTGAGCCTATGCCGTGGCCATACCCATCGGCCTTGACCACCGCCATCGCCCGGGTTTCTCCGGCCCTGCCCTGCGCCAACCTGAAATTGTGTTTCAGCGCGCCCAGATCAATCCTGGCAACTGTCGAACGAGGCATCAATATTCACCGTAATCGCTGTAATCGCCGTGCGCCAGGTCTTCAAACTTGGTGTATTTGCCAATAAACGCCAACCGGATGGTACCAATAGGACCATTACGTTGCTTACCGATGATGATTTCGGCAATGCCTTTGTCCTGCGTATCCTCGTTATAAACCTCATCCCGGTACACAAACATGATGACGTCCGCGTCCTGCTCGATCGCACCGGATTCCCGAAGGTCCGAGTTGATCGGGCGCTTGTTGGGCCGCTGCTCCAGGCTCCGGTTGAGCTGTGAAAGCGCCACCACCGGGCAACTCAGTTCTTTGGCAATCCCCTTGAGAGAGCGGGATATCTCGGAAATTTCGGCGGTCCGACCCTCGGTGTTACCCGGCACCCGCATCAGCTGAAGGTAATCCACCATGATCAACCCGATTTTACCGCCATTTTCACGAGCGATCCGGCGAGCCCGGGAGCGCATCTCGGTGGGACTGAGGCCCGGCGTATCGTCGATATAGAGCGGCTTGTCTTTGAGCAGACTCACGGCAGAGGTCAATCTCGGCCAGTCTTCCTCTTCCAGCTTACCGCCTCGCACCTTGCTCTGGTCAATACGCCCCAGTGATGACAGCATACGCATTGCCAGCGCGTCTGCGGGCATCTCCATACTGAACACCAGTATCGGAGTGCTGGTACTGATCAGCGCGTTCTCGACAATGTTCATGGCGAAGGTGGTCTTACCCATTGAGGGCCGCCCCGCCACAATGATCAGATCCGCCGGCTGCATACCCGAGGTCTGGTTGTCCAGATCCCGGAATCCTGTTGTCAGACCGGTGGTTTGCTCACCGGATTCAAACAGTTCCTCAATACGGCTCAGTGTGGTCGCAAGAATGGGGTTGATCGACTTGGGGCCTGTGCCTTCCTTGTTTCTGGATTCGGCAATCTGGAAAACGCTGCGCTCCGCCTCATCCAGAATCTCGTGGCTTTTACGGCCTTGCGGATTAAACGCCGAATCCGAAATCTTGCCGGACACCTCCACCAGCTGACGCAGGATGGAACGCTCCCGGACAATTTCAGCGTATGCGCGGATGTTGGCAGCACCGGGTGTTTTCTCGGCAAGCTCCGCCAGATAGGTGAGGCCACCGGCATCTTCGATGTCTCCGGCACGTTCCAGAAACTCCGCCAGAGTGACCACATCCAGCGGTTCACTTTCGCTGGCCAGGCGCTCGACTGCACCAAAAATCAGACGATGATCCTGACGGTAGAAATCACCGGCGGAGATAATTTCTGAAATCTCGTCAAAGCGGCGATTGTCCAGCATCAGACCGCCAAGAACCGCTTGCTCGGCCTCCACAGAATGCGGGGGAACCTTGATACGACTGGTTTCCGGATCAATGGATGCGGGTTTGAGAGTGGAGTTCGCCATAGACACCAGACAAGTATGAAATGGAAAATCAAGGGTACAAGAATACCAGAAAAAACGGGCCCGAAACCGTTTCCGGCTTGGGCCCGTCTCAGGACATTGAAGCCTGCGGCTTCAGTGTCCGATGAACTTACCTGTTACTGGCAACCGATTACTCGGCAACAACCGCCAGCTTGATGGTAACTTCAACGTCGGTGTGCAGCTGCAGCTCGATGTCGTACTCGCCAACAACCCGCAGCGGGCCTTCAGGCAGACGAACTTCGCTCTTCTCTACTTCAGTACCGCCAGCAGAAACAACTTCTGCGATATCGCGTACACCGATAGAACCGAACAGCTTGCCTTCTTCACCAGCCTTGGAGGTGATGGTGAAGGAAGCACCTTCCAGAGCCTCGGCGCGAGCCTGGGCAGCGGCCAGCTTATCAGCAGCAGCCTTTTCCAGTTCAGCGCGACGCTCTTCAAACGCCTTTACGTTTACTTCCGTGGCAGGCACAGCCTTGCCGTACGGCAGCAGGAAATTACGACCGTAACCGGCCTTAACTTTTACCTTGTCGCCCAGGGAGCCAAGGTTTGCTACTTTCTCGAGCAGAATAACTTCCATCTCGTTAACCTCTTCGTGCTTTATTCAGCCGGCCCGGCAGGCGTTGTTCGCCCCCGGATATCCAGCCAGCTATCCACAAAAGCCAGAACCAACAACAGCATCATCAGATTCAGACCAAACAGACCCAGTACAACGTAAAACGCAATCAGCGCCTGCCCGCCCCACTGCTTACGACCAACAACTCCGTGAACCAGAGCCAGAGCCGCCACAAAAAGTGGAGTCCCTGCAGCCCATGCCAGCAGCACCGGGTTGAGCCCTAACATAGGGCCCGACACCATGGTCACAGCACACACAACCGCGATGGCAGGCGACAACCTGATGGCATGAAATTCCTTCTGGAATCCACCAGGGTTATACAACCCTGCCTGCCAGGCTCTCGCCAGCATGGCCATACCAATCGCCAAAGCGAAAGATGTGCCCGCCATACTCGCGCTCATGGCGCTCCGGATAATCAGCTCAAGGTCGCTACCCAGAGACTGAACCACCTCGGCGTTGTATTGTTCGTAAAACTCGACACCTATCTGAACAAGTTCATCTAGAAGTGCCGGATACATAACAGGCAACATCAGCCCGGTCAGTATCGTCAGAAAGGCGCCGGATAACAGCGCGTTTTCCCAGGACAGAGATGCTCTGAAGACCGATGCCATCAGCATCGTTTGCAGCAGTACCACCAGTGCAGTCGGGTTTTGGCCGTATGTAGCCCAACCCAATGCCGGCATAATTGCCCAGAAGCCAATGGTCAGCCCCTGCCGAATCCCCAGTCGCATAATGACCAGGGCAACTACTGCTGCGCCTATCCAGAACAACAAGGGTACCGTAGCTGTAACTACTGCAACCCCGCCGGCCTGCATGGGACCGCGCATTACATACTGTGCCAGTGCACGCATGGTCCCGGGTCCTGTCTATCTGTGCTTAGTGGTCGTGACTGTCCGTATACGGCAGCAGTGCCAGGTAGCGGGCGCGCTTGATAGCGGTAGCCAGCTGACGCTGATAACGTGCTTTGGTGCCGGTAATACGGCTGGGCACGATTTTGCCGGTTTCAGTGATGTAGCCTTTCAGGGTGTCCAGATCCTTGTAATCGATCTCTTTAACACCTTCTGCCGTGAAGCGGCAGAACTTGCGACGTCTGAAAAAACGAGCCATAACTTAACTCCTAACTCCGGTAAATTACTCTTCTTCGTCCTGGGTATCAGCGTCCTGACCTTCGTCAGATTCTGCTGAACGGCGTGGACGATCATCTCCGCCGGAACGACGGTCCTCACGGGACTCAGCGGCTTTCATCGGAGACAGTTCGGTAACAGCCTCGTCGCGACGCAGGATCAGCTCACGAATGATGGCATCGTTGAACCGGAAGTTATGAGTCAGCTCGTCCATCGCAGCCTGTGAACATTCAACGTTCATCAGCACGTAGTGAGCTTTGTGAATCTTGTTGATCGGATAAGCCAGGTGACGACGGCCCCAATCTTCCAGGCGATGTACCTTGCCGCCATCTTCGGTGATGACGCTGGTATAACGCTCGATCATTGCGGGCACCTGCTCGCTCTGATCCGGATGTACCATAAATACGATTTCGTAGTGACGCATGAGTTCTCCCTACGGGTTAAACAGCTTTCGTCTTCGGCAGGCACCTTTCGGGCCCGCTCCCAAGCATGAAAGCAAGGAGGTGACAGCTAGGCTGCCGGCTTCTTTTTGCTTTATCGACAAAGCCTTAACGAAGAAGACCTGACCAAAAGCAAGGCTTTGCTGCCCTGACTGCAGACAATACAAAACCACCCCTTCTAAAAGGGGTGACGTATTCTATGCGCAAGGGTGCGGTTGTGCAAGGCTTAACCGGTGCGTTGGCGTAACGCCTCGTACAGACAAACGCCCGTCGCCACCGAGACGTTCAGGCTGTCTACATGACCGTGCATGGGGATATTGATGAGCTGATCACAATGCTCACGGGTGAGGCGGCGCATCCCTTTGCCTTCTGCGCCCATCACCAGTGCGACCGGGCCCCTGAAGTCAGCCTGATACAAACTGGCATCTGACTCCCCGGCGGTACCGATCAGCCAAACACCAAGATCTTTCAGTTCGCGCAGAAAGCGCGCCAGATTGGTCACCCTTACAAAGGGCACCGTTTCAGCCGCACCGCATGCCACTTTCCTGGCCACCGGTGTCAGAGTTGCGGATTTATCCTTGGGCACAATCACCGCCTGCACACCCACCGCATCGGCCGTGCGCATGCAGGCACCCAGATTATGAGGATCCGTCACGCCATCCAGAACCAGGAGAAAGGGCGGCTTACCACTTGCCGCCAGCTGTGCCAGAAGGTCCGCTTCCGACCACTCCCGGCTTTCCGACACCTCAGCCACTACGCCCTGATGAACTCCGCCAACCCGCTCATCCAGCTCCCGGCGGTGCACGACGCTCCAGCGAACACCCAGAACATCCAGCGCATCGGTAACCGACTTTACCCGCTTATCCTGGCGGCCGGTCTGAATCCACACCCGCACCAACCGCTCCGGCTCCCGCTTCAATACGGCATCCACGGCATGCCAGCCAAATACATATTCCTGTGACACTAGCGATCAATTCCTGTGCAGCTGATTACTTTCGGCTCTTGCGCTTTTTACCCGCTGCCGCCGCCGGCTTGTCCTTGGCACCCTTTCTGGAGGCTTCTCTGGCTGCCTCCGCCGCCAACTTTTCCTTGGCGCTGCCAGACCTACCTCGCTTGCTGCCTTTGCCGCTCCGGTCACCCTTATTCCGAGGTTCACGCTTGGCTATGTTGAGGGCATCCCGATCGGCGGTGCGTTTTCTCGGGGTGCTGATCAACTCCAGATCAATCTTGCGATCTTCCAGACCAACCCGCACCACGCGAACCCGCACCTCATCGCCCAGACGGAAGCTCACCGCAGTTCGCTCACCGATCATGCGGTGCTTGGCCGAGTCGTGATGGAAATAGTCGCCACTGAGGGTCGATACATGCACCAGGCCCTCAATATAAATGTCCTGAAGCTCTACAAAAAAACCAAATGGCACCACTGCGGCAATCACACCGTCGTACTCTTCGCCCACGTGATCACCCAGAAACTCGCACTTGAGCCATGCCATAACATCACGAGTGGCATCATCCGCCCGCCGTTCAGTCATCGAGCAATGCTCGCCAAGCTGCTCCATCCTGGCGTAATCATAGGGATAGACCGCCAGCTCGGGGTCCGCCACCTTCGGCGACACCACATCTTTTTGCACTTCCGGATTGTGAATACGGGACTTGATCGCCCGATGCACAATCAGGTCCGGATAGCGACGGATCGGAGAGGTAAAGTGAGCATAGCTGGCAAAGCCGAGACCAAAATGGCCGCTCTCTTCAGGGCTGTATACCGCCTGACTCAATGACCGCAGCATCACCATCTGGATAACATTGGCATCTGGCCGGTCAGCGACTTCCGACAGCAACTGCTGGTAATCACCGGAGGTTGGCGCATCACCACCACCCAACTGAAGCCCCAGCTCGCTCAGGAACAACCTGAGATTACCAAGACGTTCTTCAGAGGGTCCGTTATGCACCCGATAAAGCGCAGGCACTTTCTGTTTCTTGAGGAAACGCGCTGTGGCCACGTTGGCGCACAACATACACTCCTCGACAATCTTGTGGGCATCATTGCGATGCACCGGCACGATTTCTTCAATCTTTCGATTGGCATCGAAGACCACTTTTGTCTCGGTCGTCTCGAAATCAATCGCTCCGCGCTCAGTACGGGCACGCCGCAATAACTTGTAGAGCTCGTAGAGATTGTGCAGGTGCGGCAGCAAATCCGCGTAGTGAGCACTCAGTTTGTAACCTTGCTCACTGTCCGGATGCTCCAGCATGGCGCTGACTTTGTTGTAAGTCAGCCGGGCATGACTGCGCATGACCGCCTGGTAAAAAGTGTAACCGCTGATGTTACCGGCGGCACTGATGGTCATGTCGGCCACCATGCACAAGCGGTCTACCCCGGGATTCAGGGAGCAAAGACCATTGGAAAGTTTTTCCGGCAGCATCGGTACTACGTGGTCCGGGAAGTACACCGAATTGCCGCGCTGAATCGCCTCTTCGTCCAGAGGCGAGCCCGGCCGCACATAATGAGATACGTCGGCAATGGCAACCACCAGCCGATACCCGCCACGGGGGCGTGGCTCGCAATAAATCGCGTCGTCGAAATCCCGGGCTGTCTCGTCATCGATGGTGACCAACCGCATATTACGGATATCCACCCGGTTCGCTTTGTCCTTCTCTTCCACTTCTGCCGCAATGGCTGCCGTCTGCTCGCCTACGGCTGTCGACCAACTGTGCGGAATATCATAGGCACGAATGGCCACATCGATTTCCATGCCGGGAGCCATATGCTCACCCAGGATCTCAATTACCCGACCGGTTGGCTGGGTGCGCACCGTAGGCTGGCGCAGAATCTCGGTGACCACGTACTGTCCGTGCACCGCCTTGCCTGCATGCTCGTCCGGCACCAGAATTTCGTGATTGATGCGGGCATTTTCCGGCACCACAAACGCAATGCCGCTTTCCTTAAAGAACCGCCCCACGATTTGCTCGGTACGGTGCTCGAGCACTTCTACTATTTTGCCTTCCCGACGACCGCGGTCGTCCACCTGATCCACCCGGGCAGCCACCCGGTCACCATGAAATACCTGGCGCATCTGGCGGGCACTGAGAAACAGGTCTGTGCCGCCGTCATCGGGAATCAGGAAGCCAAAACCATCCCGATGCCCCACCACCTTGCCCGTCACCAGGGCTGCCTCTTCGATAGGCAGAAACGCATCCCGGCGGTTACAAATCAGCTGCCCGTCCCGGCACATTGCGATCAGGCGACGACGCAAGGCCTCAATACCCTCCGGCGTTTCCTGCCCCAACTCCTGACACAACGTCTCGTGAGTGGCCGGAGCACCGCGATCTTTCAGGTGCTGGAGGATGAACTCCCGGCTCTGGATGGGGTTGTCGTACTTCTGGGCTTCACGATCGGCGTGAGGGTCCCGTCCTTCTTTCTTTCTGGAAACCATTCGGATCCTTGTTATTCAGGCCACAGTCAGCGCGGCAAAATTCGTTAACTGCAGAGTATAACGTTGCAAGTACAAACCTGCATAATTAGGGAGCAATTTATAGGCACAAATACAGCGAAAACTTTTTCAAAAAAACGTTTGACAGGTTCTGAGCGAATCATTAAAGTACGCGCCATCGGTTGAGAGGCAACTCTTGATCACTGGCAGAAACGCTAGGTTTTCAATAAACTAACAGCGCGACTGCAAATCACCTGCCGAGGTGGTGAAATTGGTAGACACGCTAGCTTCAGGTGCTAGTGGGGGCAACCCCGTGGAGGTTCAAGTCCTCTCCTCGGCACCATTTCCTCCCCCAGGAAATGGCAAGAACTCCCTGATATTTTCAAGATCAAGCGCCAACCCAGCTGACTGCCTGGCTATTTTCCATTGCAGCCGGAAAAGCTGGCGACAAGCACGCAGGCCCGCCGCCAGGCGATCACTCTGTGACAACAGCTGACGACAAGCCTTCCAGCAGATACTGAGAGAGGGTCTGATAGTCGTAATCCACTCGAGCAAACGCATTTCTCGGCGCATCCAGAAATGGACGTCCGCATGCGGTGATGCCACCGAGATCTTCCAGATAGGCCGACTGAATGAGGTTGGCAGTCACCGAATCCAGACCTTCGGCGTTCAGTCTCGGATAATAAAGCTGCCACTGGAAGGCTCCCGTTGCCGAATCCACGTTCGCAAGGCCGGCGACAGCTGAATCCTGCAAGGGGTACTTAAGCAACCGCTCAACCGCAAGCCCCTGATAATCGCGAATGTCGTATTCGTAAGCGCCAACCACGCCAGAAAGCTCAAGATCGAACAAACGGGTTACATACTGAACCGTCAGATCCAGCGGGTCAGGGTCCGTGCCGGTAGGGTCATCAGGCTCGCAAGCCGTTCCTGAAGCCAGGAACGCGAGCTCAACATCCACCGCTCCGTCCGCCTCTATCCGGTAACCATTCACCTCGCTCCCTTCCAGCACTTCCGCCGGCGAATGTGCTGGCAACGGGCTGAGGGTTCTGTCGGGCAGACCGGCAATGCGTTCAACCACCGCACTACCATCACTCCACGACCAGGTAATCTCAGCCGTGCCGTCCAGTTCCGAACTCTCAGGCGCTACACCCCGGGTTTGCTGATGGCAAAAAGTAACCGTATCAAAATGTGCCTGCCTGTTTTTCCAGTCAAAGACAATTCGCTCGTGGGTACCGCCTTCGTCATACAGGCCCTTACTCAGCTCGGAA
>DATGQY010000090.1:0-30661 GCA_035303925.1 Marinobacter sp. | reverse complement strand
CGCCGTCGTCGCCTACAAAGCGGCGGGTTACGTCTTCTTCGGTGCCTACGTAGATATCCTTCCACAGTTTGGCCCAGCGGTTTTCCAGGTCGTAGTCCCGGTGGCCGTTGCGGTCGATGCGGATGGGGGAGCGGTGGCCGTGGGCAATGCGCTGGCAATTGCCCAGGTGTTTCTTCAGGCCGTGTACGTAGTGGTAGTAAGCGCCTTCTATCACGTCTTCCCGCAGATTGATTTCCACGGAGGTGACGTTGCCCGGCAGCACTGCCATCAGTTCTTTTTCCAGCAGGGCAGCCACAGCAGAGGGGATTGCCCGGTCTGAGGACAGCCACACTACGGCTTCATCCGGTGAGCGATGTTCGATGCGGCTGCCGTCGGTCAGATCCCAGACGAAGGTGTCCGGGGTTTCTTCGTCCCAGTGCAGGCCTTCGTAGCCCCGGGGGATCACCAGGCGGTGATCGACGCGTTCATCGATGATGCGCTTGATGGTGCGTTTCACATTGCTGAAATCGAACACCATGCCCTGGTCGTCCAGCTCCCCGCCCAGTACCACGTCGGCAATCCAGCTTTCACCTACCAGGCCCCGGGTAGGGTCCAGATAGGCGAAATCAATCACGGTGAGGTTGTCGACAAAGAGATGATTCATGATCGGCCTGGCTGATTTGGTTGCATGGTGGCGGAATTCTAGCAAAAATCGCGACATTCAGCAGTTTACTGCAGCGAACGGCGAACAGGAGGCGGCATCATAACCACGAAGAGTGCTCAGCTCGATCAGCAGTTTCCGGCATTGGTTTTGGCCGCAGGCCGAAGTGCGCGTATGGGGCGTAGCAAGCAGTCTTTGGTGCTGCCGGGGCGGGGTACCTTGCTGGGTAACGCCATTTGTCAGGCTCGGGTTTTGTCTGGTCAGGTGTGGGTGGTTGCGGGCGCGGGCTACCCGTTGGTGCGCTACCGGTGTACCAGTACGCCTTCACGCTGGCTCTATTGTCAGGACTGGAACTCCGGCCTTGCGGCATCGTTGAAGGCTGGCATAGAGGCTGCTGGGCCGCACGCCTTGGGCGTTTTTGTGATACTGGGCGATCAGCCATTGCTGACGCGCGAAGGCCTGGCTGAGCTTGCCCGATGCGCGCGCGGGCAGCCGGCAAAACCCTGGGCGGCGGACTACGGAAAGCGGGTGGGGGTGCCGGCTTGGATACCGAGAGCGTTATGGCCAGCTGTTCAGAAGCTTGAGGGAGACGCCGGAGCGGGACGACTTCTGAATCGGGGCGGGGCGAACAGTGTGACTATTCCGGGGGTGGAGCTGGATGCTGACACCCCCGGTGACTGGCAAACAATAAAACAGCTTTTAGCCAAACAGGCCTGACAGCCAGGCAATGCCGACACTGAACACGCCGAGGCTCAGGGCTAATCCCAGGGTGTAAATGCGGGAGTTGGCCGATTTCTGTTGCGACACGTACAGGTCGATCGTGCGCTGGGCGATGTCTTCGGCGGTTTCACGGGAGATTTCGTGTGCCTGCTGAATGGCTTCTGACTGCAGGGTTTGCCAGAACTCCGTGTCAATGGTTTGAACGCTGGTAATGTGGTCTTTCATTTCGGCCATGTGGTCGGCTGTGAACCCGGAGCTCTTGGCCAGCTCTTTTTTCAGATTTGAAAGTTCCCTGCTCAGGCTCATGTTCACTTCGGCGGCTACTTCATCCCGCAAATTGCGGGTGCGCTCATCAATCAGACGAGTGACGGCGTCGAGGCGCTCGTCAATAGCGGCGTCCTGCTTGTTGCGGGTTTCATCCAGCGCGCGCTTCAGGTGGTCGAACTGCTCATCAAACAGGTCGCTCAGCAGTTCGTGCAGGCGGTTGTTAATGTGGGTCTTTACCGCCGAGCGCGAAATCTGCTCGATCAGATCGCTGGTCAGGGGCACCACTTGCGGGCCAGCGTGACCGTTAAGGCTGCCTTCGGTTTTGACCGACATCTCGACTGATGCATCTGCTGGCAGGTCCATGCCGTCATCTTCAGGCGCCATGGCAAAGCCTTCGGGAAGATCCTCGGACCGGGGCAGAGTACCTTGCTCGACATCGGTTGCCAGCTGTTCAAGCATCAGGCTGAGGCCGTCAGTCTGGGGTGGCTTGGTGAGAATGCTGTAAATGCCAAAATTTTTCGCTTCTTCCGTAAAGGAGGAGGATTTTTTGGAAGTACACATGATGATCGGAATGCCGGCGGTTTCCGGGTTGCCTTTGATGGCCTTGGTTGCCTCAACGCCGTTCATGCCTGGCATGAGGTGATCCATGAAGATCACGTCCGGGTGGTCATGGCTCTTCAGGAAATCCAGGGCTTCTTCGGCAGAGCCTGCCATGTTCACTTCCATGTTCCGGCTCTCAAGCAGTTTGCTCAGGGCAAACCGGGCTACCTTGGAGTCGTCAACCAGCAGAGCATTTTTGATTGCCATGTCACTACCTCAACCTGTTACTGCAAAACGCGTGGGTGCTGCGACCGGGTTGTTATTACCAGCCTTCCAGTTGCGGGCATTGCGTTGCCCTGTAACTCTTGTCCCGATAACACACGCCGGGCTCTGTGGTGCGGGCTGTGAATACTTCACCGGCCGCAGTCGTCAGGCGAACCTGTCCGTAGGGTTCGCCATGGCGGAATGTTGCTTCGATGGAGCTGCCGTTGGGGTTGCGTAGCAGCCCGCTGCCATGGAACTTGCCTTCCATGTACTGACCGTCATATTTCTTTCCATCCGCAAAAACTTCGGAGCCCTTGCCGTGGAAGGTTCCACTGGAGAACTCGCCTTCGTAAGAGCGGCCATCAGGGTAGGTGAGGGCGCCCTGGCCATGGAACTCGCCGTTGCGGAAGTTGCCAACGTACAGCATGCCATCCGCCGTTGTCAGTGAACCATGGCCGTGGATGCGCCCCTGCACCCAGTTGCCGGTCAGTATGTCACCGTCAGCTTTGGTGAGTGTGCCCTTGCCGTGAAACTCGCCGCGCTCAAAGCGGCCGGTGTACTCGGAACTGTCGGCACCACGCCATTGGCCTTCACCGTGGGGTTGGCCGGCTTCCCAGTCGCCTTCGTAACGGCTGCCATCCGGGTACCAGGCGGTGCCGCTGCCGTGGAATTCACCACTGACAAAGTGGCCTTCATAGCGCAACCCGGTACTGTCTTGCCAGCTGCCATCGCCGGTTTTCACTCCGCCAATCCATTGTCCGTCTCGATAATTGACGGTGGTGTACTCTTCCAGCTTGCCCACAAGGGTCAGTTCCTGGCCTGCCTTCAGTGCTACCGCGTTGGTCCAGGGCTTGTACCCAGGCTTCTCAATAGTGACTTCGTAATTGCCAGGGTCCAGCTCCACATCAAGCCGGGTGGCGCCGTAGGTTTTGCCGTTTATGGTCACCAGGTCGTCCACGACGTTGGAGCGCAATACGAGGGTGCCCGTTTTCGGGGGCTCTGGTTGCTTTTCAGGTTGCACGTCGGTGGTGGTTTGCACGGCAGAGGCAGGCTCAGCGTAGGCGAGCACTTCCGGGTCAGCCGGCAGGGGTTCAACTGCAAAGGTTTCTGCTGTAACGGGAAGCTCGTCAGGTTGCTCAGCAGCCACTGGCGGCTCGGGTATCAAAGGCTCGACAGGCGTTTCGGGTGCGGCTGCGATTTCTGCCCGTGGGGCTGGTTCAGCGACAATGTCAGGTTCGGCTTTCGCAGGCTCGGGCTCAGCCTCAGCCTGAATGGAGGCCGGTTCAGCTGAGTGTGTGGCGTCTTCGATGGTTGCTGCAATCGTGGGCGCTCCGGCTTCTGGCGCTGTTAGGTCTTTGCGGACCGAGGCAAAGCCAGCGGTAACCAGTAACATCAGTGCAAGCGCGTTGACGAATAGCAGCGGTCTGAAATCGACCATGGTAAAACCTCTTATCCCAACATCCCGGATACTTTTGTTATGGATTCATCTTAACCACTGTCTGCAACGTTATGTAACAGAAAGTCACTGAAGTTAGCCAGAATGCTGGCCAAATCACACTTTGTCCGGAAGCTGATCATGGTTGAGCTGTTCCCAGGACTTCATGTACACATCCGCTTCATATTGGTAGGGAGATCTGAAAGGGGTCAGCACGAAATCGAACACCAGGAAAAAGGAACCGATTGAGAACCAGGCGATCATAAGGGTGCTGATGGTGGTGGCCTGCTCCTCGGGGTTGGAGTTTACAAATCCCTGAAGGATCGGAATCAGATCGGTGGCGAGGACCACTGGATTGAAACTGGACATGACGAACGGCAGCCAGAACGCGATAAAGATTGGAAAGAAGCCGTACGACCAGAGCAAGCGCCGGAGCAGGTAGACGGCGACTTCGCGCCAGAATCGCTGGCGGATTTCCGGAACCCTGCGGATGCGCTCCAGATATTGTCTGCGTTCGGCCCACCAGGCGGCTACTTCGGGGGCGTCTATGTGCTTTGCTGTACCGGTTTTGTCTGTCATTGATTGGCAGGCTACCTTGTTGAGTCCGTTCCATGCATCATATCTGATAGTACGTGTTACCCTGTAATTCTCCAATTGTTCAATACACAGGATCGTTTTAATGGCGGCAGTGACAGACAACGCAATCCATCCGGCTTTCGAGAAAATTCGCAGCCACCGGATCAGTACCCTTAACCTTGAGGTGGAAGAGTATCGCCACAAGAAAACCGGTGCGCGCCACCTGCACCTGGCGGCGGATAACGATGAAAACGTCTTCTTTGTAGCCCTGAGAACCTTCCCGATGGACTCCACCGGCGTTGCCCACATTCTTGAGCACACCGCTCTGTGTGGCAGTGAACGGTATCCGGTGCGCGATCCGTTCTTCATGATGATCCGGCGTTCGCTGAATACCTTTATGAACGCCTTCACCAGCAGTGACTGGACCGCCTATCCGTTTGCCAGCATGAATCGCAAGGATTTCGACAATCTGTTGTCGGTTTATCTGGATTCGGTGTTTTTTTCCAAGCTTGATCCCCTGGATTTTGCCCAGGAAGGCCATCGCCTTGAGTTCGATAAGCCGGACGATCCCTCCAGTGATCTGGTATACCGGGGCGTGGTTTACAACGAGATGAAGGGCGCCATGAGTGCTCCAACTTCCCAGTTGTGGCAGAACCTGACCAGCCACCTGTTTCCGACCACCACATACCACTACAACAGTGGCGGTGAGCCTGATCACATTGTTGATCTGAGTTATGACGATCTTGTGAAGTTCTATCGTCACCATTACCACCCGAGCAACGCCATTTTTGCCACTTACGGCAATATTCCTGCCTATGAGCACCATGAGAAGTTCGAGGAGTTGGCGCTCAAGCGGTTTGATCGCCTTGATATCGAACTGCCGGTGCACGATGAGAAGCGCATGTTTGCGCCAATGAGAGTCGAGCAGGGTTATGCGGTAAATGAGGGTGAAGGTACCGAGAATAAAACCCACATCGTGATGGGATGGTTGTTGGGGCACAGCTTTGATTTGCAGGAGAACCTGGAGGGCCAGTTGCTTTCCTCGGTTCTTCTGGAAAACAGTGCTTCACCCTTGATGCGGGCCCTGGAAACCACTGACATCGGCCATGCGCCGTCGCCCATGTGTGGCCTGGAAGACTCAAACCGTGAAATGACCTTCGTGTGCGGTATTGAGGGTAGCGAACCTGGCCGACGAGAAGACCTTGAAGCCCTGGTAGAGGCCACGTTGCAGAAGGTTGCGGACGAGGGCGTCAGCCTTGAGCGGCTGGAGGCGATATTGCACCAGTTGGAACTGCACCAGCGCGAGATTGCAGGGGACAGTTTCCCCTATGGCCTGCAGCTGATTATGCACGCGATTGCGCCCATGGTGCATGGCGGCGATCCGGTTGAGCTGCTGGATCTTGAGCCGGTTCTGGCAACGTTGCGCGAGAAAATCAAAGATCCGGATTTCGTGCCGAATCTGATTCGCCGCAAGTTGTTGGACAACCCGCACCGGGTAACCCTGACACTGAGACCGGATGAGAGGCTGGATGCTCACCATCAGGCTGCGCTTCGGGAGGCTTTGGCCAAGCGTAAGGCGAGCCTGACAGACGATGAGGTCAAGGCGATTGTTGAGCGGGCGCAGGCGCTGGAAGAGCGCCAGTTGCGTAAGGACGACGATTCCATCCTGCCCAAAGTCGGGCTGGAAGACGTACCCCTGCAAATGCCGGAACCTGAGGGTACTTTCGACGCCGAGACCGGCGCGACTTTGTACTCCCGTGGTACCAATGGCCTTATCTACCAACAGGTTGTGTTGCCAGCTCCTGTGCTGAGCAAGGACGAACTGCTGTTGTTGCCGTACTACACCACCTTGATCTCCGAAGTCGGTTGCGGCGAGCTGGATTACCTGCAAATGCAGGACCGTATTTCGGCGGAATCCGGTGGCATTGGCGCATCCTTCAGCGCCAAAGGCCGTATCGATGATGTACAGGCCATGTCGGGCTATCTGATTTTCAGTGGCAAGGCGCTGGCCCGAAACAGCAAGGCGCTGACGCAGCTTTTGAAAGACGTCTACACCGGTGCGCGATTTGACGAGAAAGAGCGCATTCGGGAAATCATTGCCCAGGTACGGGCGCGGCGTGAGCAGGCGGTGACAGGTAGTGGTCACGGTCTGGCCATGGGTGCTGCGGCCCAGGGCCTGAGCGCGGGTTCATGGCTGAGTTTCCGTTTGGGTGGGCTGGCCGGTATTCGTGGTACCAAAGAACTGGATAAGTCCCTGAAAGACGACAAGGCGCTGGACGAATTCTGTGCGAGCCTGGCGGCGTTGCACGAGAAGATTCGAAACCAGAACCGGCAGTTCCTGTTGATAGCAGAGGATGCGCAGCTGGCTCCTATGCGGGAAGATCTGAAGCATTGCTGGCAAGGCGAAGTAGGGCAGTCCGATGGCGTTTGGTCCATGGAGCCGGTCAGCTACAGCACCCGGGAAGCCTGGCTGACCTCCACTCAGGTGAACTTCTGTGCCAAAGCCTATCCGACGGTGGCCGTGGATCACCCGGATGCCGGAGCACTGACGGTACTGGGTGGTTTCCTCCGTAACGGCTATCTGCACCGGGCGATTCGTGAGAAGGGGGGTGCCTATGGAGGGGGTGCCGGGCAAGACAGCGTGAACGGCGTCTTCCGCTTTTTCTCCTATCGGGATCCACGCTTTGCCGAGACACTGGATGATTTTGATTCAGCGCTGGAGTGGTTGCGCACGGAAGACCACGATCACCAGTCACTGGAAGAAGCCATTCTTGGTGTGATCGGCCAGTTGGACCGGCCCCGCTCTCCGTCTGGCGCGGCGCGCCATGCCTTCCATAACAATCTGTTCGGGCGGTCACCGGAGCAGCGTGCCCGGTTCCGTGAGCGCGTTCTCGGGGTGACTCTGGATGAGTTGCGCCGGGTAGCAGATACCTGGTTGAAGCCGGAGCATGCCAGTGTCGCCGTGGTTACAAGCCCGGATAATCGTGGCGTAGCGGAACAGCTGGGCCTGAGTATTCAGGAGCTGTAACACCGGGCCGGAAATGACGTAGGAAAGGCGAGAAAGGGCGGAAGACTGACATCTTCCGCCCTTTTTCTATCAGGTAGGGCCTTAGCGGTGGCGTTTCAGCCCGGTTGTTACCATGATCCGTGTGGAAATCTCCTCAACGGAATAGGCGGTGGTGTTGAGGTAGGGGATGCGCTCGCGCTTGTACATCAGTTCGATCTCTTCAATCTCGTGCATGCACTGCTGAATTGATGAATAGCGGGAGTTAGGCCGCCGCTCATTGCGGATTGTAGCCAGCCGTTCGGGCTCGATGGTCAGGCCAAACAGCTTTTCTTTGTGGGGCCGAAGTGCCGCCGGCATCGTCTGGTCATCCAGATCCTCTTCGGTAATAGGGTAGTTGGCGGCTTTGATGCCGTACTGCAATGCCAGATACAGGCAGGTGGGTGTTTTGCCGCTTCGGGATGCACCGATCAGAATCAGATCCGCTTCGCTGTAATGACGGGTTCTGGCGCCATCATCGTTATCCAGCGCGAAATTGACCGCGTGTATGCGGCGTTCGTAACTGCCGGCGTTGTTGATGGCGTGGGATTTGCCGACGGAATAAGAGGAGGACGAGCTCAGCTCCTCTTCCAGCGGCTTCAGAAAAGTACCGAAGATGTCGATCATGAAGCCATCGGCGCCGCTGATGATGTCCCGGATGGCGCCGTTCACGATGGTATCGAATACCAGGGGGCGTTCTCCGTCAGACGCTGCCGCCTCATTGATCCTCTGGACCATGTTATGAGCTTTTTCCTCGTCGTCTATATAGGGCACCGTAACGCGTTCAAATTCAATCTTTTCAAATTGCGCAAGGAGCGCGTGACCCAATGCTTCGGCAGTCAATCCGGTGCCGTCAGAGATAAAAAAAGCGGTTCTTTTCATGGTGTCATCCACTCTGGTTTAAGGCGAGTCCCTAGGTAATTCCCGCAGCTTACAGTATCATACACGCCAGATTCGAGACTCCGCGCCACACAGATACAAGGGAGACCACGCTTTGGAAGATTACATTATCTGGTTTGACCACCTGGGAATGTCCGATGTTGACCGTGTCGGGGGCAAGAACGCTTCCCTCGGTGAAATGATCAGTAATCTCGCCAATGCAGGGGTTACCGTCCCTGGCGGTTTTGCCACAACGGCGCATGCATACCGGGAATTTCTGGCAACGGACGGCCTGAAAGACCGTATTGATGAGGCTCTGGATGCGCTTGACGTAAACGACGTTAACGAGCTGGCCCGGGTTGGCGCAAAAATTCGTCAGTGGGTTATTGATACTGCGTTCCCCGACGTACTTGAGAACGCCCTGAAAGACGCCTATGCAAAACTGCGGGACGGCAATGAAACCATGGCCGTGGCGGTGCGTTCGTCTGCGACCGCTGAAGATTTGCCCGATGCCTCTTTTGCCGGACAGCAGGAAACCTTCCTGAATGTGGTTGGGCTGGAGCAGGTTCGCACTTCTGTGAAGGAAGTGTTTGCCTCGCTGTTTAATGATCGCGCGATCTCCTACCGGGTACACCACGGTTTTGATCACAAACTGGTGGCGCTGTCGGCAGGTATCCAGAAGATGGTCCGCAGTGAAACCGCATCCAGCGGCGTCATGTTTACTCTCGATACCGAATCCGGTTTCCGCGATGTGGTGTTTATTACCTCGTCCTACGGCTTGGGTGAAACCGTTGTTCAGGGTGCTGTTAATCCCGACGAATTCTATGTTCACAAGCCCACCCTGGAAGCCGGTCGCCCGTCCGTGTTGCGCCGCAACCTGGGTAGCAAAGCCATCAAGATGATTTACCACTCAGAGCCTGGTGAAGGTAAATTTGTCGAGACCGTCAAGGTGGACCACGAAGAACGCAACCGTTTCTCCATTACGGATGCCGAAGTGGAAGAGCTGGCCAAACAGGCCATGATCATCGAGAAACACTATCAGCGCCCGATGGATATCGAGTGGGCCAAAGACGGCGACGACGGCAGGATCTACATCGTTCAGGCCCGCCCTGAAACCGTCAAGAGCCGTGCGTCGGCCAACGTGATGGAGCGTTACTTGCTGAAGGAAACCGGCAAAGTGCTGGTGGAAGGGCGCAGTATCGGCCACAAAATCGGCAGCGGCCCGGTCAAGATCATCACCAGCATTAACGAGATGGACCGTGTGCAGCCGGGTGACGTTCTGGTCACCGACATGACCGACCCGGATTGGGAGCCGGTAATGAAGCGCGCTTCTGCCATCGTGACCGATCGCGGTGGCCGTACCTGTCACGCCGCTATTATTGCCCGTGAACTGGGTATCCCGGCTGTGGTGGGCTGTGGCGATGCCACGGAAGTACTCAATGACGGGCAGAACGTAACCGTGTCGTGCGCCGAAGGCGATACCGGCATGATTTACGAAGGTGCCCTGGACTTTGAGTTGCGTGAAAATACCGTCGATTCCATGCCCAATATTCCGTTCAAGATTATGATGAACGTGGGTAATCCGGACCGTGCTTTTGATTTTCAGGCGCTGCCCAACGAAGGTGTGGGCCTGGCCCGTCTCGAATTCATCATCAACCGGATGATCGGTGTGCACCCCAAGGCGCTGTTGAATTATGAGGGTCTGCCCCGTGACATCAAGCAGACTGTCGACAAGCGCATTGCCGGTTACGAGTCGCCGGTGGATTTTTATGTCGACAAGCTGGTGGAAGGTATCTCCACTCTGGCGGCGGCATTTGCACCCAAGAAAGTGATTGTTCGCCTGTCGGACTTCAAATCCAACGAATACGCCAACCTGATCGGTGGCACCCTGTACGAGCCAGACGAAGAAAACCCGATGCTGGGCTTCCGCGGCGCTTCCCGCTATATCTCGGAAACCTTCCGTGACTGTTTCGAGCTGGAATGCCGCGCGCTCAAGAAGGTGCGTAATGAGATGGGGCTGACCAACGTTGAGGTGATGGTTCCGTTTGTACGCACGGTGGGCGAGGCAGAGCAAGTGGTCAAGCTGTTGGCTGAGAACGGCCTCAAACGCGGTGAGAACGGTTTGCGAGTGATCATGATGTGTGAGCTGCCGGCCAACGCGATACTGGCTGAGCAGTTCCTGGAGCACTTTGACGGCTTTTCTATCGGCTCTAACGACCTGACCCAGCTCACACTGGGCCTAGACAGGGATTCCGGCATCATTGCCCACCTGTTCGACGAGCGTAATGACGCGGTCAAGGCGCTGCTGTCCAATGCCATTCAGGCGTGTAAGAAGGCGGGCAAGTACATTGGTATCTGCGGCCAAGGGCCGTCAGACCATCCCGATCTGGCCAAATGGCTGATGGACGAAGGTATTGATACCGTGTCGCTGAACCCGGATTCGGTGCTCGATACCTGGTTCTTCCTGGCCGATGAGAAAATTGATTAAGCGCGAATTTTTCGGGAAAAGGAGAGTAACAACGTGAGTAACATCATTACTCCGGATCTGTGTGACGAGTTTCCGGAAGTTCAGGTAGTTGAACCTGGCTTCAACAATTACGGTGGTGTGCGCCAGTTTGGCGGTGAAATCGTGACCGTAAAGTGCTTTGAAGACAACTCTGTTGTGAAAGAGCAGGTCGGCCTGCCCGGCAATGGTCGGGTGATGGTGGTTGACGGTGGTGGCTCAAAGCGAAACGCTCTGCTGGGCGATATGCTGGCCGAGAAAGCGGCGGAGAATGGCTGGGCCGGCCTGATCATTTATGGCTGCATTCGCGATGTCGATGAGATTGGCAAAACCCACCTGGGTGTCCAGGCGTTGGGCACGGTGCCGCGCAAGACAGACAAGCGCGGCATTGGTGATCTGAACGTATCAGTGACCTTTCACGGTGTGACTTTCCGCCCGGGTCAGTACGTTTATGCTGACAACAACGGCATTATCGTCTCCGAGAAACCCCTGGTTTAATCCCGGGGCAGGCCCTTGCATACAAAAACGGCGGCTCCTGGAGCCGCCGTTTTTTTGCTGTCGTTTATTGCGTGACTTCAATAATGTTGATGCCAAGAAGGTAGCCATCACCTTCTGGCTCGCAGCGCAAAACTTCACCAATGGTTTCAAGGGGCGGGAATTGATCGCCGGCGGCTTCCATTCGAGTTTTCAGTTCTTCGCCAATTGAATAGGGCCTGTCCACGTGCAGCTGCATACCGGCAGCGCTGAGGTCACGACAGACACCAGTGATAGTTTCACCGTTGCTGCCGGTAATCTCGATGTCGCTGTTAACCTGCATCCGGTAAAAATCACGCTTTTCCGAATAGTCTTTCATGGTTACGCCCAGTTGTCGGTTTTTCTCGTTGGCTTGAGCATCGGAATGAGCAGCGCCAACAGCACGCCACCAAGAACCAGGCCTGCGCCCAAAAGCATGAAGTCGGATTCTTTGCTGGCTTCCAGGCGTTCATTCTCCGCTGTGAGGACTTCAAGATCGTTGCGCAACTTCTGATTTTCTTCACGCAGTTCCCGGTTGCGGCGCTCGAGGTTGATGGAGTCTGCGGCAATGGACTTTATCTTGCGAAGCTCTTCCTGCAGGTTACCGGCCTGGTTTGACAGGTTGTTTTCGGCGTTCTGGAGGTTGTCGCGCTCCTCGGTGACGGAGGCCAGTTGTTGGCGCAGCGAGCTGACGTCTTCCTTGGCTTTTTCCAGTTCGCGGGTAGCTCTGGTCAATTGGTCTCTGGCGATCGGGGTATTGCTGAGATATTGGGTAGAGACCCAGCCCTCAGTACCTTTCGGGGTGCGGACCTTGGTGTAGCTTTCACCGGTTTCAAGCACTTCAAGCGGAGTTCCGCTGGGTACCGCGTTTTCGATAATCCGGAATTGCGTGCCGGCGCCTGATCGAACGGGCAAGTAGAGTTGGTCGTCTACCCAAACGGTTCGGGCCTGCGCCACAGAGATGGAGCTGATAATAAGCAAAAAGCTTAAAGCAAGACGGAGCGGTGTCACTGATTACGTTCCCCGGTTTTGGCGGTTGTTGATCTTACAAGGCAGCAATTTTGTCACAGGTTGACCGGTATTCAAGCAGCGGTGGGTTACAATCCGCTCATACTGGACGATATGGCGTGAAAAAAGCCAGATCCCGGATCTGATTCTTCAGGGCAAGGCCACTTTATAAGGTTTGACGGTCACCGCCTGATACACGCCTGCCTCCAGGTACGGGTCGGCATCGGCCCAGGCCTGCGCGTCTTCGAGGGAATCAAACTCAGCAATCACCAGGCTGCCCGTGAAGCCCGAATCTCCCGGGTCTTCAGAATCAATCGCCGGGTGGGGGCCTGCTACCAGCAAGCGGCCTTCTGCTTTGAGCGCTTCGAGCCGGGCAATGTGCGCAGGGCGGGTTTGTTTGCGCAGCGGAAGGCTGTTGGGGATATCTTCGCTCATGATGGCGTAATACATTCCTTGCTCCCATATCGTTCGGGCCAGTGTTAGGGCCTGGTGTCCCTGGCTGATACACTGGTAACCACTTTATTTTCAGGATTGTTCGTGACTATACCTCAAGACCCGAAACCGTGCATTGACCTGCATTGCCATAGCACCGCTTCCGATGGTGCGCTTGCACCAGCAGATGTGATTGCGAGGGCTGCCGAGCAGGGCGTCAGCCATCTGGCATTGACCGACCACGATACCATTGCTGGCATCCCCGAGGCGCGGGAAGCTGCTGTAAGAGCAGGCATGGTGCTGATAAACGGTATTGAGCTGTCCTGTGTATGGCGAAGCCATACCATTCACATCGTGGGCCTCGATTTTGATGAGGCCAGTCCAGCGTTTCTGGCGGCGTTGGCACGTCAGAATGATAACCGCTGGCAACGCGCCCGGATCATTGCTGAAAAGCTCTCCCGCCTTAAGGTAGATGCGCTGCTGGAGCGGGCAACTGAGCTTGCCGGTGGCGATGTGCCGGGTCGCCCGCATTTTGCCCAGGCATTAGTTGATGCTGGTGTAGTTCCTAAAGTCGCTCATGCGTTCAAGCGCCATCTGGGGGCCGGTAAGCCCGGTGATGTAAAAGCCTGCTGGCCGGAATTGAGCGAGGTTGTGCAGTGGGTGAATGATGCCGGAGGTATTGCGGTACTGGCGCACCCGCGAAAGTACAGGCTTTCAGCCACGAAGCTCAGGGAGCTTGTGAGCGATTTTCGGAAGGTCGGTGGACGCGGAATTGAGGTTGCAGTTTCGGGGCAATCCAGCGGAGACCTGGGGTTTATTGCGGAGCTTGCTCGCAAGGAGTCCCTGTTGGCCTCGCAGGGGAGCGATTTCCATTTCCCCAGTGCACCCTGGTGCGAGCTTGGTCGAATTATGAAAATGCCAGAGGGGCTGGAGCCCGTCTGGCATCATTTCCGAGAGCCTGTGCTCGGCTAGCGTTACTCCGGCGCGTGGAACAGCAGGTAAAGATCCGTCAGTGAGTCGGGTATGGCTTCAGCCATCCGGCTCGCAACTTTCTCGTCTTCACGGGCACGCTGGAAGTCTTCATCTTCAAACAAGCCGGACAGTGTCAGTATCGGCACCATCAGATCGGCTACCTCTTCCTCGCTAGCAGCGTCCATCCAGACTTCCTCATGCTCCAGGAAGGTTTCCACGAATCCGGCACACCAGTTTTCCAGGGCGTTCATCGGGTCGCCATCTTCCGGCTCGGGAAGTTCGAGAGGCTGGCCCATGTCGAGAGACTGTGTCATCTCCCGGATCAGGGCGCTTACACACTGGGCGAAGATGTCTGGCACCTTGCCGTCAGGCAAGGTGTCTGAGCCTGTTGCCAGGCGGAAGAGCTCTTCCACCTGCAGGCTGACCGGCCCGATAACACTGGCGCACACCGCTCCATGCAGGCCGAAAAAATCCAGGGCATCATCGCCCCATGGCTCAGCAAAGAGGATGTCTTCCAGTGCTTCGATGTCCGAATTGGTCAGCATAATCAATTACTCCCGGCCTTTTTGGCTGCTTCGGCCGCACGTTGACGCTTGCGGACCTCTCTTGGATCGTTGTAGGCACGGCCCGGGGTAACCGGAACGTCAACAGCTCCGCTGCTGGCGGCTTGGTCCTGTTCTGATTTGGGCTCTGCCTGGGGTTTGGCAGACTGTTCTGGCCTGGGTTCTTCAGTTTCACCCGTCGCCTTCGGCTTCTCAGCGGGCTCGGCTTGGGTTTCAGCCTGGGCCGCTTCAGGTTTGGCTTCAACGGCAGGAGCCGGAGCTTCCTCTGCTTTGGGTGCTTCGGCGGCCTTGCTGCTAGCCGGGGTCTTGCTGTCGGTCGCCTGGTCGGCTTCCGCTGCAGTCTTTTCAGATGGCTCGGGGGAATCAGCCTTCTCTTCTTTGGCTGCCTGCGGCTTGCGCTGGCGCTGTGCCGGCTTGCGCCTTGCTGGCTTGCGTTCTTCCGCCTTGGCTTCAGTTGTGCTGTCCGCGTTGTCAGTTTCAGGCTCGCTGACCTTATTGGCGGGTGCTTCTTCTTTAGCCGTTTGTTTCTGCTCTTTGGTCGCAGATTCGGCTTGTTCAGCTTGTTCTGCCTTCGGCTCAACAGCAGCAGTCTGGGCATTGGAGGTTTGCTCCACGGGCCGCTCTGCCGGCTTCTGCTGCACGGTTGTCTCTTTCGCCTCAGCGGCAGGCGCCTGAGGTGCCGAAGAGGGCTGGTCATCCAGCGCTTTCTCAGGCTGGGTGTCCTTCTGGTGCCTTTCGCTGCGCTCTGCTTTACGGTCGGCCGGGTTTGATGCCGCTGCTTCCGCTGCTGAGCCGTCGCGGTTGCGCTGACGTCGAGGTTTACGGCGCTTTTCGTCACCGCCGGTCTTTTCGCTGGCAGGTGCTTTCTGTGCTTCCTGGGGCTCGCGGGTGTCCTTTTGATCCTTCAGGTCTTTCTGGTCTTTGGGATCCCGCTGTGGGCGGTTACGGCCCTGGCCACGGTTCTGACCCTCTTTGCGACCGTCACGGCGGTTGTCGGAACCTTTGTTATCGGCAGACTTTTCCTGCTGGCTCTGGCGCCCCTGGTTGCCGCGACTTTGCTCTTCGCTTCGGTTAGGACGATTGCGATTACGGCTGTCGTCGTTGCGGCCAGCCTGGCCGCCCGAACGCCGATCGTTGCCACCGCGATTGCCACCTGAGCGCTGGTCGTCGCGGGCTACCCGCGTTTTACGACGGTCCTGACGTGCCTGGGTCAGGCGGTCTTTGTTCCGATCGGCGCTGGCGTTGTCTACGCGCTGGCTTTGTTCTGCTTCACCGCGGAAGAAGTTCGCAATTTTTTTGCACAGCTTGCGGAATGAGCCTTCCTCGGTGTCGGTGCTCACTGCCTGTTGGCTCGCAGCGGGGGTGGGCGCCGGTGCGGAAGGGCGAATCGCTTTGACAGCAGCCTGTTCGCGGACCGGCTTCTCTGCGCTGGTTATTTCAACGGCGGACTCTTCTTCACGCTCGTTGTATTCGTGGGCAACCTGATGGCTGGAGATGTGCTCAGCCGTGGTTTCGTCCTGACGTATACGAATGATCTCGAAATGCGGGGTTTCCATGTTCGGGACAGGTGCAACCACCACGGAAACGCCCTGGCGTGCTTCGATATCAGCCAGCTGTTTGCGTTTTTCGTTCAGCAGGAAGGTCGCAACAGAGACCGGCACCATGGCGCGGACTTCTGAGGTTTTCTCCTTCGAAGATTCTTCATAGATCAGGCGCATGATGCTCAGCGCCAGGGATTCAATGCCCCGGATCGTGCCCTGTCCTTCACAGCGTGGGCAGACTTCGCTACGGGTCTCGCCCAGCGACGGGCGCAGACGCTGGCGTGACATCTCAAGCAGACCGAAACGGGAGATCTTGCCGACCTGTACGCGGGCCCGGTCAATTTCCAGGGCTTCACGCATTTTCTGTTCGACTTCACGCTGGTGCTTGGCCGGAGTCATGTCGATGAAGTCGATAACAATCAGGCCGCCCATGTCTCGCAGGCGCAGCTGGCGAGCGATCTCTTCGGCCGCTTCCAGGTTGGTCTGCAGGGCTGTTTCCTCGATATCCTGGCCCTTGGTAGCCCGGGAGGAGTTGATGTCGATAGAGACCAGTGCTTCGGTTGGGTCGATCACAATCGAACCACCGGAAGGCAGCTTCACTTCCCGCTGGAAGGCTGTTTCGATCTGGCCTTCGATCTGATAGCGGCTGAACAGGGGGATTTCGTCCTTGTACAGCTTGATCTTGTTTTCGAAGGTCGGCATGACAGCGCGAACGAAGCTGAGGACGTCTTCGTATACGTTTTCGGCGTCGATCAGTACTTCACCGATGTCCTGACGAAGGTAGTCGCGAACCGCGCGGATGATCAGGTTGCTTTCCTGGTGAATCAGGAACGGCGCCTTGCGTTCACCGGCAGCCTGGGTGATGGCTTCCCAGAACTGGACGAGGTAGTCGAGGTCCCACTGAAGCTCTTCCGTGGTGCGGCCGATACCGGCCGTGCGCACAATGATGCCCATGGACTTGGGAATCTGTACGCCGTTCATGGCTTCTTTGAGCTGGGTGCGCTCATCGCCCTCAATGCGGCGGGAGATGCCACCGGCGCGAGGGTTGTTGGGCATCAGTACCAGATAGCGGCCGGCAAGAGAAATAAAGGTGGTCAGGGCCGCGCCCTTGTTGCCACGCTCTTCTTTGTCGACCTGAACGATGACTTCCTGACCTTCGGAGAGAACATCCTTGATGTTGATCTTGCCTTCGATCTGGCCGGGAGACTTCTTGAAGTATTCTTTAGAGATTTCCTTCAGGGGGAGGAAGCCGTGGCGGTCTGCGCCAAAGTCGATAAAGGCGGCCTCAAGGCTGGGTTCAACGCGCGTGATCCGGCCTTTGTAAATGTTGGCTTTTTTCTGTTCGCGTGTACTGGATTCGATGTCCAGATCAAACAGTCTTTGGCCGTCTACCAGCGCTACGCGCAACTCTTCAGGGTGAGTTGCATTGATCAGCATTCTTTTCATGGAAAAAGTAGGTTCCTGTCGTTTGTTAGTGACAGAAAACCGGGGCGTTCGCATCAGCGAAGCAGGATGTGCGTACCGCGGGCCCTTATACAGCAGGGCAGGCCGGCGGCCAGACGAGTCATACCTTTATGGGATTTGACCCTGTATGTCTGAGACCACCGCCGATGCTTTGCCTGCCTGTTGGCAGGTTAGGATCGAATAGGGTGAGTGTCTGTTGACGCATAATATCCGTTTTCAGGTTCACACAGATTCCTGGGTCTCACGTCGTATTGGTTAGCTGACGGCCCGGATCTGCGTGGCAATGATTCTTCGCGATGTTTTCGCCCGACGGTTTTCCAGTCGGTTTTTCATCTCCCGGGCAGGTCGCAGCCTCTCTGGGTCAGCCCTGTTGGCCGGGAGTTTGTTCTATACCGTGCCCGGTAATGATTGGGCTTTCGGCGTTCAATCTCTTAATCAGTGTCGGTATACTGCTGCCGCTCCGGCTTCTGAACAGAATTCTTCAGGCCGTAGACAAACGGCAGAGCACGTCGGAATATAACAGTAAAGTGTTGACTGTTCAATCCTGTATTCATGCGCCCGGCGCAATCCGGTAAAGGTTATTCATGTCTCATAAATCTGCCTCCCGCAAGCAATCGGCCAATGCTGGTAAGAGGCGTCCCTCCTCGGTGCCGGGCATGGCCAGGCCAGAGGCGGGCATCCCGCCGGCTGGACAGGTTCAGAAAGGTGTTCAGTGGATAACCGTTGACGAGGATATGGCCGGCCAGCGGGTCGATAATTTCCTGATGGCCCGCTTGCGGGGCGTGCCCAGAAGCATTGTTTATCGTGTGGTTCGCAAGGGTGAAGTGCGGGTGAACAAGGGGCGAGTCAAGCCGGACACCCGGTTGCAGGCGGGTGACGTTGTCCGGATTCCGCCGATTGTTCAGCAGGCAAAGCCTGAGCAACCCAGGCCCGGTGATCGGGTTCAGGGTGTGGTAGAGGCCGCGGTGGTGTTTGAGAACAGTGACATGCTGGTGGTGAACAAGCCCTCTGGTATAGCGGTTCATGGTGGCAGCGGGCTGAGCTTCGGGTTGATTGAGGTGCTGCGCTCTTCTCGTCCGCAGGCGAAGTTTTTGGAGTTGGTGCATCGGCTGGATCGTGACACGTCAGGATTGGTGATGGTTGCAAAGAAGCGGTCCGCTTTGCGTTTTTTGCAGGATGAGCTGAGGCACAAGCGCATGCGTAAGCATTATCATGCGCTGGTTATTGGCGATTGGCCCGACGATGTGAGTCGCGTGGCCGAACCGCTGCTGCGGTACGAGATGCCCAATGGGGAGCGGCGGGTAAGGGTCAGTCCGGAGGGAAAGGAGTCGCTTACCCTTTATCGGTGTCTGGAGCGTTTCGATGGCTACAGTCTGGTGCAGGCCTCCCCGGTGACGGGCAGGACGCACCAGATCCGGGTGCACAGTGCCTGGGCGGGTCATCCGATTGCCGGTGATGATAAATACATGGACGATGCCAGTCTCAAGGCTTTTCGTTCGATCGGGGGCGAGCGCCTGATGTTGCATGCCCGCGCCCTCGAGTTTGCCTTGCCGGGTACCGGGGAAGCTATGTTCCTTGAAGCACCGTATGATACTGCTTTCAGGAAGCTGGTTGACGAACTCACGCGTCGTAGTAAAGGTGCGCATACATGAATGTGAAGGTTGTGATATTTGACTGGGACGGAACGCTGATCGATTCCGTAGACCATATTGCTGACAGCTTGCAGCAGGCGGCAACTGAGCTTGGCTATCCGGATCTCGAGCGGGAGGCCTATCGGGACATTATCGGGCTGGGCATGATTGAGGCGCTCGAGAAACTGTATCCGGGGCTGACCCGGGAAGAAATCGTACGTATTCGTGAAGGCTACGCCGGTTATTTCTTCCAGAAGATGACGACCCCTCAGAATGTTTTTGATGGTATGGCTGATGTGGTGTCGGATATTTGCCGATCCGGCCGTGGTTGTTCGGTGGCAACCGGGAAAAGCCGTAAGGGGCTTGCGAAGGCGTTGACCACCAGTGGCTTAGGGCATCATTTCGATATTACCCGTTGTGCCGATGAAACCCGCTCAAAACCAGACCCGCTGATGCTGGAAGAAATTCTCGAGTTTTATGGCTACCGGCCGGACGAGGCGGTAATGATTGGCGATACCCGTTATGACCTCGACATGGCGCGCCGGATTGGTATGCCATCTATCGGCGTGGAGTGGGGTGTGCATAAGCGGGATGTGCTGCAGGAATATGACCCCCATGCGGTCGTCAACACCGTTGATGAGTTGCGTCGGGTTCTCGGGCTTTAATGGATTTTGGGTAGCTAAGGGATAACAGATGAGTGAATGGGAATCAGGTAAGCGTGGAATATTCGGTGGCAAAGAACCATCTATGCCTCCGGAGTCGGGTCGTGACTGGAAGCTGATTGAAAAGCTGGTGATGTCTCTGCAGTCAGAGCAGAGGCGCAGCCGGCGCTGGGGTATCTTTTTCAAGTTTCTTACGTTCGGCTATCTGTTTGCGCTGCTGTTCATGATTCAGTCTCCCATGGGTGGCAGTATGGATGCGGTTACCGGTCAGCACACAGCGCTGGTCGAAGTGACGGGTCCGATTTCGGCCGATGAGCTGGCCAGTGCGGACAACCTGGTGGGCTCTTTGCGTGCCGCCTTCGAAGCCGAAAAATCAAAAGCCGTGGTGCTCAGAATCAACAGCCCTGGGGGCAGCCCGGTTCAGTCGGGTTACGTGTATGACGAGATTAAGCGTTTGCGCCAGGAATATCCGGACAAGAAAGTCTATGCCGTGATTTCGGATGTTGGTGCGTCGGGTGCTTATTACATTGCGGCGGCGGCGGATGAAATCTATGCCAACCGTGCCAGCCTGGTGGGTTCCATCGGCGTGGTGGCCGGCGGTTTCGGTTTTACCGAGTTGATGGAAAAGCTGGGTGTTGATCGTCGCTTGTACACCGCTGGTGAGAACAAGGCATTTCTTGATCCGTTCTCGCCCGAGCGTGACGAAGATATTGCGTTCTGGCAGGGTGTTCTTGAAAACACCCATGCACAGTTTATTGCTGCAGTTAAAGACGGCCGTGGGGATCGCCTTGCGGAAGATGAGAGGCTGTTCAGTGGGTTGGTCTGGAGTGGTGAGCAGGCTCTTGAGTTAGGTTTGATTGATGGTCTGGGCAGCAGTTCCTGGGTGGCGCGTGAATTGGTAGGGGCGGAAGAACTGGTTGATTACAGTCGGAGCCCGTCACCATTTCAGCAGCTTGTGGAGCAGCTTGGCGTGGCCATGGGGCAGGGGGTGGCAACGCAGTTGCTGGAATCCCGTCTGGAGTTGCGTTAATTGGCGATGCCCTGATCGCTTGTGCGATCAGGGAGCCAGTAAAGGGTTCACGTCGAATTCCCGAAGTATGTCCACCAGGGCAATCAGTGGCAGGCCGACCAGGCTGTTAGGGTCTCGACCACTCAGTTGGCTGAACAGAGCAATGCCGAGGCCTTCCATCTTGAAGCTGCCGGCGCAGTCGTAAGGCTGCTCTTTGCGCAGATAATTCTCGATCTCCGTTGCAGACAGCGCCCGGAAGTGCACGTCAAACCGCTCGCAACAGGTTTTAAGGGTGCCGGTTCCGCTGTCCAGGACTGCGAGCCCCGTCAGAAACCGAACGCTATTTCCGCTGCTGCGAGTCAATTGAAGGGTGGCCTGTTCGTGGTCGCCGGGTTTGTTGAGTAATGTGCCGTCCGGCAGCGTGGCCACCTGGTCTGATCCGATAATCAGCGTATCGGGGTACTGCCTGGCCAGTGCTTCGGCCTTGCCTGCCGCAAGTCGCACGGCCAGGGCGTCGGCAGGCTCCCCGGGTTGCGGGGTTTCGTCTATGTCCGGGCTGGCACACGAGAAGGGCAGTCCCAGTCGTTGCAGCAGGGTTCTGCGGTAGGGGGATGACGAGGCAAGGAGGATTGGCTTCATCATGGTGCCTTTTTGGGGGTGGTTCCGGGTGTGAGTGTGCGTCGTTATCGTAAAATACCCCTACTTAAACGGGAAGCCCTGCCATAAAAGCGATTAAGTCTTTGACAGCGGGCGGTCTCGTCCCTAAAATTGCGCGCCTATGTCCAAAGCACCGAACGCCGAACTGCCGAAATTCGTTGACCCTAACCGGTTGGCAGAGCAACAAACGACACTTGAGGGGGTAGTTCCACTCGAGGGTCTCGCTCGTTTTCGAGAGGCGGTACCGGGTTTGCAGGATGGCAGCGAATGCCGCGTGAAACTGTCCTTTTATCAGGATAGTGAGCGCCGAAGGGTTGTATCCGGCGAGTTGTCTGCACCAGTCACTCTGGTCTGCCAGCGTTGCATGAATGATATGCAGGTCACGCTGACGTCCGGTTTTGATCTGGGCCTGGTCATTAATGATGAGCAGGCTCAACGGTTGCCAAAGACGCTGGAGCCGTTCCTCTTTGAGGATTTTACGGCGGACTTGTGGGCGATGGTGGAAGACGAGCTGCTTCTGGTATTGCCGCCGTTCCCTCTTCACGAGAGGGACGAGTGCCCGGCAAAAGAAGACCTGGAGGCGCTGGAGCCGTCAAAAGCACCCAGCGAGCCCGAGGCAAAGAAAAGAGAAGATAATCCGTTCAGCGTGCTGGCGGGTTTCAAGACGACTAAGCACTAACGTTTTCGTTAATAGGTCAGGAGCTTATACCATGGCTGTACAGCAAAATCGCAAGACCCGTTCCAAGCGTGGCATGCGCCGTTCACACGACGCGCTGCCCGTTTCTGCTCTGTCCACCGACGCAACAACTGGTGAGGTTCATCGTCGCCACCACGTGTCTCCGGATGGTTTCTACCGCGGCAAGCAGGTTATTGAAGCCCGCGACGAGTAATTTCGTCGCGACAAACTTCTGACCTGTGTTGCATGGACGTACGGTGAGTAAAAACGTCACCATTGCCATCGATGCCATGAGTGGTGATCGTGGCGCCGCGGTGGTTGTCCATGCCGCGCTCGAAGCAGTGCGTGAAAATGAGGCCTTGAGTCTTGTTCTGGTAGGTATCCGGAGCGAGATCGAGGCCTTGTTGCATGGTGGGCATCCGAGAATCCGTATAGTGGAAGCGGCGGATGTGGTGCGGATGAATGAGCGCCCATCACATGCTCTGCGCCATAAAAGAAACTCCTCCATGGCCATTACCCTTGGCCTGGTCCGTGATGGTGAGGCGCAAGGCTGTGTCAGTGCCGGCAATACCGGCGCACTGATGGCTTTTGGGCGCTCGCTAATCCGTATGTATCCGGGTATTGAGCGTCCGGCGATTGCCAAGCTTATCCCCTCTCTTCGCGGTCGATGTCACGTTCTGGATCTTGGTGCCAACGTCGATTCCAGCGCCGAAAATCTCTATCAGTATGCCTTGATGGGATCTCTGATGGCGTCCGCGATCTGCGGTTTGTCAGAACCCCGTGTCGCGTTGCTGAATGTGGGCGAGGAGGAAATCAAGGGTAACGAACAGGTGCGACTTGCCTCTCACATGCTTGCCCAGTGCGAAACCCTGAACTATATCGGTTATGTCGAAGGCAGCGACCTGTTCCGGGACGTAGCAGATGTTGTAGTGTGTGACGGGTTTGTTGGCAATATTGCCTTGAAAACCGGCGAAGGTGTTGCAGGGCTACTGATTGAATTGCTCGAACAGGCATTTACGCGTTCGCTCTATGGCCGCTTTGTTGGCCTTCTCGCCAAGCCTATAATGGGGCGGTTGCTGCAGCTTATGGACCCGTCCCGGCATAACGGCGCCAGCTTGTTGGGGCTTCAGGGTGTTGTTATCAAAAGCCACGGAAATGCCAATGAGCGGGCCATGCTCGCAGCAATACGGCAGGCTGTTCGTGAGGTAGAGCTTGAGGTGCCACGCAGGATCAACGAACGGCTTGACGATCTGATGCTGTAGGTGTTTTGCTGGTGGCTGAGACTAAAGTAGGCCCGCATTTAGACCGTGTATCACCGATAATTGGCCTGAATTGTACTATTGGCTAATCTCCACCAACCCCTCAATGACGATAAGATTCCGCCTATGAAATCTGCGTTTATTTTCCCCGGACAAGGTTCTCAATCGGTCGGTATGTTATCTGCTGCCGCTGATGCGTGGCCGATGATCGCTGAAACTTTTGATGATGCTTCCAAGGTGCTTGGTTATGACCTCTGGCACGTGTGTCAGCATGGTCCTGCAGAAGAATTGAATCAAACCATGGTCACCCAGCCGGCGTTGTTGACGGCGAGTGTGGCCTTGTGGCGCCAATGGTTGGTGACCGGTGGGGCTCAGCCTGATTTTGTGGCCGGCCACAGTCTCGGCGAATACAGTGCTCTGGTTGCGGCAGAGAGTCTGGATTTTATTGAAGCGGTCAAGCTCGTTCAGCTTCGTGGTGAATTGATGCAGGATGCCGTTCCTGCCGGCGAAGGCAAAATGGCGGCTATTCTCGGGCTGGATGATGCCGACGTCGTTGTAGCCTGTGAAGAATCCGCCCAGGGTGACGTAGTGGCTGCAGTAAACTTCAACGCTCCGGGACAGGTCGTGATTGCCGGTTCCGTGGCCGCAGTCGAGCGGGCGATTGAGGCATGTAAGGCGCGGGGCGCCCGCAAGGCCATGGCACTTCCCGTCAGTGTTCCTTCGCACTGCGCGCTGATGAAAGGTGCCGCTGAGCAACTGGCAGAAGCGCTGGATGAAGTTCGCTTTAACGATGCTGTCATTCCGGTGGTCCAGAATGTTCATGCAGCGGTGTCCAGGGATGCGAAAACTCTCAAGGCAAACCTGCTGAAGCAGCTTTATTCTCCTGTACTTTGGACGGACTCGGTCCGAACTCTGACGGGTGAGGGCGTTAATGTCGCGGTTGAGTGTGGGGCCGGCAAGGTGCTGGCGGGGCTTATCAAGCGCATCGACCGTGATTTGCCCGTTCATGGAATTGAAGATCCCGATTCGCTGGCCAGTGCGATTGAGGCACTCAAGCGGTCCTGATAAACGGAGTTGAATATGTCTTTGGAAGGCAAAGTAGCGCTGGTAACCGGCGCCACCCGAGGAATCGGCAAGGCCATTGCCCATGAGCTGGCCCGCCTGGGTGCCGAAGTGGTAGGTACGGCAACAAGCGCTGAAGGCGCCAATGCTATTTCCGAGGGTCTTAAAGCCGCTGGTTATTCTGGCTACGGCATTGTGATGGATGTAGCCGACCCGGAGAGCATTGACGCGGGCTTGAAACAGATTGCTGAGCAATCTGGCGCACCGCTCGTTCTGGTCAATAACGCCGGCATCACCCGCGACAATTTGCTGATGCGGCTGAAAGACGACGATTGGTCAGCGGTGCTGGAAACCAATCTGTCCAGCGTATATCGCACCAGTAAAGCTGTGTTGCGCGGCATGGCCAAGGCCCGTTGGGGTAGAATTATTAATATCAGTTCGGTTGTTGCCGGCATGGGAAACCCCGGCCAGGGCAACTACTGTGCAGCCAAGGCTGGCGTTGAAGGGTTTACCCGCAGCCTGGCTAAAGAAATGTCGAACCGGGGCATTACCGCAAACTGTGTGGCACCGGGTTTTATTGATACCGACATGACTAAAAAACTGGACGACAAGCAGCGTGACGCTATGCTGGAAATAATACCGGCAGGGCGCCTGGGCGAGCCGGAGGAGATTGCCTCCGTGGTGGCTTTCCTGGCATCAGACGGCGCAGCTTACGTTACGGGAGAAACCATTCATGTGAATGGCGGCATGTATATGGGTTGAGCCCGATTTCGGGCCGGTAGTGCAACCCCTTGTCGTACAACATGTTTGACCGAATCCCTGCTTGTTTGCAGGTGGGGTTTAAACTAAACTGGCAATTATTGAGTTGCTTGGTTGACACTAAAGTGAGGACATTATGAGTACAGTTGAAGAGCGCGTTAAGAAGATCGTATGCGAACAGTTGGGCGTTAAAGAGTCCGAAGTTCAGAACACATCTTCTTTTGTAGAGGATCTTGGCGCTGACTCACTGGACACTGTTGAGCTGGTTATGGCCCTGGAAGAGGAATTCGAGACTGAAATTCCTGACGAAGAGGCCGAGAAGCTGGGCACCGTTCAGAACGCGATCGACTACATCGTCGCGCACACCTGATACTCTGCAGGTCAGATAGCCAGGCGAAAGCCGTCCTTTTTGTTTATTGAAGGACGGCTTTTTTATTGGCTGAAGGTCGGCAAGCCGGGCAAGAATTCATACAGAACAATCGGGTGAGTGGGGTTATGAGTAAACGACGGGTGGTCATCACGGGCATGGGGATGCTTTCTCCGGTGGGGAATGATGTAAAGACCTCGTGGGACGCAGTGTGTGCCGGGCGTAGCGGAATCGGTCCGATCGACCGCTTTGACGTGACTGATTACAACACGCGCATCGGTGGTGCCGTCAAGAATCTGGATATCGAGCCGTGGCTGTCCAGCAAAGATGCACGCAAGCTGGATGCCTTCATCCACTATGGGTTGATTGCGGCCCAGCAGGCGGTGGATGACAGCGGCCTTGAACAGTACGAACAACTTGACCGTGAGCGGGTGGGTATTGCCATTGGCTCGGGTATTGGCGGCCTGGAGTTCATCGAAAAGAACATCATCCAGATGGAAAAGTCCGGCCCCCGGAAGGTCTCTCCCTTTTTTGTGCCGGCATCGGTTATCAACATGATTTCCGGCAACGCGGCGATCCGGTTTGGCTACAAAGGCCCGAATATTGCCATCGTCACGGCCTGTACCACGGGTACCCATAACATTGGGTACGCCGCCAGAACGATTGCCTACGGTGACGCTGATGTCATGCTGGCTGGTGGTTCGGAAATGGCTACCACTCGCTCCGCTGTGGCGGCGTTTTCATCGGCCAGGGCGCTGTCCACGCGCAACGACGATCCGGAAAAGGCCAGCCGTCCATGGGACAAGGACAGAGATGGTTTTGTTCTCAGTGACGGCGCCGGTGTGGTTGTGATGGAAGAGTTGGAGCACGCAAAGGCTCGCGGCGCGACTATCTACGGCGAGGTCATCGGATTTGGTATGAGCGATGATGCTCACCACATTACCTCACCCCCAGGCGATGGCGAGGGTGCCGCACGCTCCATGATCAATGCAATCAGGGACGCCGGCCTCAAGCCCGAGCAGATCGGTTATATCAACGCCCATGGCACTTCGACCCAGGTGGGGGATGTTGCTGAAGTGGCAGCGGTTAAATCGGTGTTTGGTCGGCACGCTGAAAGCCTTGCCATGAGTAGTACCAAATCCATGACCGGTCACCTGTTGGGAGCCGCCGGGGCGGTTGAGGCTATTTTCTCCGTATTGGCTGTGCGAGAAGGGATCTTGCCGCCCACCATCAACCTGGACAACCCTGACGAAGGCTGCGATCTGGACTTCGTGCCACATCAAAGCCGAAAGGCAGATGTTCGTGTGGCGTTATCCAATTCCTTCGGTTTTGGTGGCACCAACGGTACGTTGATCGTTAGTCGATACGAAGGCTGATCTCGCTGTGGCTCAGCTCTTTTGGGCAGAGGAGGGGGGCGTTCCTCCCGGTGACCGAGGCCTGGCTTACGGTGATGGACTGTTCGAAACCATCCTCGTGGAAGGTGGCCAGGCACCTATGCTGGCCTATCATCTTGACCGGATGGTGCGTGATGCCGCACGGTTGGGCATTGTCATCAGTCGGCCCGAGCTCGACAGCGTCTTTCGCAAGGCGCTGACCCGCTATTCTGGAATGGACTCTGCCGACTGCTGCATATTCAAGTTCATCCTGACCCGTGGTGCGGGTGGCCGAGGCTACCGGCCTGACCCCGGCATTCAGCCGAACCTTTTGGTATCACGTTCGCCAGCACCACCGCGGCCCGCCCCTGGGGGCGTCATAGTAGACTTCTCCCGCATCCCGTTGACGGTCAACCCGCTGTTCTCCGGCATTAAGTCGCTTAACAGGCTGGAGCAGGTCATGGCCTCTCGTGAGCTGACGGGTGACCTGTTTGAAGTGTTGATGGCCAATTCAGCCGGGCACATTGTCGAAGGCACCAGAACCAACCTGTTTATCGAAACAGATAGCGGCTGGCTGACACCGCCAGTCGACACACTGGCGGTGGCGGGCGTGATGCGCCGGTGGGTGCTGGAACGGTTGCGGGCGGTGGGTGAAGCTGCAAAAGAATGTCCGGTGTTGCCGGAAGATTTACTGGGTGAGCGTTGTCGGGGCGTGTATCTCACCAACAGTGTGCTCGGGGTGGTGGCGGTTCGCAGTCTTGCAGGGCAGGATTTGCCTGTGGCTGGCCGCCTTGCGACAATCTGTGATCCTACTACCACAACGGAATAATGCGCGTGTTCAGGAAGTTGTTATTTATTTTGGCTGCAGTGGCTGTGCTCGCGGGCGCTGGTACAGGTCTGTGGGCGTGGCAGGGGCTGCAGACACTGAATCAACCGGTGGCGCTTGATGAGCCCATGTTGTTCAGTGTTGAGCCGGGAACGTCATTTAACGGCGTGGCTCACGAGCTTGCCAGCAAGGGCATGCTGGCAGATCCGCTCTGGTTACGCCTGTACGGGCGCCTTAATCCGGAGCAGACTCGCATTAAAGCCGGAGACTACGAACTGGTTCCGGGTATGACACCGCTTGCCGTGGTCGAGACCATGGTTGAAGGCAGGGTCAAGCTCTGGGCCGTGCAGTTTATCGAAGGTTGGACCTTTGCAGACATGCGCGCGGCGCTGGCTGGAGCCGACCAGTTGAAGAGGGTAACGACGGACTGGACTGACGAGCAGGTGATGGATGCGGTAGGGGCCAGTGGCCAGCACCCGGAAGGCTGGTTCTTTCCGGATACTTACATGTTCAGTGGTAGTGAAACGGACCTGGATATACTCAAGCGCGCCTACAGGCGCATGGTGAGCGTGCTTGAGGAAGAGTGGGCTGATCGCGCCGAAGGCCTGCCTTACGATACACCCTATGAAGCGCTGATCATGGCCTCTATTGTTGAGCGTGAGACCGGGGTGCCCTACGAGCGTCAACAGGTTGCGGGCGTGTTTGTAAGGCGTTTGCATAAAGGTATGCGACTGCAGACGGACCCTACCATTATCTATGGCATGGGAGACAAATATGACGGCCGTATCCGGACCCGGGACTTGAGAGCCTATACTCCCTATAACACCTACCGTATCGACGGTCTTCCGCCAACGCCCATCGCGTTGCCTGGCCGGGATTCCGTACACGCTGCGCTGCATCCGGATGATGGTGATGCACTGTTTTTTGTTGCGCGGGGCGATGGCAGTCACAAGTTTTCAAGAACACTTGCGGAGCATCAGAAAGCGGTGAGGGAGTTCCAGTTGAACCGAAAAGAAGGGTATCGCTCTTCACCGGCCCCGCAAGTTGAGCCTGACAACGGCGGAGACAATTGATGAAAGCACGGGGCCGCTTTATCACTTTTGAGGGTACTGAAGGGGTCGGTAAATCGACGCAATTAAAGAATGCGTCAGATACGCTGGAATCGCTCGGCGTTGATTTTATTGTCACCCGGGAGCCGGGCGGTACGCCGATGGCGGAGAGCATCCGTGAGTTGCTGCTTGCTCCCCGTGAAGAGCCAGTTCACGAGATGACCGAGCTGTTGCTGATGTTCGCCGCCCGGGCGCAGCACCTGCACACCCGGATTCTTCCGGCCCTGGCTGAAGGCCAGTGGGTTTTATGCGACCGGTTCACCGATGCAACCTTTGCCTATCAGGGCGGCGGACGGGGTGTCTCGAAGGAGCGCATTGCCGCTTTGGAAACCCTGGTTCAGGGTGAAGTGCGGCCAGATCATGTGATTCTTCTGGACGCACCGGTAGAAACCGGTATGGCCAGAGCAAAGAAACGGGGTGAGCTGGATCGTTTCGAGCAGGAAACGGTGGAGTTCTTCTGTCGTATTCGTGACACCTATCTTGAGCGCGCCACTGTGGCACCTGCACAGTACCACATTGTCAACGCCGCCTTGCCGCTCGAGCAGGTTTCGGCAAGTGTTAGCGGCTTGCTGACGGCACTGGTAAAAACGCCGCACCTGGCTTGAAAGCTCTGTCAAGTGCCGTGTTTCCCGATGGTTTCGTGCACTTTTGGTAATGATCTGCTTTAATTGAAAGACATTCTCGATTAAAGGCCGGCAGCGGTAATGCTTGACGCAAAACTCCTCAAACTTCCGGTAAATTCGCATCAACATCATCATGAGCACCATCAGGTTGTTGTTGGTGTGCGCGGTGCTGCGGAATTGAGTATCGACGGTGTGGGGTCTTATCTGGACACCTGGAAGGCCTGTCTGGTACCGACTGAAGCAAAGCACGATTACTGTGGTGACCAACAAAATCATGTGCTGGTGATCAATCTTGATCCATTGAGCCCCGTTCTCGATTCACCTGCCCACGCTGATTACGAGCGCATGGCCCGGATATTCGAAAAGCCGCGTACGGTTCAGATGGATCACCGTCTGCAGGGGTTGGTTCAGTTTGCGGCGGGGGAATTCGACCGCTCTCCGGATAACGATGCACTGCATCGGCACCTTGCGGCCAGTATTCTGTATAGCATGGCGGACCGGATTGTTGATGGGCAAAGCGGGCGAGTCAATCGACACAGTGTGAGTCCTGACGCTACCCGCCGCTACATCCTGAATAATCTACACCGGAAAATTACTGTGCAGGACCTGGCAAAGGAAGCTTGCCTCAGTGTCAGCCGGTTTCATGAAGTGTTCCGTGATGTCGCGGGTATCACTCCTCATCAGTTTCTGATGCAAACCCGCCTTGAACAGGCGGTGAAACTGCTCACCACGACGCCGTTTTCGGTGTCGGAAATCAGTTACCGCACGGGATTTTCGTCTCAAAGTGCTCTGACCAACGCGTTGCAAAAACACAAGGGCATTACGCCGTCCAGATTACAAATCAGTGAATACGTTGCCTGATTTTGTTCGTAAAAGCATGAGTACCGGAGAATCCTGCAAAAGAATCGTAGGATTTTGTAAGCCGGGAATGCGTAGTAATACTAACTTATAGCGTCTGTACTCCCGTCTTGCTGATTTGTCGTTGGTTGCGGTCGCAAAGCACTGCCGGTCAACTATATTTATGGAGTATCTGTGCGGGGAGCGCCTCGCTCCAATAGGGATGGAATTCGGGTAAACAAGAAGAACAGCGCAGTTCACTGGCATGTACGCTGGGTCTGCGCTCAGCGAGCGGATCTAATCCGACTCATTAAACCGGAGGAGCCTTATGGCTATTGGCGTTTGGATCAGTCTATTTGCGTACTTTGCAATCATGATTGCCATTGGCATTTATGCAATGCAGAGATCTACGTCTTCATCTGAAGATTACATGCTCGGTGGGCGGGCACTC